>CAVXUV010000017.1:0-7527 GCA_963765095.1 uncultured Alphaproteobacteria bacterium
GTGGTTGCCGCCGACACCGACCTGGTCTTCGCGGCCGACGATGGCGCCAAGTGGAACCAGGCGCTGGCCAAGCTGGGCGTGAAACCCGAGATGCTGTCCGGCGGCGTGGGGCAAGCGTGATGGAACCGGCCTGATGCAATCCGCATAGCGCGAGCGTGAAAAAAGTCGCATCAAACGTACGGGCGCGCGCCTCTTCATTGTCTGGGAATCGATGTGAGGCTGTGCTAGGCGTTGCCTTCAGGGAAAACGCCATAATGCACAATTATTCGCTGCACTGCTTCGACAAATTGGGTGCGATCGTCTTTCGCCACGGCTTCGAAGCCGAACATAATTCCGAAGCGAGGCTGATCGCGGCGCGATTTGCGACGCCTGCTCGGACGAGCATCACCGCTTCGAATTGTGGAAGGATGATTTGCCCGTCGCGGACGGCAAGACCCTGGGGGCGCCGCCGGACGACGCGGGCTTGAGTTCCCAGGGCGCGGCAGGTGGTCCGTCACGCCTTGATCGCGCTTTTGAACAGCGACTGGCGGGTGAGCCACAGCCGCAGGCTGCGCGGCAAGGTCGGCGCGCTGGCCGCCGAGGCGGGAGACGCGGCGCCGCCGCCGCGCACGGTCGGCGCGGCTCCGCAAATGCGCCGGCTTCATCGCGGCGTCGAATATGCGGTGCAGTCGGTGGATGGCGTGCGCTGGACCTGGACCGCCCATCTGGGAGATGCGGACGGAAAGACGCTGGCGGGATCGTTTCATGGCGACAAATACGATGCGGTCCGGCTTTGCATGGAGGCCATAGACGAGGCGTTGCGCGAAGCATCGGTTCCGGCCACCTCGCTGGCCGCCCGACGCGCGGCTTTGCGGCCGCCGCCGGCGATCGTGTCGCCGGGTGTCCGCGCGCCGGTGAGCCACGCGGCGCTTATGGGCCGCCACATCCTGATCGTCGACGACGAGGCGATGTTTCGCGAGGCCGTGGCCCAGTCGCTCCGCTTGTCCGGGTTCGAGGTGTTTGCCGCCGCCAACGGGCAAGAGGCGCTCGCGATCCTGAAGGAGCACGGCGAAATCGCGCTTTTGGTGTCCGACATCCGCATGCCCGGCATCGACGGCTATGCCCTGACGCAAGCGGGGCTTGAACTTCGGCCCGACCTGAAAGTCATACTGATGACGGGTTATGCCGCCGAGCCGCCCAGGCTGGTGCTGGATCGCCAAATCGGCACTTTCCGCAAGCCCTTCGACACCAGCCTGTTGTGCCGCCGCGCCGCCGAGTTGATGGCGGTGCACTAGTCTTAACCCGGAAACGTCCGTCCCTTACTGCGGACGGAAGGGCGCGATGTCCACCGCCCCCGCCATGGCGAGATAGCCGGCATGGTTGGGATGCAGATAATCCCAGGGCAATTGGGTCATCTGGCTGTTGGGGACAAATTCGGCCTTCATGTTGCCGGTGGCGGGATCGAGCGTGGCGGCGTCGAAATCCTCCACCCCGTCGAACAGTCCCGAGGTGCGGATGAATAGCGTTGAGCGTCTTGCGGTCCTGGTCCACGCGCGGGCCGTTGTCGCCTGTCGCCACCCGGCCGGGATTCCAGCCCTCCGCCGGGTTGACCATGCCCAAGGCCGAGGTGAGCGTTGCGGCATAGACCTTGACGCCTTTGGCGTGCAGGCGCGCCACCACATCCTTGTAGCCCGCGATCACCGCATCGGTCGTATGGCTGGCGCCCAGATCGTTGATGCCTTCCAGCCAGATCACATGGGTCAGACCCGACAAGCCCAGCACGTCGCGGTCCAGCCGGTCGGTTGCCGCGGGGCCCGCCGTGGCGTTGACCGGCGCGGGATTGACCACCCGGTTGCCGCCGATGGCCTCGTTCACGATGCTCACCCGGTCGCCATATGCATTGTGCAGCCGGCGCGACAGGTCGTTCATCCAGCGGTCATTCTCGTTCAAGGTCGTGTGGGTGCCGTCGGTGATGGAATCGCCGAAGGCGCAGATCACCACCGTGCCGGCGGGCGCCATCACATCCACCGCGTCCAGGAAAAACCACGAGGTGGTGGTGAATTCATAGGCGAACACATCGGCATCCATGGTGTGGTCGCCGCTGCCCGGCGCGCTGATGTACGAGGTCTGGTTCGACGCGGCATGATGGGTCATCACCCCGCTGGCGCCCTTGACCGCATAGCTCACGGCCAGGTTGCGGCCCTGGATCGCGGGATCGTCCGCGCCATGGATGAAGGGCAGGGCGGTGGCGTCGCTCCAGATTTCCTGGCCGGGCGGGATGGTGACCGACGCATTGCCGCCGAACGTCACCTTGATCAGCGTGCCCTTCACCACATTGCCGGAATATTCCTGCAGGCCCACCGACACGGCGCCAAACGTCAATGGCGCATTGCCGAAGACATTGGAAAAGCGAAAGCGCATCCGGTTGCCCCACAGGTCAGGCTTGACGATGGAGCGGAAGGTCTGGTCCACGGCCTGGTTCTGGTTGGAAGCCGGAAATGGAAATACCCAGGTCGGGCTGGATGGTGGCGGGCGCAAAGGTGGTCGGGCGGGCCGGGCGGCGCGGGCACCACCGGCGGGGCATAGACGAAATACGAGGCCTGAGCCGTGGCCCAGCTTGCCACCCAATGCTGGCTTTCCTGCGCGGGGGCCGGGCCTGCCAAACCGGCGAACACAACGGCAAGGATGGAGATCAGGAATGTCCGCTGCATGACCGCCCCTCTTCGCAACCACGGCGAGACTAACGCAGGACCGCAAACCGGCCTAGGTTATAATGGGCGCTCGCGGAATCGAATCCTCGCATGCGGCCCGGCAAGCCGGGGCACTAGGAGAATTGGAATTCACGGCGTATCTTCGATCATTGTCGGGCGCCTGTCCCGGCGCCCATAGCCGAAAGACATAGTTCCTTTTTGGCGAACCGCGCTTGCAAACCGATATTTCACGGTGCAACTCGATATGTTCATTCGCTGGGAACGCAATCTGCTGATCAACTATCCGCTCGTGGATGACGAGCACCGGATGCTTCTTTGGCTGTGCCGCAAGGTGCAGCTTGCCGTGCCAGCGACATGTCGGAGGTGGCGATAAGATGCGCCTGCGCCGAACTCGAGGTGTTCACCCAGTTTCATTTGACCAGCGAAGACAATCTGATGCACGAGGTCGCCTATCCCGAGGTCGTGGAGCATTCCAAAATACACGCGTCGCTGATCGAGGGGCTTCGCCGGATGACGGAAGATATCAAGAGCCGCAGAGTGGGCGAGATGGCCTTTGCCGAATTCATCAGCAGCTGGCTGATTTATCATATCGATCATCACGACAGAAAGCTGGGGAGGTTTCTGGTGGCGTCGGGAAAAAGGCCAATAGCGGAACAATACTACCGCCAATTCATGAAAGAAGACCCGAGTATCTGAGATGGCTGGCGGACCGCCAGGTCGCCGGGCCCCGTGTCCCTAGATGGCCTGAAACACGGCCTTCAGATGCGCATCATACTTGATCACATGCTGGACAAACCAGTCCCCCAATTCGGAGCAGGGATTGCTCCTGCTTAAATCGTCGCCCGAACCAATGGCGCCGATGATCGATTTGAGCTTGGAGAGTTCGTGCTCGTGCGCGCTCAAATGTTCGTCCATCGCCACGTCACCCAATGCCTTGAGGAAGGCGATACGTTTTGCTTCAGAGAGTTTGGGGCCATGCTGCAATTTTTGCATCACCGAATTTTCGCGGTCGAAGTGCCGCTCGGTGGCAGCGAGCAGGTCATTCAGCTGGGCGATGAGTTGGTCGAGCGTCTGCCCGGCGTGCTCCGCGGCATGGATTTCGTTGATCGCATCGACCAGGAGCCGGTGTTCGGCATCGATCGCCTTGTGGCCGATGGCGAATACTCCAGACCACACAAGGAATGGGGGTATGATCATGGCGACCCATGTTAGCAGCTTCGGGGGTCCGTGGGTTAACCGGAACGCCGGGCCAGGAGGAATTTTTGCGAGCGGCTGAGCGGCTTGTCCGTGCGGTGGACGCAGCCCATCCAGCAGCAGGGGCGGCGCATCCCGTCCTTGAGCTCCGATACAACCCTCGCGACATGCTCTGCTCTTTTCGCGGGTGTCTTGACCGAAAGCGTCCAGCAAATCCATTCATTGCGCGCCAGCGGGGTGATGTCTTCCCATTTCGCCAGCGCCGCTTTGTCGGCGGTCAGGGCCTTTCTCAGATCCGGCGGCAATGCGTGCGGCCCAAGCCCCCTCGAAATTCCTTTGGCCATGCCGCAACCGGTCCCCGCCTTCACCCGCGCGTCAGCGCCCGACCTCGAGAATCGCGAAGGAATCCGGCACCATCGGTCCGCGCGCCACGCGCCCGTTGGAAAGAGGCGGCGCGTCGGCAGGCGGCGGCGCGAATTCGGCCGCGATTAAAAAGATGTGCCCGGTCTTGGCATCCAGCGTCAGGGTCTTGGCGCTGGGCTGGGTTGTGAGCGTCTGCTCCAGCACAAAGCTGGTGGGGCTTTCCTCCTTGATGATGGACAAGGTGCCGTCGCCCTGGGAGCTGATGGCTTCCATGGTAGCGGGATTGAACACCGCGCCGTCAACCTGCGCGCCGATGGGGATGACGCCCAGAATGGCTCCGGTGTCGGCATTGAGCATCACCATGGTCGCGGGATTGCGGCAGGCGACGAACAGAATCCGGTTCTTCGTGTCGAACGCCAGGCCGGCGGGCGTGCCGCCTTTGCCGTCCAGCCCATAGCGCGCGGTCACGGCCAGGGTCTTCGCGTCCACCACGCCGACCTGGTCCTTGTCTTCCAAATCCACATAAAGATGCCCCTTGCCGTCGGCCACGGTCTGCTCGGGCGCCGCGCCCAGATCGATCGTGCCCGCGATGCTGCCGTCGGCGGCGTCGATCGCGGTCATGTTGGGCGCGGTGTGGCTCAAGACATAGATGCGGTGGTTGAAGGTGTCGGCCATGATGCCGTCGGGATTGCCGCCGACGGGAATGGTCTTGGTCAGTTGAAGCGAGCGCGTGTCCCACATCATCACCGGCTGGCTGGTGGCAAAGCCGTGGTGCGAGAGTTGATCGACCGCGGCGCCATGCGCGCTATAGCCCGGGATCGTGCTCACCGGCGCCAGCGTATCCAGGTCGAACACCGTAAGCCGGGGGGAATCGGCCCCCAGCCGCGCGACATAGAGACGGCGCCGGACCGGATCGGCCGAGACATAGTCGAAACCGCCCACCCCGCCCACCTTTGCGGTCTTGATGATGTGATAGGGGCCGGATTGCGCGGCGGCCCCTTGCGCCGCGGCCAAGGACGGCGCCAAGGCAAGGACGAAGGCGTAACTCAAAAGCCGTGCGCGCATGGCGGTCTCTCCGATGTATGGGCAAAGGCTGCGGCACGCGCGGGGGCGTGGTCAAGCACCGTGGGCGCCCGCGAAGAAAATATCCTCATCCTGAGCTTGTCGAAGGATGCGCAGAAAGACGGTCCAGTCCTCGACACGCTCAGGGTGAGGAGTTCGCCTATGCCTTGATGCTGGCGCGCAGAGGCGACTGCGCCACCCTGGGCGCGGCGGAAGCGGATTATATGATCCGCGTCACGGGGCGCGACGCCTTCAAGCGCGCGTTGGACAGGTGCCAAGCCACGAAGGATGGGTACAAAGGATTTGGGTAGGAGCTGCGCCCGTACACCAGCCAAGTTTTGGGTTGGCAGGCGTCTCTCAGATCACGCTTGCTTCGTATCGTGTGCGGAGAGTTGGGCGAGCAGCTGGACGAGCAAGGAATTTTAAAACCAATATTTTCTGGGTTTCCATTCCACTTTCTGAAGTTCTGACGCTGCTGTGCCCAAGTTATGGGGTGCCACCGCAGGAGGATGGAAAACAAGTTTTTTGCCCCGTTTAGTCGATTGGATTTTCTTTATTGCATCCTCACCATAATATTTGCTCAGCACTGAAATGAATTCAGGTTCAACAGCATTCACATATGCAAGGGTTCCCGCGAGCACTTCCATTTCCAATGAATTTAACTCGCCAATAGTGGCGCGGTGAACTGCCGCCGAATTCTTCTCTTCCTATCTCTACCGATTGTAACGCGGCCATCGTTAGCTAGGGTCAATCCGGTAACAGTGCGGCCGTATTTTTTTGTGACATAGGTGGTTTTCTCTTAATTCAAATCAAGGTTCGGTGATGCAAGGCTTCGAATAACCCGCGCAACTTTTTTCTGAACATCATTCAAATAGCCCAGTCGCGGCGCAGAGAACGTCATATCGTCCGCGTAGCGGGTGTAGGTTACGCGCTGATCTTTAATAGCTTCAAAGATCAAGGCATCGAACTCATACATCAAAATGTTTGACAGCTTCGGTGATGATGGTGCGCCGATGGCAAGCCTCAAAACGGTGCTGCCTTTAGCCTTGCGAAAAAGAAGCCTGGAGGTGAGATAGATATCTCGATGGTCCTCTAAACATCTTGTTCGGTTGCAATACTTCGCCCAATCGTCGGCCCTCAATGAAGGAAAGAAATTTCTAAGGTCTAACTTTAAGATCGGACCATTCTTTGCGTGGGGCTCTGCGTTTTTTTTTATTGAGCAACCCGCGCGATATGCAGTAGCACAATCATAAATCGGCAGATTGTCGAGGAATACGGTGCTCACGGCTCTCTGTAGGAGCTTTACCTCTGGAGCGGGTTGGGCAATCTCCCGGAATGATAATCCATTGCGTTTCTTGATGTGAAATACTTTGTACCGAGATGGCGCAGTCATCATGATACGAACGACCTCGTGCTCTCGTAGGCCGGTATGCAAGGACAGTTTTGGAATAAGTCTGTCATTTCTTGGCCCGCTTGATGGCGGCCTGTATGCTCGCAAACCTCTGTGGGTCGTGTTCTCTCCAGTAGTTTACAATTTCGGTATTCCAACGTGAGCGGTCAATTCGCTTAACGTCAGGGGAAAACTCAAAATGTCATGCGCGATTGCCTTCAATCGCCGCGTAGTAGGTCTGGAACCCAGCCTTTTGCTTTCAGTACCCAGCCAAAAAGCTCCGCGCAGTTTAGATGCTTCCTGATTTCGTCTTGTGCCGTAGAAGCGCCGAGACAGAACAGCAACGTATCGATCTCATCGAGGGTTAGTGCTGCATAATGCTGTATTAAGCCAGTTATAAGCTTCGTCACGTGGCCGTGTCGGGATTTATCGAATGTGCTTCGTTAGTGCGGTTTAATTTTTCAATGACGATACCCTGGCCCTTGTCCTTGCCTTCGCGGACGATTTTCATTTGGAGCATTTCGCCGGGCAGAAGGATGACCTTGAGGCATTTGGAAACTTCGTGGAGGTTGATGCAATTGACCTTTTGCAGCGCGGCAATTTTGCCGAGGTTGTAATCATTGGTGAACAGCTTGGCGTTGAGGTTGCGCGCGAGGCGGACGAGTTTGGAATCCACCTCCTTGTCGTCGGGAAAATCGCCGTCATGGATGCGCACCTCGATCTTGCCGTTGCGCTGGATGCGGTTGAGCATTTCCAGGCCGCGCCGGCCGCGGGCGCGCTTGACGGCATCGCCGGAGTCGGCGATTTGCTGGATTTCCCGGAGCACAA
>CAVXUV010000018.1:0-55385 GCA_963765095.1 uncultured Alphaproteobacteria bacterium
CGCACCCATCTGATCGGCGCCTATGCGTTGGGCAAGGCGCAGCGGCTGATCATGCTGCTGCGCGAGGCGGGCTATGGCGAGACCATCTATGTCCACGGCGCGCTGCAGAACCTGAACGCGCTCTATGAAAGCTTCGGCGTCGCGCTGGGACCGACCGCACCCGCCACGACCGACAAGCGTGCCAATAAACATGATCGGTTGGAAGGCAAGATCGTGATCGCGCCGCCATCGGCCACTCAGGACCGCTGGTCGCATCGTTTCGCCGATCCGCTCTTGGGTTTCGCCAGCGGCTGGATGCGGGTCAGGGCGCGCGCGCGCCAACAGGGCGTGGAATTGCCGTTGATCCTGTCGGATCACGGCGATTGGGATGAATTGACCGGCACCATCGCCGAAATCAAGCCACAGGAATTATGGGTCACCCATGGAAGCGAGGAGGCATTGCTGCGCTGGGCCTCGCTCAACGGCGTCACCGCCAAGGCGTTGGAGTTGGTGGGTTATGAGGACGAGGAGGGGGCATGAAAGCCTTCGCCATCCTGCTGGACCGTCTGTCCTTCTCGCCTCAGCGCAACGTCAAGCTCAGGCTGCTTGAGGGTTATCTGCGCAATGCGCCCGATCCCGAACGGGGTTGGGCGCTGGCCAGCCTGACCGGCGAACTGGTCTTCGACGACGCCAAGCCGGCCATGATACGCAAGGCGGTGGAGGCCCGGCTCGATCCGGTGCTGTTCGCGCTGTCCTATGATTTCGTGGGCGATCTTGCGGAAACCGCGGCGCTCGCGTGGCCCTCCAAACATGGAGCGAATGTTGAGCCGGAATTGCCCGAAGTGATCGACACGCTGCGTCGAGCGTCGCGCCGCGAAGTACCGCAATTGCTGGAGCGCTGGCTGGATGCGCTGGACGCGGACGGGCGCTGGGCGCTGCTCAAACTTTTGACCGGCGGCTTGCGGGTGGGCGTATCGGCGCGGCTGGCCAAACAGGCGCTGGCCAATCTGGGCGGCGTGGAAGTCGCCGAGATCGAGGAGCTTTGGCACGGCCAGAGACCGCCTTACGAAGACCTCTTCGCCTGGCTGGAGGGCAGGGGCGAAAAGCCCAGCGCCGACGCGCCTGCGCGGTTCCGCCCGGCGATGCTGGCCCAGGCGATCGACGAGAGCGGGGATTTTCCCAAGCTCGATCCCGCCGACTACGCGGCGGAGTGGAAATGGGATGGCATCCGGGTCCAGGCGGTGAACGAACGAGGTCAGCGCCGGCTCTATAGCCGCACCGGCGACGATATCGGCAAAAGCTTTCCCGATGTGTTGGCGGCACTGGAGTTCGAAGGCGCGCTGGACGGCGAACTTCTGGTCCTGCGCGACGGGCATATCGGTGGCTTCGGCGAATTGCAGCAGCGGCTCAACCGCAAGACCGCCTCGCCCGAACTGATGGCCGAATTCCCCGCCGGCATCCGCGCCTATGACCTTCTGCTCGAAGGCGAGGAGGATATCCGCCGTCTTCCGTTCGCGGAACGCCGCAAGCGGCTGGAGACGTTCGTGGCCAACCTCCACTCCACCCACATTGATCTGTCGCCGCTTCAGCCGTTCAGGGATTGGGACGAACTGCGCCGGCTCCGTGCCAAGCCGCCCTCGGGCGACGCGGAGCGTGCCGAAGGCCTGATGCTCAAGCGCTGGGATTCCATCTATGAGGCGGGACGGCCCAAGGGCCCCTGGTTCAAATGGAAGCGCGATCCTCATCTGGTGGACGCGGTCCTGATGTATGCCCAACGCGGCCATGGCAAGCGCTCGGGCTTTTATTCCGATTACACTTTCGGGGTCTGGCGCGAGGGAGAAAACGGCGGCCAGGTCCTTACCCCTGTGGGCAAGGCCTATTTCGGCTTCACCGACGAGGAGCTGCTCAAGCTGGACAAATTCGTGCGTGACAACACGGTGGAACGGTTCGGTCCGGTCCGCTCCGTGCGTGCCGACAGGGAATTCGGCCTGGTACTGGAAATCGCCTTCGAGGGGCTGCAGCGCTCCGCCCGCCACAAATCCGGGGTGGCGATGCGGTTTCCCCGCATCAACCGCATCCGCTGGGACAAGCCGGCGCGGGAGGCCGACACCCTCTCAGAGCTGGAGAAAATCCTGGCCAACGACGCCGGCTAGGCTGGTAGCGTCATCTTTGTTGCGTTGCGGGAAGAGTTGCAACATAAAGCGCCGTATCCCTTCCAGGCTCGCTGTATGTCTGTGCCCTTCCGCCGCCTGCTGGTGGCCAATCGCTCGGAAATCGCCATTCGCGTGTTCCGCGCCGCCACGGAATTGGGCATCTCGACTGTGGCCATCTATGCCGAGGAGGACAAGCTCTCCCTCCATCGCTTCAAGGCCGACGAGGCCTATCAGATCGGCAAGGGCAAAGGCCCGGTCGAGGCCTATCTCTCGATTGACGAGATTCTTCAGGGTGGCGCGCGAAGCCAAGGTGGATGCCATCCATCCCGGCTATGGCCTGTTGTCGGAAAGCCCGGAATTCGCCGAGGCCTGTGGCAAAGCCGGGTTTATCTTCATCGGCCCGTCGCCCCAGACCCTGCGCACCCTGGGCAACAAGGTGGACGCCCGTAATCTGGCGGTGAAGGTGGGCGTTCCGGTGATGCCGGCCAGCCCGCCTCTGCCTGACGACTCCGAACAGGTGAAGGCGCTGGCGCGAGAGGTGGGCTATCCGGTGATGCTCAAAGCGTCCTGGGGCGGCGGCGGGCGGGGCATGCGCCCGATCGAAAGCGAGGCCGCGCTGCTCGATGCCGTATTCACGGCAAGGCGCGAAGCCAAGGCCGCCTTTGGCAAGGACGAAGTCTATCTGGAAAAGCTGGTGCGCCGCGCCCGCCATGTCGAGGTGCAGATCCTGGGCGACAGCGCCGGCAATCTGGTGCATCTCTATGAGCGCGACTGTTCCATCCAGCGGCGCAACCAGAAAGTGATCGAGCGCGCCCCGGCGCCTTATCTCGATCCCGCCACCCGCCGGGCCTTGTGCGAGGCCGCGCTCAAGATCGCGCGGGGCACCGATTATGTGGGCGCGGGCACGGTGGAATTTTTGCTCGATGCCGATACCGGCGAGTTCTATTTCATCGAGGTCAATCCCCGCATCCAGGTCGAGCACACCGTTACGGAAGTGGTGTGCAATCTCGACATCGTCAAAGCCCAGATCGGCATTGCCGAAGGCAAGCGCATCGGCGTGATGGGGGAAGGCGGCGCCTATGAGACCGGCATTCCGCCCCAGGACCGATCGCCACCCGCGGCCATGCCCTGCAATGCCGCATCACCACCGAAAATCCCGAGAATAATTTCATTCCCGATTATGGCCGCATCATCGCCTATCGCGGCGCCGCCGGCTTTGGCCTGCGCATCGATGGCGGCACGGCCTATTCCGGTGCGGTGGTGACGCGCTGGTATGATCCGCTGCTGGAGAAAGTCACCGCCTGGGCCGCTACGCCGCAGGAAGCCATTGCCCGCATGGATCGGGCCTTGCGCGAATACCGCATCCGCGGCGTCGCCACCAATCTGGCGTTCCTGGAAGCGGTGCTGTCGCACCCCAAATTCCGCAGCAACGACTACACCACTCGTTTCATTGACGAGACGCCGGAGCTGTTTCACCTGCCGGCGCGGCGCGATCGCGCCAGCAAGTTGCTCACTTACGTCGCCGACGTGACGGTGAACGGGCATCCCGAGACACGGGGCCGAGTGAAGCCACCCGCCGATGCGCGCAAACCCGAAGCGCCCAATTTCGGCCGCGTGCCCAAGGATGGCACCAAGCAATTGTTCGACCAGATGGGCGCGGAAAAATTCGCCCAATGGATGAAAGCGCAAAGTCAGGTCCTGGTGACCGACACCACCATGCGCGACGCGCATCAGTCGCTGCTCGCCACCCGCATGCGGACCCATGACATCGCGGGCGTCGCCTCGGCCTATGCCAATGGCTTGCCGCAATTGCTGTCGCTGGAATGCTGGGGCGGGGCCACCTTCGATGTGGCGATGCGGTTTTTGAACGAAGACCCGTGGGAGCGGCTGGCCAGGATTCGCGAGCGCGTGCCCAACCTGCTGTTGCAGATGCTGCTGCGCGGCGCCAATGGCGTGGGCTACACCAATTATCCCGACAATGTGGTGAAGGCCTTCGTGCGCCGCACCGCCGAGGCCGGCATGGATTTGTTCCGCATTTTCGATTGCCTCAACTGGACCGAAAACATGCGCGTCGCCATCGATGCGGTACGCGAAGCGGGCAAGCTCGCGGAAGGGGCGATCTGCTACACCGGCGATCTGTTCGATCCTGCCCGCGCCAAATACGATCTCGCCTATTATGTGAAAATGGCGAAGGAGCTTGAGAAAGCCGGCTGCCATATTCTGTCGATCAAGGACATGGCGGGGCTGCTCAAACCGGCCCAGGCGCGTGTGTTGATCGGTGCGCTGAAGAGCGAGATCGGGCTGCCTATCCATCTCCACACCCACGACACGTCCGGTATTGCCGGCGCGACCGTGCTGGCGGCGGTGGATGCGGGCGTGGATGCGGTGGATGCCGCGATGGACGCAATGTCGGGCACCACCTCGCAGCCTTGCCTGGGCTCGCTGGTCGAGGCGCTGCGCCATACGCCGCGCGATCCCGGGCTCGATCCCGAAGCCATCCGCCGGATCAGCTTTTATTGGGAAGCGGTGCGCACCCAATATGCCGCGTTCGAAAGCGACCTCAAGGCTGGCGCATCGGAAGTCTATCTCCATGAAATGCCGGGCGGTCAATTCACCAACCTGAAAGAGCAGGCGCGTTCGCTGGGCCTGGAAACGCGCTGGCATGAAGTGGCCAAGGCCTATCGCGCCGCCAACGATCTGTTCGGCGACATCGTCAAGGTGACGCCATCGTCGAAAGTCGTGGGCGACATGGCGCTGATGATGGTGTCGCAAGGGCTTTCCAGCGCGGACGTGCTGGACCCCAAGCATGAGATGGCGTTTCCCGCCTCGGTGGTCGAGATGCTGCGCGGCGACCTGGGCCAGCCTGCCGGCGGATGGCCCAGACAGCTTCAGGCCAGGGTGCTGAAAGACATCAAGCCCGTCACCGAACGGCCCGGCGCGCTGATCCCCGCCACTGACCTGGATAAGGCGCAGAAAGATGTCGAGGCCAAAATCGGCCGCCCGCTGGAAGGCAACGAGCTTCTCTCGTATCTGATGTACCCCAAGGTCTTCACCGATTATGCGGCCATGCAGAACCGTTATGGCCCTGTGTCGGCCTTGCCCACGCCCGTCTTCTTCTATGGCATGAAGCCGGGAGAGGAGATCACCATCGAGCTGGAACGGGGCAAGGCGCTGGTGGTTCGGCTTCAAACCATCGGCGAGACCGACGAGGAGGGCAAGGTGCGGGCCTTTTTCGAACTCAATGGCCAACCCCGCATCGTCAAGGTGCCCAACCGCTCGGCCAAACCCACGGTCGAGGTGCGGCGCAAGGCGGAAGAGGGCAATGACGCCCATGTCGCCGCGCCCATGCCGGGCGCCATCTCGACGGTCGCGGTGAAGAAGGGCGAAAAGGTCAAGGCAGGTGACGTCCTTCTCACCATCGAGGCGATGAAGATGGAAACGGCGCTGCACGCTGCGAAGGACGGCACGGTGACGGAGATGCTGGTGAGCCCCGGCGTCCAGATCGACGCCAAGGATCTGTTGCTGGTGCTTGGATAATTGCCCCCTTTTGGCCTTCGCATCGCAAGCGCGTCCATACGCTGTTGCTATGGACCGGCCATCTCCCCGCCAGCATGCGCTGCATGCGCGGGGGAGAAAGGGCATGACTAAGACGCGCTAGCCGGCCATCCAGGAACTCCGACACAGCTCGAGCATTTCGTTTTCATGACCGCGGGGGATTCCCATGCATGATGACGCGAGCGCCGGCTCATTAAACTATGGCGCTTTCCTACGTGGGTTGATTCATAATCCCAAGGGCGTATCCGCGCCCACGCCATCGAGCCCCGTCCTGGCTGATGCCATCGCCGCCGAACTCGATCTTTCGCGCCCCGGCCTGGTGATCGAACTGGGGCCAGGCACCGGCGCGGTGACGGCGGCTTTGGTCCGGCGCGCGGGCGCCCAGCGCATCCTCGCCATCGAGCGCGAGAAGAGCTTCATGGCGCTGTTGAAGGCGAACTTCCCCGGGATCGATGTGCGCTGCGGCGACGCGTTGAATTTCGAGCGGTTCTTTCCTCGGCATGCGCCGGTGGCCGCAATCGTCTCTGGCCTGCCGCTGTTGCATCTGCCGCAGGCCACGCGCCGCTCGCTGCTAAGGCGCGCCTTGGCCTGTCAGGGCAAGGGCGGCCTGTTCATCCAGCTTTCCTATAGCTGGCGGCCGCCGGTCAAATCCGATCCCGGCATGAAGCTAACCAAGCGCGCGGTGTGGCAGAACTTCCCGCCCGCGCATGTTTGGACCTATCGGTCCTGATTTATAACCCCTCCGGTCTTCGCTGGCTCGAGGGCCAGCTACGACCACCTCCCCTTCCAGGCGCTTCGCGCCAAAGGGAGGAAGGTCTGGACCAAGACGGGCTGACAGGGGACTTTAATCAGCCCATCGCTGGCCCGCGGTGAAAACCGCCAGCTGCGCGGCGAAAGCCCGTTTATAGGCGGGCCGCGCTTCGCCGCGGGCGACATAGGCAGCCAGGTTGGGATAGTCGTCCAGCAGGCCCGATGCCTTCAGCCTGTCCAGCACATGCACCATCATCAAATCGCCCGCGCTGAACCCGCCATCAAGCCACTCGGCATCGCCCAGATATGCGGAAAGCTGTCTCAGCCGCTCGCGCACACGATCCTGAAGGATGGGCAGACGTTCCTTGTTCCAGGGCTTGTCGCGCTCCAGGATCTTGGCGTTGGAGAGTTCGATGATCGGCGGTTCCACCGTGTTGACCGCAGCGAACATCCACATGATCGCGCGCGCCCGGGCATCGGCATCGTCCGGCAGCAGGCCCGGATGGCGCTGGGCAATATGGAAGATGATCGCCCCGGTCTCGAACAAGGCGAGATCGCCTTCCTCATAGGTGGGAATCTGGCCGAACGGATGAAGCGCCAGATGCGCGGGCTCCTTCATCGCGGTGAACGAAACCAGGCGAACCTCGTAAGGCTGGCCTACTTCTTCCAGCGCCCAGCGCACGCGCGTATCGCGCGCCAATCCCCTGCCGCGATCGGGCGACGCTTCAAAAGCGGTGATGGTGGGCGTCATCGTTGGGCTCTCCTGGCGAACATCATCGGCACAAGGCGCTACGCCAGCTTAGTTCTGATCGAACGGTTGCCCGGTCTCCACCTCCGCCCAGGCCTTGGCCGAGCGCTCGGTGGGAAGCCAGACCGTGGGTGTGTCGGATGGCTTGGCGCCCGGCACCATCGCTGCGACCGCGTGGCTGCCCAGGTCGCCTTGCCAGCCTTTGTCGGGATCCAGCGGGCTGAGCGCGGCGCTGCCGGAATGAATGCGCATCGGCAGCACATCGTCGAAGAACATGCGCGACAGCACGTCGGAACGGCCCACGGCGTGCGGCGTGTTGGGCTCCTGCACCAGGGCCCAGAGCGCGCCCGGGCGACGGTTCATCGCCCAGATGCCCGTCACCGCGGTGATGCGGTATTGGAGGTCGCTCTCGCCGACAAAGAACAACGCCGGAATGTTGCGCGTCGCCTTGGAGGCGACACCCGTGTAATAGAAATTGCCCTTGTTGACGACAAAGGCGGCGACGCGATCGGGAATCCACGCCGCCAATTCGTAATTCACTTCACCGCCGGCCGACATGCCCCACAAGACCAGCGGGGCGGTGGCGAGCTCGGGATGACGCGAACGGGCGGCGAAGGCGTTGATGGCTTTGAGCAGCGCCTGGCCTGAACCTTTGCTCACATTTGCATAATCCTCGACAATGGAAATCTGCTTGTCGGTGAAATGCGTGCCGATGATGGCGAGCTTGTGGCTGGCCGCCCAGGCGCGCCAGGTGGGATCCGACGCCTGTTGACGGCCTTCGCCATTCGAGCCGGGATTAAGCACCAGGATACCGTCCAGCCTGGCGACGCCATCGGGCGCCCAGAAGCGGAAATCCGCCTTGTCATAATTGGCGCCGGGGGCTGCGGATACATCCAGCGTGGTGGGATCGGGCTGCAGCGGCGGCGGCGCTTGGCGCGGCGCCTGCGCGATCGCGCCGGTTGTAAGCAGCAGGAATGCAAGTGCCCCGCCGAGATGCGTGAAATTCCGTGTCATGGTTCCCCCGTTTTTCGCCCGAATTGTGAATCCGATCTTAGGAAGGCCGCCGTTGCAAAGCAATTTTCCATACGCTGTACATCTCGTTTGTGCAGGCGCGAACGTCGCGGCATGGGCGAGTGGCAGGACCATAAAAAGAGACAAATCTTTTTTTGCAAATTCATTGGACGCGACGTCGAAGGAGTCGTTGAATGCGTCTGCGTAAGATAGGAGTCGCGCCTTGAACGCATATGAAATACGCATCATAAAAAAAGCAGCCAAGGCACCCATGATCTATGCCTGCTCTCATATCAGCGATCACGCCGCCATCCGCCGCGCGCAAAGCCTTGTCGAAGATGGGGACATGGTGGAGGTTTGGCGGGGACTGGATTGTGTCTATTCGCGGGGAGAGAAGCCGCACGGATTGTCCGAACCTGCCCGGAAGTCGGCCTAGCCGGAAGTCCGCTTAGAGAGAGACCGCATAAAAGCGACATGAAGCGTCTATAGTCCTGACTGCGCGTATCCCCGCGCGCCCAGGATTTCCATGGCGGCAAAGGATCAGGACGCAAAGGCCGAAGAGCTTCGCCAATTATTCGCGGAGTTGAAGACGGCCTACGCGCGGGCCAGCGAAGCCGTACCCCCGGCCTTGGCGCTGGCGGACGAGGGCGCTCATTCCCGGTTTGCCAAAGAAAATCGCAAAATCGCGGAGCTGATCCGGCGCATCCGCGAGGTTCAGGGTTTGTGACGCCGCTCCTGAAGGGTCCCCATACCCCTGGACCACCGCAGGTGCGAAACCGCACAAAAGCTGGGGGTTTCCCCAAAAAAACCCTCCCCCCGCGGGAACGGGAACCCAGCCATGGCGTTTGGCAACTTAGGGTCGGTAGGCATGGGGGATACGGGGCAGGCTTTTGGCTGGGCCGCCGTAGCTGCCGGTGGCCTCCGGGAAGATTTCGAGGAAGCGTCGCCGGCTCTTCAGGGCGCGGGCGCGGGAAGGGTCACATTGAGGCAGGATCATCAGTCCCACACGGACCACAGTGCTGGCCAAGCCAAGGGGGGCGTCGAAGCCAGGGGCAATGGCGGGGTGGTCGAAGCCTTCCCCGGCGCCATGCCCGGCTTGGAATTCGCGCTCGAGGAATTGCTCAAGTCACTACAGGCGATGCAGGCGGGCGATTTCTCGGCCCGTCTTCCCGGCAATCAGACGCGGCATCGGCGGGGAAGATCGCCGACACGTTCAACGAAATCATCTCCACCAATGAGCGCATGGCCCAGCAACTGGAGCGTGGTGGGCGAGGTGGTCGGCAAGCAGGGCAAGACCCGCCAGCGCGTCAAGCTGGGGCTCGGGCAACGGCGCCTGGGGCGAGATGGAGAATCTCGGTCAACACCCTGATCGACGATCTGCTCTGGCCCACCGCGCGAAGTCACGCGCGCGATCGCCGCCGTGGCCAAGGGCGATCTGCTGCAGACCGTCAATCTCGACGTCGATGGCCGTCCACTGAAGGGCGAGTTCCTGCGCTCGGCCAACATCGTCAACACCATGATCAAGCAGCTTTCGCGTGTTCACTTCGGAAGTGACGCGCGTGGCGCGCGAAGTGGGCACCGAAGGCAAGCTGGGCGGCCAGGCCCAGGTGCGCGAAGTGACCGGCGTGTGGAAGGATTTGACCGAAAGCGTCAACTCCATGGCCAGCAACCTGACCGCGCCAGGTGCGCAACATCGCCGAAGTGACCATCGCGGTGGCCAATGGCGACTTGTCCAAGAAGATCACCGTGGACGTGCGCGGCGAAATCCTTCAGCTGAAGGAAGCCATCAACACCATGGTGGACCAGCTGCGCTCCTTCGCCTCGGAAGTGACGCGCGTGGCGCGCGAAGTGGGCACCGAAGGCAAGCTGGGCGGCCAGGCGCTGGTGCCCGGCGTGGCCGGCACCTGGAAGGACTTGACCGACTCGGTCAACGCCATGTGCGGCAACCTCACCGATCAGGTGCGCAACATCGCCCAGGTCACCACCGCCGTGGCGCGCGGCGACCTGTCGCGCAAGATTACGGTCAGCGTGCGCGGCGAAATTCTGGAATTGAAGGACACCATCAACACGATGGTGGACCAGCTCAACGCCTTCGCCTCGGAAGTGACGCGCGTCGCCCGCGAAGTGGGCACCGAAGGCAAGCTGGGCGGCCAGGCGCAGGTGCCGGGCGTCGCCGGCACCTGGAAGGACCTGACCGACAACGTCAACTTCATGGCCAGCAACCTGACGGCGCAAGTGCGCAACATCGCCGAAGTCGCCACCGCCATCGCCGGCGGCGACCTGTCCAAGAAGATCACCGTGAATGTGTCGCGGCGAAATCCTTCAGTTGAAGGAAACCATCAACACCATGGTGGACCAGCTCAACGCCTTTGCCGGCGAAGTCACCCGCGTGGCGCGCGAAGTCGGCACCGACGGCAAGCTTGGGCGGCCAGGCCAAGGTGCTGGGCGTCGCCGGCACCTGGAAGGACTTGACCGACAACGTCAACTCCATGGCGGCCAATCTGACGGCCCAGGTGCGCAACATCGCCGAAGTGTCCACCGCCATCGCCAATGGCGACTTGTCCAAGAAGATCACGGTGGACGTGAAGGGCGAAATCCTGCAGCTGAAGGAAACCATCAACACCACGGTGGACCAGCTCAACGCCTTCGCCTCGGAAGTGACGCGCGTGGCCCGCGAGGTCGGCACCGAAGGCAAGCTGGGCGGCCAGGCGGTGGTGCGCGGCGTTGCCGGCACCTGGAACGACCTGACCGACTCGGTCAATTCCATGGCCACCAACCTGACCGGCCAGGTCCGCAACATCGCCGAAGTGGCGACCGCCGTGGCGCAGAGGCGACCTGTCCGAAGAAGATCACCGTCAACGTCTCGGGCGAAATTCTGCAGCTGAAGGAAACCATCAACACGATGGTGGACCAGCTCAACGCCTTCGCCTCGGAAGTGACGCGCGTGGCCCGCGAAGTCGGCACCGACGGCAAGCTGGGCGGCCAGGCCGAAGTGCCCGGCGTGGCCGGCACCTGGAAGGACCTGACCGACTCGGTCAACTCCATGGCCGGCAACCTGACCGGCCCAGGTCCGCAACATCGCCGAAGTGGCGACCGCCATCGCCGGCGGCGACCTTTCGCGCAAGATCACGGTGGACGTGCGCGGCGAAATTCTTCAGCTGAAGGAAACCCTCAACACCATGGTGGACCAGCTCAACCGCTTTGCGGGCGAAGTGACCCGCGTGGCGCGCGAAGTGGGCACCGAAGGCCGGCTGGGCGGCCAGGCCAATGTGCCCGGCGTCGCCGGCACCTGGAAGGACTTGACCGACAACGTCAACCTGCTGGCCGCCAACCTCACCACCCAGGTGCGCAACATCGCCGAAGTGACCACCGCGGTGGCGCGCGGCGACCTTTCGCGCAAGATCACGGTGGACGTGAAGGGCGAAATTCTGGAGCTGAAGAACACCATCAACACCATGGTGGACCAGCTCAACGCCTTTGCCGCCGAAGTGACGCGCGTCGCCCGCGAAGTCGGCACCGAAGGCAAGCTGGGCGGCCAGGCCCAGGTGCCGGGCGTCGCCGGCACCTGGAAGGACTTGACCGACAACGTCAATTTCATGGCCGTCGAACCTGACGGCCCAGGTCCGCAACATCGCCGAGGTGGCGACCGCCATCGCCGGCGGCGACCTGTCGAAGAAGATCACCGTGGACGTGCGCGGCGAAATTCTGCTGCTCAAGGAAACCCTGAACACAATGGTGGAGCAGCTGCGCTCCTTCGCCGCCGAAGTGACGCGCGTGGCGCGCGAAGTGGGCACCGACGGCCGTCTGGGCGGCCAGGCGGTGGTGCCCGGCGTGGACGGCACCTGGAAGGACTTGACCGACTCGCGTCAACTCCATGGCCGGCAACCTCACCGGCCAGGTGCGCAACATCGCCGAAGTCACCACCGCCGTGGCGCGCGGCGACCTTTCGCGCAAGATCACGGTGGACGTGAAGGGCGAAATTCTGGAACTGAAGAACACCATCAACACCATGGTGGACCAGCTCAACGCCTTTGCCTCGGAAGTGACCCGCGTGGCGCGCGAAGTGGGCACCGAAGGCAAGCTGGGCGGCCAGGCGCAGGTGCCGGGCGTGGCCGGCACCTGGAAAGACTTGACCGACACCGTCAACGTGATGGCCGCCAACTTGACCGAGCAGGTGCGCGGCATCGTGAAGGTGGTGACCGCGGTCGCCGACGGCGAACTCAAGCAGAACCTCACCGTGAAATCCAAGGGCGAGGTGGCGGCCCTGGCCGAAACCATCAACAACATGACCGCCACGCTGGCCACCTTCGCCGATCAGGTGACCACGGTGGCGCGCGAAGTGGGCGTGGAAGGCCGGCTGGGCGGCCAGGCCAATGTGCCGGGCGCCGCGGGCACCTGGAAGGATCTTACCGGCAACGTCAACCTGCTGGCCGCCAACCTCACCACCCAGGTGCGCGCCATCGCCGAAGTGGCCACCGCCGTGACCAAGGGCGACCTGACCCGCTCCATCCAGGTCGAAGCGCGCGGCGAAGTGGCCGAGCTCAAAGACAATATCAACACCATGATCGGCAATCTGCGCCTCACCACCGATCGCAACACCGAACAGGACTGGCTGAAGACCAACCTCGCCAAATTCACCAACATGCTGCAGGGCCAGCGCGACCTGGTGACGGTGGGCAAGATGCTGCTGTAGCGAATTGACCCCGCTGGTCAACGCCCAGATGGGCGTGATCTACCAGATGGACGGATGGCAGATCCGCCCAGCTTGCGGCTGCTGTCCTCCTATGCCGATCATCCGGTGGACGGCCATCCCAAAGCCTTCAGCGTGGGCGAAGGGCTGATCGGCCAGTGCGCCGCCGACAAGCGCACGATGTTGATGTCGGATGTGGAGACGGCCGTGCCGATCTCCTCGGCGCTGATGAAGGTGACGCCCAAGAACATCATCGTGCTGCCGGTGCTGTTCGAAGAGCCAGGTCAAGGCGGTGATCGAGATTGTCCTCGCTGGCGGATTTCACCGATCTGCAGATCGCCTTCCTGGAGCAGCTCACCGCCAATATCGGCATCGTGCTCAACATCGATCGAAGCCACGATGCAGACCGAAGGCCTGCTCAAGCAGTCGCAACAGCTGGCCGGCGAACTGCAGACCCAGCAGAAGGAATTGCAGCAGACCAACGAGCAGCTGGAGCAGAAGGCGCGCGAGCTCGCCGAGCAGAATGTCGAAGTCGAGCGCAAGAACCAGGAAATCGAGCAGGCCCGCCGCGCGCTGGAAGAAAAGGCCTCCGAGCTGGCGCTGACCTCGAAATACAAATCCGAATTCCTGGCCAACATGTCCCACGAATTGCGCACGCCCCTGAACAGCATCCTGATCCTGGGCCAGCAGCTGGCGGACAATCCCGACCAGAACCTCACCGCCAAGCAGGTGGATTTCGCCCGCACCATCCATGGCGCCGGCACCGACCTGCTCAATCTGATCAGCGACATCCTGGACCTGTCCAAGATCGAATCCGGCACCGTCACGGTGGATGCCGAGGAAATCAGCTTCGCCAATGTGGTCGAAGCGGTGGCGCGGCCCTTCCGCCATGAGGCCGACGCCCGGCAATCTGGGTTTCGAGGTCATCGCTCGATCCGCGCTGGGCCGCACCATGCTCACCGACTCCAAGCGCCTGCAGCAGGTGCTTAAGAACCTCTTTCCAACGCGTTCAAATTCACCGCCCAGGGCGAAGTGCGCCTGTCGGTGTCGGCGCGCGCAGGAGGCTGGAACCCAGCCCATCCGGTGCTCAACCAGGCGGCCGGGTGGTGGCGTTCGAAGTGGCAGATACCGGCATCGGCATTCCGGCCGAGAAGCAGAAACTGATCTTCGAAGCCTTCCAGCAGGCCGACGCTTCGACCAGCCGCAAATATGGCGGCACGGGCCTGGGCCTTGCCATCAGCCGCGAATTGTCCAGCCTTCTGGGCGGCGAAATTCAATTGCGCTCGACCCCGGGCCAGGGCAGCTCCTTCAGGCTTTATCTGCCGGTGCGCTATGTCGGGCGCGGTCACCCAGGCGCGCCCGCAGGCCAGGTCGAACATCACACCCGGTTCCAATGCGCTGGTGCTGCCGGACCGCGGCGCCACCGTGGTCGAGCAGATCCGCGACGACCGCGCCGCGATCTGCGCCCGGCGACATGGTGCTTCTGGTGGTCGAGGACGATCCTCATTATGCGCGCATCCTGATGGACCTCGCCCACGACGAGGGCTTCAAAGTGGTGGTCGGCGATGCGGGGTGACGACGCCTTGGACCTGGCCGCGGAATACAACCCCGCCGCCGTCTCGCTCGACATCTTCCTGCCCGACATGCTGGGCTGGACGGTGCTGAGCCAATTCAAGCAGAACCCCAAGACCCGCCACATCCCGGTCCAGATCATCACCCTGGATGAGGATCGTCAGCATGGCCTGGCGCGGGGCGCTTTCTCCTTTGTCACCAAGCCCACCTCGGCGGAAGGCGTGCAGAACGCGCTTTCCAAGGTCAAGGCCTATGTCCAGCCGCGCACGCAAGCGGCTCCTGGTAATCGAGGACAATCCCGCCGAGCAGATGTCGCATCGAGGCCTTGCTGGGTCATTCCGACATCGAGATCGAGACGGTCGGTACCGGCCAGGACGCGCTCAAGGCCCTGCGCAAGCAGCAGATTGACTGCGTGGTGCTGGATCTGCGGCTGCCCGACATTTCCGGCTTCGAGCTCCTGCAGCAATTGAGCGAGGACGCCGACACTGTCGGAGATCCCGGTGATCGTCTTCACCGGACGGGAACTTACGCCGGAAGAAGATGCTCAGCTTCACGCCGTGGCGCGCTGCATCGTGGTCAAGGGCGTGGAATCGCCGGAACGGCTGCTGGATGAAACCTCGCTGTTCCTGCACCGGGTGGTGACCGACCTGCCCATCGAAAAGCAGCAGATGCTGGAGAAACTGACCAGTTCCGACGAGGATCTGGTGGGCAAGGCCGTGCTTCTGGTGGACGACGACGCCCGCAACATCTTCGCCCTCTCCAGCGCGCTGGAACGGCGCGGCATGCGGGTCTGACAGCGACCACCGGCAAGGAGGCGATCGAGCTGGTCAATGCCACGCCCGATCTGGCGCTCGTGCTGATGGACATCATGATGCCCGAAATGGATGGTTATCAGACCACCTCGCTGATCCGGACGAACCCGAAATTGCGCCGGTTGCCCATCATCGCGCTCACCGCCAAGGCGATGAAAGGCGACCGCGAGAAATGCCTGGAGGCGGGCGTTCCGATTATCTCGCCAAGCCCGTCAATACCGAGCAGCTTCTGGCGGCGCTGCGCATGTGGCTTCATCGCTGAAGGGAATCGTGACGAAAGAAGACGCCGTCAACGTTCTTCTGGTGGACGACCAGCCCGGCAAGCTCCTCGCATACGAGGTGATGCTCGAAGAGTTGGGCGAGAATCTCATCTCGACTTCTTCTGCCACGGAAGCGCTGGCCTATCTGCTCAAGCAGACGTGGCGGTGATCCTGGTCGATGTCTGCATGCCCGAACTGGACGGCTTCGAGCTGGCCAAGATGATCCGCGAGCATCCGCGCTTCCAGAAGACGGCGATCATCTTCATCTCGGCCATCCATATGTCGGAGAACGATTATCTGCGCGGCTATCAGGCCGGCGCGGTGGATTATCTGTCCGTGCCGGTGGTGCCGGAATTGCTGCGCGCCAAGGTCCGCGTCTTCGCCGAGCTGTACCGCAAGACCCGCGAGCTCCATCTTCTCAACGAAGAACTGGAGCAGCGGGTCGCCGAGCGCACCGAGGCGCTCAACGCCTCGGCCCAGCAACTGCGCAAAAGCGAGCAGGGCCAGAAGCCTGGCGCTGGCCGTCGGGCCATATGGGTTCATGGGACTGGGAAGTGGCGGGCGACAAGTGGTTCTGGGACGAGGGCCAGAGCCGCATCTTCGGCGTCGAGCATGAAAGCTTCATGCCCTCGATGGAGAAGATGGCGAAATGCATCCATCCCGACGATCTTGCCGGCTTCACCCGGGCGATCGAGAGTTTGAGCCAGGATGCACCCAGCTTCGACGTCGAACTGCGCATCTTGAGGCCCAGCGGCGAAATGCGCTGGTGCCGGCTGGTCACCACCGCGACCAGCTCGATCCCGAAGGCATGCTGGAACGGCTCAGCGGCGTCACCACCGACATTACCGAGCGCAAGGAAGCGGAAAACAAGCAGGCGCTGCTGGCCCGCGAAGTCGATCACCGCGCCAAGAACGCGCTGGCCGTGGTGCAGGCAATCGTGCGCCTGGCGCGCCGCGACGACATTCAGGAATTCATCGTGGGCGTGGAGGGGCGCATCAACGCCCTGGCCCAGACCCACGAACTGCTCTCGCGCTCGCGCTGGGAAGGCGCCGACGTGCTCAGGCTGGTGCTTGAGGAGCTTGCGCCCTATCAGGGCGAGAAGCCGCACCGCGTCACCGCCATCGGCCCGCCGGTGACGGTGTCGCCGGAAATCGCCCAGACGGTGGCGATCGCGCTGCATGAACTTGCCACCAACGCCGCCAAATATGGCGCCCTCTCCGATCCCAGCGGACGGGTGGATGTGAGCTGGTCCTCGTTCGAGGGCAGGCTAACTCTGGTCTGGAAAGGAATTGGGCGGCCCCAAGGTCGAGCCGCCCACCAACAAGGGTTTCGGCACCAAGATCATCACCGCTAGCCTGGCGGACCCCAGGCGCGGCAAGGTGGTATTCGATTGGCGCCCGGAAGGCCTGATCTGCACTCTGGAGCTTAACATGGCGCTGGCCCAGGCCGCCGCGCCGCCGGTCGCTCCGGCCGCAGGCGATAGCGAGCCCCGCCGCCAGCGCCGTCTGCTTCTGGTCGAAGACGAAGTGCTGGTCGGCCTCTTCATGCGCGAGATGCTGGACGATCTGGACTTCGACGCCACGGACCCATGCCGCACCCTGGCCGACGGCCTGGCGGCGGCCAAGGCCGAGACCTTCGATGGCGCGGTGCTGGACATAATTCTCAATGGCGAGTTGGTCTATCCGCTGGCCGATTCTGTCCGCCCAGAATGTGCCTTTCATCTTCGTCACCGGCTATTCCGCCGACGTGGTGGCGAGCGGTTCGCCAAAATCCCCATCATCCAGAAACCCGTCGCCGCCGATACCCTGGCCACGATCCTGCAGCGCCATCTCGGCCGCCGCGACGGGCCGCAAGCCCCCGGCGCCCAGGGCTCGCCGGACAATCTTGTGGCATTCGCCCGCGCCCGCTGACCTGCGGCAATCTTATACCCCAAGGGGTATTTTCAAGATACCGCCAGGGGTATATAGAACGCGCGGCAAAGGCCGGCTTTCGACGGCCTGTCTTTGTCATCGCAATCCAACAAAGGCCTTCTAAAAGGTGAGTGGTGGGGACGATCTGGACCAAGCACGCATGGGCGGCATGGGGCCTGGCCTTTTGGCTGGGCGGGGCCGCCTTTGCATGGGCGGATGACGCGTCCCAGGATACGGCAGCCCAAGACGCTGCGCCCGAAGTCTGGTCGCTCCATGGCCAGGCCACCTTCACCGAGCAATATCATCCCGCCTTCACCTCGCCCTACCGTGGGGGCAACAGCCTCGATCCCGCCAGCCGGGGAGACGAGACTTTCGATTCACGCTGTTTGCCGGCGTGCGGCTGTGGGACGGCGGCGAGGCCTATATCAATCCCGAGATCGACCAGGGTTTCGGCCTCTGCGACACGTTGGGCGTGGCCGGCTTTCCCAGCGGCGAGGCCTACAAGGTGGGCAAGGCCGATCCCTATTTCCGGCTGCAGCGCCTGTTCTTTCGCCAGAGTTTCGATCTGGGCGGCGAGCCCAGGCCGTCGCGCCCGACGCCAACAAGCTGGCCGGAAGCAGGACGGCAAACAATCTCGTCATCACCGCCGGCAAATTCTCGGTCACGGACATGTTCGACACCAATGACTATGCCCACGATCCCAGGGGCGATTTCCTCAATTGGGCGATCATCGATTCCGGCGCCTTCGACTATGCCGCCGAAGCCTGGGGTTACACCTACGGTGTCGCCGCGGAATGGACGCAAGACTGGTGGACTTTGCGCAGCGGCCTGTTCGATCTGTCACGCCGCCCGAACGAAGCAAACCTGGTCGCGCGGCTTCGGCGAATACGAGATCGTCAGTGAGTTCGAAGGCGGCGCACTTCGTTCCTGGACCTGCCGGGCAAGATCAAGCTTCTGGGCTATCTCAATCGCGGCCGCATGGGCGATTACAACACCGCGGTGGCTCTGGCAGCTGCGACGGGAAACTTGCCCAACACCGCGCTGGTGCGCGTTCCCGCCGACAAGCCCGGCGCGGCGCTCAATATGCAGCAGCAGCTCAGCGGCGATCTGGGCGCGTTCGTGCGTCTCAGCCTGGATGACGGCAGCAAAGAGGCCTACGAATTCACCGAGATCAACCGTTCCTTGGCAACCGGGTTGGCGTTGAAGGGCGAGACCTGGGGGCGCAAGGACGACACGCTGGGCGCGGCGTTTGTGATCGATGGCATCTCGAATGCAGCCCAGCGCTATTTCGCCAATGGCGGGCTCGGCATCCTGATCGGTGACGGCAGGCTTCCGCACTATGGCACCGAGAATATTTTCGAGACCTATTACCGCGCGCCGGTGCTGGGGTGCCTGTCGGCGGATCTGGATTATCAGTTCATCGCCAATCCTGCCTACAACCGCGACCGCGGCCCGGTTTCTGCGATCGCCTTCCAATTGCACACGCAATTTTGAAAACGAAAATCAGGCTGTCTTGAACGCCAGCGAGAACACCGCGCCGCCGCCGTCGCGGTCCGCGATGCCCAGCCGCGCGCCATGCAGCTCGGCGATGCGCGAGACGATGGAAAGCCCCAGTCCCGCGCCCTCCTGGTCGCGGCGGGCGCGCCAGAACCGGCGCACCATTAGCGCGCGTTCGGTTTGCGGCACGCCCGGCCCCCGGTCCAGCACCCGGACGATGCCGCCCGCCTGCACGTCCACCAGGACCTCGCTGCCCGCTTCGGTGTGCTTGACGGCGTTGTCCACCAGATTGCGGATGGCGCGGAAGACCATGGCCTGGTTGCCCCGCACCCAGGCATTTTCCCCGGTGAGCGCCACTTCCTTGCCTTGGCCGATGGCGACCGGCGCCACCATGCTCACCACGTCCGCCGCCACCGCGTAAAGGTCCACCCGCTCGTCGATCTTAAGCGTGGGATTTTCCAGCTCGGCGATCTCCAGAAGCTGGCTCACCACATGGCTCATCACTTCAATATCGGCCTTGAGCGCGAAAAATTGCTCCTGATGGGGCAGGGAGTTGATGCGGACGCGCAACACCGCGAGCGGCGTGCGCAATTCATGGGCCGCGTCGGCGGTGAATTCCTTCTGCAACTTGATGCCTTTTTCCAGCCGGTCCAGACCTTCATTGACCGCCACGATCAGGGGCACCAGTTCGCGGGGCAGGTCTTTCAGCGGCAGACGCAGATCGGTGCGTTTGGGATCGATGGCGCTGGCGATGCGCGAGGCTTCCACCACCGGCCGCAAAGCGCGGCGGATGATCACGATATCCACCACCAGAAGCAGCGCCAGGATCGCCACCGTGAACCCGCCGATGCGCGAGAGGTAATCGGCCACGATGTCGTCGAAAATCACGTCGGGATATTGCGCATTCTGCGCCACCGCCACCCAAGGACCGGTGGGCGAACTTTTCACCGCCACGCCATAGACTTGTGCGCCATTCACCGGCGTGTCGCTCAAGGCCTGGGCGAGGGGGACATGGGCGGCATCGCTGTCCCTGCCCGAACCGAGCAGGACATGGCCGCTATCGTCCTTGACCGCATAGGACAAACCTTCCAGCCCCTGGCTGTAGAGCGCGTCGAGATCGGGAGGAAGCTTCACCGTCCAATTGCCTGCGCCATCGCGCGCCAGATAGCCCGCGATCTGCTCGGCGTGACTGCGAAGGATGCGCCCCTCGAACAGATTGGCGGAACGGTTGATGACGAAATAGTTCGCCAACGGCACCGCCAGGGTAACCAGGATCAAAGCGATGAGATGGAACAGGATGATGCGCGATTGCAGCGAGCCGGCGCGCAGCCAGTTCAATTTTTGCGCTCCGTCAGGATATAGCCCACGCCCCTGACGGTGTGGACTTCGATATCGGCGCCGGTCTCGCTCAATTGCTTGCGCAAGCGATGGACATTCACCTCCACCGCGTTGGAGCGTACTTCTTCGGAAAGGCCGAACAATTGATCCTCGACCACGCGCTTGGGGATCACCCGCCCGGGGCGGCGGATGAGAATCTCCAGCAGCGCCCCCTCGCGCGCGGAAAACGTCACCGGCGCGCCCGCGACAAAGACCTGGCGCGCCACCGTGTCGAATGTGACATTGCCGGCGCTGAGGCTGTTGCCCAGAAATTCACCAGGGCGCCGCAAAAGCGCGCGCAACCGCGCGATCAATTCTTCGAAGGCGAAGGGTTTGACTAGATAATCATCGGCGCCCGAGGCCAGTCCCGCCACCTTGTCCTCAATTCCGTCGCGGGCGGTGAGCATCAATACCGGCACGGAATCGCCCTTGGCGCGCAGGCCCGTCACCAGCGCGCGGCCGTCGCCGTCGGGCAATCCCAAATCGAGGATCACGGCCACATAGGAACTTGCCGCCAACGCCTCTTCGGCTGCGGCCAGGCGCGAAACCCGGTCGCTTTCGAACCCTGCGGCGGAAAGTCCCGCGCCGATCAGTTCGGAAAGCTTGGCATTGTCTTCGACAACCAAAAGCCGCATGGCCCCATCATTCCAAAACTGTAAGCCTACTGTAAGAATAGGCGTCTATAACCCCCGCCTAAGCCCCTCCTCATACTCGGAAATCGGCTGGAGCAGGAGTCTTTAAAGCGCGCGCGCAGGCGAAAGCCCGCACGCCGGCTTTGAAATCCATCGAGACCATCATGAGCGACCATCCTGAAAGCCCCGCCTATCCCCACGCGTTGCCGCGTCACCAGCAGGTGTTTTTGGTGGGCGTGGTGGCAGCGCTGGTCGCTGGCGGTGCGATGGTGCTGTTCCTGGGCGGCATTCTTTTCGGCCATGGCGAAGCCAAGGCGCAACCGGCCCAGCCGCAATTGTCGCGCTTCATTCCGCCCAAACAGCAGCTTGCCGCGCTGGAAATCATGCCGGTGCCGCTGCACATTTTCCATACCGAGATCATCACCGACGGCACCATCGCGCCCAATGGCGGTTTTGCCGCCCCCGGCGCAAGCGGGCAGGTGGAGAATGGCGCACCCATCCTGGCGGGACAATCCAGCGACACGCTGCAGGCGGAAAGCGATCTGGCGACGGCACGCGCGCAATATGAGATGGCGGGGAAGAACGAGAAGCGCCAGCACGCGCTTTATCAATCCGAGGGCGCGGCCTTGAAGGATTGGCAGCAAGCCCAGACCGATCTCGCCACCGCCGCTTCCTCGGTCGCCTCGGCGCGCAATCGCTTGCGCCTTCTGGGCAAGTCCGACCGCGAGATCGCCCTGTTCGAGCATGCGCAGTCGAAAAGCGGCAGCGACGCCATCTTTGCAGTGGGCAATGGCGCCCGCGTCTGGCTGATCGCCAACGTGCGCGAGGAAGACGTGCCCCAGGTTCATCTGGGCGACGAGATCGAAGTCCGCGTGCCTGCCTATCCCGCGCAGCTGTTCAAATCCAAGCTGGGCTACATGGCCTCGCTGATCGACCCCAACACCCACCGGCTGGTGGTAGGCGCGCTGGTCCCCAACCCCCAGAACATGCTCCGGCCCAACATGTCGGCCACCGTCACCATCAGCGGCGGCCCGGCCAACGCGGCCCCCGCCGTCCCCGCCCGCGCGGTGATCTATGAAGGCGACACCGCCCGGGTCTGGGTGGCGGGCAATGACGGCAGCCTGGCGCTCAGGGACGTTAGACTGGGACGGGCCAACGGCGATCAGCTGGAGGTGACACGCGGCCTGTCCGGCGGTGAAAAAATTGTCACAAGTGGCGCGCTATTCATTGACCGGGCTGCCAGAGGCGAGTGAACGCACGGAAGGCGCGAGGGGCTCGTCATGAATCGCATTGTCGACTTTGCGCTCCGCCAGCGCGTTCTGGTGGTTGTCCTGCTTGGCGTCTTGATCGCAGGCGGCGTGGTCGCGTTCTTGCGCCTGAATATCGAGGCCTATCCCGATCCGGTGCCGCCGCTGGTCGATATCGTCACCCAGAGCTCGGGCCAGTCGGCAGAAGAGATCGAGCGCTACGTCACCATCCCCGTCGAGATCCAGATGGCGGGTATTCCCCACGTCACCGCCGTGCGCAGCGTCTCGCTGTTCGGGCTTTCCGACGTCAAAATCCAGTTCACCTACGATTTCACCTATGACGAAGCCCAGCAATGGGTGATCAACCGGCTGTCGCAACTTTCACCGCTGCCCAACAACGCGATCCCGCAAATCTCGCCGGAAAGCCCGATCGGGGAAATCTATCGCTATCGCGTGGTGGGGCCGCCGCGTTATTCGGTGCTGGACCTGAAGACCATCGAGGATTGGATCCTGGAGCGGCGCTTCAAGGCGGTGCCGGGCGTGATCGATGTCGCGGGCTGGGGCGGCAAGACCAAAACCTATGACGTGACGGTGGACCTGCACCGGTTGGAAGCCTATGGCCTCACCCTGCCGCAGGTGCTCCAGGCGCTCAACAATTCCAATATCAATGTGGGCGGCCAGACCGTCAATATTTCCATGCAGGCGGCGGTGGTGCGCGGCGTGGGCCTGATCCATTCCCTGGATGACATAAACCATACCCTGCTCTCCGCCCATGATGGCACGGCGGTGGAACTGCGCGACGTCGCCAAGGTGACGGTGGGCAATCTTCCCCGCCTGGGTATCGCCGGCCAGGACAATGACGATGACATCGTCCAGGGCATCGTGCTGATGCGGCGGGGCGAGCAGAGCATGCCCACGATCCAGCGTATCGAGGCGGAAGTGCGGAAGATCAACGGCAGCGGCATCCTGCCGCCGGGCGTGCGGATCGAGCGCATCTATGACCGCTCCGACTTGATCAAGGTCACCACCAATACCGTGCTGCACAACATGATCGCGGGCATCCTGCTGATCTTCCTGGTGCAGTGGGCGTTCCTGGGCAATCTGCGCAGCGCCCTGATCGTGGCCACCACCATTCCCTTCGCCCTCTTCTTCGCCATCGTGGTGATGACGGTGAGGGGCGAGTCCGCCAATCTGTTGTCGGTGGGTGCGATCGACTTCGGCCTGGTGGTGGATGCCACCGTGATCATGATGGAGAATATCTATCGCCGCATCGCCCAGGCCCGGACCGACCGTGGCCGCGCGGTGACGGTGACGGCGGCGCAGCGCGCCTCGGGCTTCAAGGGCAAGATGGCCGCCATCGCCGAAGCCGCCACCCAGGTCAACCGCGCCATCTTCTTTTCCGCCGCCATCATTGTGGCGGGCTTCATTCCTCTCTTCACTATGAGCGGGGTGGAGGGCCACATCTTCGGGCCCATGGCGCGCACCTATGCCTATGCCATCCTGGGCGGCTTGATCGCCACCTTTACCGTCACCCCGGCGCTGTCGAGTTTTCTTCTGCCAGCACGATTGAGCGAGGCCGACACCTTCGTGGTGCGCTGGCTGCGCAGGGCCTACACGCCGGTGGTGCAGTTCGCGCTGGCCAACCGCATTGTCGCCTTGGGCGCGGCAGGGCTGATTTTCCTGGTCGCCATTCTTGCCGCGCGGGGCCTGGGGTCGGAATTCCTGCCCCATCTGGAGGAAGGCAATCTCTGGATCCGCGCTTCGATGCCAGCCTCGATCTCGCTGGAGGCGGGTGATTCATACGTCAACAAAATGCGCCGGATCATCAAATCCTATCCGGAGGTCGAGACCGTGGTCTCGCAGCATGGCCGCCCCGATGACGGCACCGACGCCACCGGCTTTTTCAATGCCGAATTCTTCGCGCCCTTGAAGCCGTTCGGCCAATGGCCGTCGGGCGTGGACAAGGCCAAGCTGGTGGACGATCTCACCCAGCGGCTCACCGATGCATTCCCCGGCGTGGATTTCAACTTCTCTCAATATATCGAAGACAATGTCGAGGAGGCGGCCTCGGGCGTGAAGGGCGAGAACTCGGTCAAGCTCTATGGCAACGACCTCAACATGCTGCAGGACACGGCGGAGAAGATCGACAAGGTGATGGCGGGCGTGCCGGGCATCGCCGATCTGGCGGTGTTCAACTCGCTAGGCCAGCCCACGGTGCGCATCGATGTCGATCGCGACAAGGCGGCGCGCTATGGGTTGGCGCCGGGCGACGTCAATTCGGTGGTGCAGACCGCGATCGGCGGCCAAGCCGCGGGCAATCTCTACGAAGAGGGTAGCGACCGCAATTTCCCCATCATGGTGCGGTTGGCGCCGCAATACCGCGCCAGCCTGGATGCCATCCACAACATCACCGTGGGGGTGCAGAATCCCGCCGGCAACGGGATCATGCAGATCCCCTTGTCCGATCTCGCCACCGTCAAGCTGGTCTCGGGCGCCTCGTTCATTTATCGCGAAAACCAGGAACGCTACATCCCGATCAAATTTTCCGTGCGCGGGCGCGATCTGGGCGGCGCGGTGACCGATGCCCAGCAACAGATTGCGCAGAAAGTGAGGCTTCCGTCCGGTTATCGCCTGGAATGGGTGGGCGAGTTCGGCGAATTCCAGGAAGCGATCCAGCGGCTGGCGGTGATCGTGCCGTTGTCGATCCTGCTGATCGGCTTCATGCTCTATATCAATTTCGGCACGCTCACCGACACGCTCTTGGCCGCCAGCGTGATCCCCATGACCTTGGTGGGCGGCATCTTCGCCCTGATCATCACTGGCACCGCCTTCAGCGTCTCGGCGGCAATCGGCTTTGTCGCCTTGTTCGGCATCGCCGCGATGGACGGCATCATCGTGCTGTCCTACTTCAACCGCATGGTGGACGAGGGGCGCGATAAGATGACGGCGCTATACCGGACCTGCGAAATCCAGATGCGCCCGGTGATGATGACCTGCGTGGTGGCGTGCGTCGGCCTGTTTCCCGCCGCTCTTTCCACCGGCATTGGCTCCCAGGTGCAGAAGCCACTGGCGCTGGTGGTGGTGGGGGGCATGCTGCTGGCACCGATCTTCATCCTGCTGGTCTTGCCGGTGCTGATCGAGATATTCTCCAGGCGTGGACAGACTCCGCCGGAAGACAGCGCGCCAGCGGCAGCCATGGCAGCGGAGTAGGGCGATGAGAAGAATCCTCCCGCTTCTGTCCGCGCTTTCGCTTCTGGGCTGCACCATGGGGCCGGATTTCAAGGCCCCCGCGCCACCCGCCGCCGACAGCTATGGCAAGACGCCGCTCACCCAAACCTCGGGCGACGCATCGGTCAAGGGCGGCACGCCCCAGACCTATGCGATGGATCGCGACATTCCCGCCGAATGGTGGTCCTTGTTCCACTCGCCGGAATTGGACGCGGCCGTCCGCGCCGCCGTCGCCAACAATCCCAATTTGACGGCGGCGCAGGCCTCGCTCAATGCCGCGATGGAGAATGTGAAGGCTCAAATCGGCGCCTATTATCCGCAAATCTCGGGTGGGGTTTCCGCCAGCCGCGAGAAGAATTCCGTGATCCTGTCGCCCACGCTCTCGACCAGCACCCTGTTGTTCAATCTCTATCAGGCCCAGATCGGCGCGACCTGGACCCTGGATTTGTGGGGCGCCAACAAACGCCAGGTGGAAGCCCTGCGCGCCCAGACCGAAGCCCAGCATTACGAGCTGGAAGCCATCTATGTGGCGCTTACCGCCAATGTCGTGGCCGCCGCCGTGCAAGAAGCATCGTTGCGCGACCAGATTGCCATCACCAACCAGATGCTGGCGGCACAGCAGCATATTCTCACCATCGAGCAGCATCAAAAAGATCTGGGCCAGATCGCCGGTGCCGATGTGGCGACGCAGGAAACCGTCGTGGCGCAGACCGAAGCCGGGCTGCCGCCGCTGCAAAAGCAGTTGGACCAGACGCGCGATCTGTTGACCGCGCTGGCGGGACGATTGCCGTCCGACGAGCTTCCCCAAAGCTTCACTTTGGACGCGCTGACGTTGCCCCTGGATTTGCCCGTGAGCCTTCCCGCCAAGCTGGTGGAGCAGCGGCCCGACATCAAGATCGCCGAAGCCAATCTCCATGCCGCTTCCGCCGAAGTGGGTGTCGCCATCGCCAATATGCTGCCCAATATCACGCTTACTACCGCCGACGGCACGGTGGGCACGGAGCTGGGGCAGTTGCTGGGTCCCGGCGCCGGCTTCTGGAGCATCGGCGCCGGGCTCACCCAGCCCATCTTCGATGGCGGCCAGCTTCTGCACAAAAGCCGCGCGGCGAAAGAGACGCTCAACCAGGCGAGCGCGCAATATCAGGCCGCCGTGATCGCGGCGCTGCAGAATGTGGCGGATGCGCTTCATGCCCTGCAAGCCGATGGCGACGGCGTGCGCACCGCGGCGGCGGCGGCGCGGGCGGCGGAGAAATCCTTCGCCATCGCGCAAAAGCAGATGGAGCTGGGCCAGATCGACCGGCTGTCATTGCTCAACGCCCAGCAGGCGTATCTCCAGACCAGGCTGGCGCTGTCGCAGGCGCAGGCTGCGCGCTTCGCCGACACCGCGGCGCTGTTCCAGGCCTTGGGCGGTGGGTGGTGGCATCGTGCCGACGAAACCGCCCCTGCCAAAGAAGCGGATAACGGGTTGGATTTCCTGCTCCCGTAGGGCGAGCACTGTGCTCGCTGCCGCAAATTTAACGCATCCATACGAAATCCCCTGCGCGCCCGCAACCGGCGCGTGCGGGGAGATGGATGAGAAATCAAGCCACTGACGAAACACCGTCGCCGGTGACGCCAAACATTCTTTCATGATAATTTCCCGATGGGCTGGGAGGTCATCATGACATTTTACGCACGCGCGGCGTTTCTGATCGCTTTGTTGTTGGCTACCCCCGCGATGGCCGATAATTGCGGCCATCTAAAGCTTCGGGCATCACTCGACATGACGCTCACGCGCGGGGACGCAATCCTTGTGCCGGCCACCGCCAACGGCACCGGGATGCGTATGCTGCTGGACACGGGCGGCGCGGTTTCAAGCCTGAGCACAAAGACGGTCAAGGCGCTGGGTCTCACGCACCTGGATGCCGCCATGAAACTCCTCGACGTCACCGGCAATGCCTCGCGCGAATTTGTCCGTCTCAACACGCTCGAAATGGGCGGGTTGAAGGGCACGGATATCGCCTTGATGATCTGGCCCGATCCCAACGCGCCATTCGATGGCTTGATCGCGGGAGATATTCTCAAACACTATGACGTCGAATTCAATTTCGTCACCCAGAAGGTCAATCTTTTTTCGCCGGATCATTGCGAAGGCCAAGTGATTTATTGGCCGAACACCGGGGTGGCGGTGGTGCCCTTTTCCACTGGCCGCTTCGTGAACAACGTTCCCGGTCAACCTGCCCGGCTCCAGAGAGTGCAGGATACGCATATCCGCGTGCCGGTCACGCTCGACGGCAAGACATTCTCGGCGATCATCGACACCGGTGCCTACAACACCAGCATGAGCGCGGCCACCGCCAAGTCTGCATTTGATGTCACCGCCGATTCGCCCGGCGCGGTGCCGGCCGGTGTTCTGAATGGCGATCCCAAAGCGCAGCGTTTCGGCTATGTCTTTCACAGCCTCGCGTTCGAGGGGATTGCGGTCTCGAACCCGCATGTGGTGATCTTTCCCGATCTGATCGGGAAGAAAGATCCCGACAATACCCTTGTGCTCGGCAGTAATATCGTCAAGTCGGACGATAGTATGGGCCCCGAAATTACCATTGGCATGGATGTGCTGAAGCGTCTGCATGTCTATATCGCCTATAACGAGCAGAAGCTCTACCTCACGGCGCCGGATCAGGCGTCGGCCGCGAGCCGCTGAGCGACAGGAGCGTTTGTGGAGGCTGTTGAAAGTCAGGCCGTTGCCGCGCGGCTCTCGCGTTCGGCGATATTCATCGTCGCGACACTGAAGGAAGGCAAAGAGAGTGCCCGCATGGTTCAGGCCTTCTGCGGCGACCTGGCCGGCATCGTGCGCGCCGTGGGTTTCCGCAATCTGGACAGCGGGCTGTCGTGCGTGATGGGCTTCGGTTCGGATGCCTGGGACCGGCTGTTCGGCCAACCCAGGCCGAAGGAATTGCATCCCTTCCGCGAACTGAACGGGCAATATCGCGCCGTGGCGACGCCGGGCGATATCCTCTTCCATATCCGCGCGAGGCGCATGGACCTCTGCTTCGAATTGGCGACGCAGATGATGGCAAGGCTTGGTCCGGTGCTCACGGTCGAGGACGAGACCCATGGCTTCAAATATTTCGACGACCGCGACTTGATCGGATTCGTCGACGGGACCGAGAACCCGGTGGGACGTGCATGCGCCGATGCCGCGATCATCGGCGATGAAGACTCCGCTTTCATCGGCGGAAGCTATGTCATCGTGCAGAAATATCTTCACGACCTTGAAAAATGGAACCAGTTGCCGATCGAAAAGCAGGAAGGGATCGTCGGGCGCAAAAAGCTCTCGGATATCGAGCTGGATGATGCCGCCAAGCCGCCCTATGCCCACAATGTCCTGACCACGATAACGGAGGACGGCAACCAGCTGGAGATCGTCCGCGACAACATGCCGTTCGGCACCGTGGGCAAGGGCGAGTTCGGCACCTATTTCATCGGCTATGCGCGTTCGCCCCGGACGACCGAGCGCATGCTGGAGAATATGTTTATCGGCAATCCGCCGGGCAACTACGACCGCCTGCTGGATTTCAGCCGCGCCATCACCGGAACATTGTTTTTCGTGCCATCGGCGACATTCCTCGAAAATGCGCAGGCGGGTTGACCGGTCCGCACTCAGTCGAGCATTCGGCAGTAATATCGCACCGTCTTGCCTGCGTGAGGCAAATGCGCCAGTCCCACCGGTTCAAAGCCCAGCGCCAAGTGAAACGCCTCCGAGCGGGGATTGGGCGGATCGGCATTGATTTCGCAAGTGACGCGGGCGTGACCCTGCCGCCGCGCCAGGGCGAACAGGGATTCGTAGAGCAGCTGCGCCCAGCCCCAGCCATGCCGCGCCGGCGCCACCACCACCCGGTCGATATAGACGAAGCGGTCGAAATGCTCCTTGAACCAGCGGAAATTGTGGTTGTCATAGGGCGCGTCCTGGTCGAGCGCGATGAGGAACGCTTCGTCGCCCAGGGCACGGGCCATGAAGGAAAGCGAAACCAACTCATTCGCCTTGGCGGCATCCAGCAGCGACAACTCGGCGGCGAAATCATTGTTCAGCGCCAGAAGAGCCGGGGGCAGGCCGCCATCGCGGGGAAGGTCGGTGAAGGCGGGTTCGCGCAACGGGATTCCTTGGTCGGGTGGTAACGGGCGTCTGGGCATCTTAGACTATCGCCATTCTCCCGCATGAAAATGTGACACCCATTTGATGCTGCAACAATGGATCCAGGAGGCGCTGGCGCTGCACAAGGCCGGTCGGTTGGCCGAAGCTGAGCCGCTTTATCTGAAGGTTCTCGCGGCGGACAAGGATTTCTACCCCGCGCTGCACCTGATGGGTCTGATAAGGCTTCATCAGGGCCGCCCCGGCGAGGCATTGCCCTATATCGAGCACGCCTTGCGGCTTCAGCCCGGCACACCGGAGATGCTCTCCAATTACGGCATCGCGCTCGAAGGGGTGGGCCGCCCGGCCGAGGCGCTGGAGGCGCTGGAGCGGGTGGTGAAAGCGGCCCCCGGCAACAGCCGCGCCTGGAACAATCGCGGTGCGCTGCTCTCCAAGCTGCAGCGCAACGAGGAGGCGCTGGCCGATTTCAACCGCGCGGTCGCGCTCGAGCCCGCCAATGCGGATGCCTGGAACAATCGCGGCCTGATGCTGGCGGCGTTGAACCGGCCGGAAGAGGCGATGGAAAGCTATGACCGGGTGCTGGGCTTCGCGCCGGGTTATGTGGAAGCGCGCAACAATCGCGGCCTGGCCTTGCAGGCGATGGGACGTCGGGGCGAAGCGCTGGCCGAATTCGACCGCGTGATCCGGGAACGGCCCGGTCACGCCGGCGCCCATGTCAACCGCGCCGGTGTGCTTCGGGCGATGGGCGAGGTGGACCAGGCGCTGGAAAGCTATGCCAAAGCGCTGGCGATCGAGCCCAACCTGCCCGAAGCGCTGGCCAGCCGCGCCAATTGTCTTTGGACCCGCAAGGGCGACGTGGCGGGCGCGATTGCCGATCTGGAAAGGCTGGTGGCGCTCAAGCCGGATTATCCCTATGCGCAAGGCGATCTCTTGCACCTGAAAATGCATGCCGGCGATTGGCGCGGCCTGGAAGAAGCGCGCCGGGCATTGGATGAAGGCGTGCGCGCGGGCAGGCGCGTGGTCGAGCCCTATGTCTATCAAGGCCTGTCATCCTCGCCCGCCGATCTCCTCGCCTGCGCGCGTCTTTATGCGCAGGACAAATATCCGGCGCTTCCCTCGCCGCCCCGGCGCGCGCGCCGGCCGGGAAAAATCCGCGTGGGCTATGTCTGCGGCGAATTCCGCGCCCAGGCCACCATGTATCTGGCCGCGGGTCTGTTCGAACACCACGACCGTAGCCGCTTCGAAGATTCTGGGCTTCGACAACAGCCGCGAGGATGGCAGCGCCATGCGTAAGCGCGTCGCGGGCGCGTTCGACAAATTCCTGCCCATCCAATCCCTGTCGGACCGCGATGCCGCCCAGCTGATCGCCGCGGAAGACATCGATGTGCTGGTCAATCTCAACGGTTATTTCGGCGCCTTGCGCATGGGGGTCTTCGCCCATCGTCCCGCCCCCATCCAGGTCAATTATCTGGGTTTTCCGGGAAGCCTGGGCGCGGACACTATCGATTACATCCTGGCCGACGCCGAAGTGATCCCTCCGGGCGACGCGCCATTCTTCGCCGAAAAAGTTGTGACGCTTCCCGGCAGCTATCAGATCAATGACGGCTCCCGGCCGTTGCCTTTGCCGCAAACCCGCGCCGCGCATGGGCTGAACGAAAATTCCTTTGTCTTCTGCCACTTCAATTATGCATACAAGATCACCCCCGAGATGTTCGCGCTGTGGCTGAGGTTGTTGAAGGCGGTGCCGGACAGCGTGCTGTGGCTCCTGGACAGCAACGCGCTGTTCGCGGGCAATCTCCGCGCCGAAGCGGCGCGGGCCGGCATCGATCCCGCCCGGCTGGTGCTCGCGCCACGGATGGACAACCACGCGCATGTCTCGCGCCTGGCGTTGGGCGATCTGTTCCTGGATTCGCTTCCGTACAATGCCCACACCACAGCCAGCGATGCGCTATGGGCGGGCCTGCCGCTTCTCACCTGCCGGGGCTCCGCGTTTGCGGGACGGGTGGCCGCGAGCTTGCTTCAGGCCGTGGGCTTGCCGAAGCTGATCACGAACAATCTGGAAGAATATGAAAAACTTTCGCTCAAGCTCGCCATGGATCGCCGGCTGCTGACCCCCTATCGCGATCATCTCACCCGCAATCGCACCAGCTTGCCTTTGTTCGACACGGTCCGCACCACCCGCCACGTCGAGGCGGCGTATGAAGACATGATGGCGCGCTGGGCGGATGGCGCAGCGCCTGAAAGTTTTACCGTAAAGTCGATTTAAGGACAGGTCATCATGAAATTCGGCACACCGCTTTCGCCTGCCGCCATCAAGGTGATGCTTCTGGGTTCCGGCGAACTGGGCAAGGAAGTGGTCATCGAGCTGCAACGGCTTGGGGCCGAAACCATCGCCGTCGATCGCTATGCGGGCGCGCCCGCCGCCCAGGTCGCCCATCGCGCCCATGTGATCGACATGACGGACGCAAAGGCGCTGCGCGCGCTGGTCGAAAAGGAACGGCCGCATCTGCTGGTGCCGGAGATCGAGGCGCTGGCGACCGACGAATTGGTGCGGATCGAAGCCGACGGCCTGGCCACCGTTATTCCCACCGCGCGCGCCGCCCATATCACCATAAATCGCGAGCGCATCCGCGTGCTGGCAGCAGAGGAATTGAAGCTTCCCGTCTCGCCTTACGCGTTTGCCTCGTCATTGGAAGAATTGCGCGCGGCGGCGGAAAAGACCGGTTTTCCCTGTTTCGTCAAGCCGGTGATGTCGTCTTCGGGCAAGGGGCAATCGCGGCTTAAATCCACGGAGGATCTGGAGGCGGCCTGGGAGAAAGCCCTGTCGTCGGGACGAGTGCGCGAGGCCCGCGTCATCCTGGAAGGCGAGATCACGTTCGATTTCGAGATCACCCAGCTGACCGTGCGGGCCAAGACGGGCACGTTTTTCTGCGAGCCCATCGGGCATGTCCAGAAAGACGGCGACTATGTGGAATCCTGGCAGCCCCAGCCCATGAGCGACAAGGCCCGCGCCCGCGCGCGCGAGATGGCGGCGGCAGTGACGGGTGCGCTGGGTGGGGTGGGCGTTTTCGGGGTCGAGCTGTTCGTGCGCGGCGACGATGTGTGGTTCTCGGAAGTGTCGCCCCGGCCGCACGATACCGGCCTGGTGACCTTGGTCTCGCAATTCCAAAGCGAATTCGCGCTGCATGCGCGCGCCATCCTGGGGTTGCCCGTCTCGACGGCGATGACATCCCCCGGCGCGTCGGCGGTGATTTATGGCGGTGTTGCGGCGGGCGCGTTGTGCTTTGAAGGCGTAGAAGATGCGCTGGGTGTTCCGGAGAGCGATCTGCGCCTATTCGGCAAGCCCAAATCCTTCGTCAAGCGCCGCATGGGCGTGGCGCTGGCGCGGGCCGACAACACCGGTACGGCACGCGAGCGCGCCAAGTCCGCCGCGTCAAAAGTGCGGCCGGTCGCTTACGAACCGAAGGCGTAGCGGTGTCAGGGGCTGGTGCCGGTGGGGCTGCTGGTTTGGTTCGATTGGCCGGGAATCTTGTAGGTGCTTTTGGCCAGATAAATACCCACGCCGATCACCAACACACTTAGGCCGATGAAGGTCATGGTGTTGGGATTGCTGAGCTGGGCCTGGCCCACCCCGGCAGGCCGGCCCGGCGCAAGCGCGCCATCGGTGGCGGCAGGATCGGCCCATGCCGTCTCTGTCAACAAGAGAGCGGCGCAGAGCGGCAGGACCAGGTTTCGCAGCATGGGCAAAGCCTAGCCATTCCGTGCCGCCCACCCAAATGAATTATGTGTACGCTATGTCATCTTACGAAGGGGATAGGTTGGAGTTATACAGGCCCGCTTTTCCTCGGGGCAAATCTCATGATCGTCCGTTTCATTGCGCTTCCCGCTCTGGCGCTGGCGCTGCTGTCCACCACCGCGCTGGGGCAGGATGCGCCTTATTCTGCGCCCTATCTGGCCAAGCCTGATCATGCCGTGGTGCTGCATGCGGCGCGCCTGTTGGATGTGGCGGCGGGAAAAATCGTGGCGCCGGGCGAGATTTTGGTCGAAGGCGAACGCATTATCGGGACGGGAACGACGGTCCCCCATCCCGCAGGCGCCGAAGTGATTGACCTGGGCAACACCACCTTGATGCCGGGCCTGATCGACGCTCATGTGCATTTGTTCCTGCATCCCGGTGCGGAAGACATGCAGACGGTCGAGGAATCGGTGCCCCAGCGTGTGATCTATGCGGAGCTGGCGGCGCGCGACGATCTGATGGCGGGCTTTACCGCCGAACGCGACATGGGCACGGAAGGCGCGGGTTCGGCCTCGACCGCGATTCGCAATTCCATCAACCAAGGCCTGATCCCCGGGCCCCGCATGCGGGTGAGCGCCAACGCCATCTCCATCCTGGGCGGCCATGAAGACGCCAATCGCTTCAATCCCGACGCCCATGTGCCGGGCAACGCCGATTACGCCAACAATGCGGACGAATTGGTTCGAGTGATGCGCCAGCAGCACAAGGAAGGCGCCGATTTCTTCAAGATCTATGAGACCGGCTCGGATTCCATGCTCGGCGGTCAATTCCATTCGCCTTATCAATATAGCGAGACGGAATTGAAAGCGGCGGTGGACGAGGCGGCGCGGCTGGGCACCAATGTCGGGGTCCATGACCAGGCCGAACCCGGCACGCTCTATGCCGCCGAGGCCGGCGTCGCCTCCATCGATCATGCCGCGGAGCTCAGCGACAAGACCATGCAGCTGATGAAGGAAAAGCACATTCCCTCGGTCCCGACCTTCCAGGTGATGGAATATTTCGCCGATCACGCGCCGAATGAGGCGGCTCACGTGCGCGAGGTCGGCATGTTGGGTTACAAAGTGGTTCAATTCAAACGCCAGCTTGCCGCCGGCGTGCCCTTTGCCGTTGGCTCGGATGTGGGGCCCTTCGCACACGGACTTCAGGGCCGCGAGTTCGAACTGATGGTGAAGTACGGGATGACGCCGGTACAGGTGCTGCAGGCCGATTATCTCAACGGCGCGCAAATCCTGCGCTGGCAGGGCCAGATCGGCGAACTCAAGCCCGGCTATTACGCCGATATTGTCGCCGTGCCGGGCAATCCGCTGGATGACATCGCGGCGGTCGAGCATGTCGCCTTTGTCATGAAGGGCGGCGTCATTTTCAGACACTAGGCAGGTCTTTTATCGGCGCGCCGCTTGCGGCCAGGGCTAGGCCCGCTGAACCAGTTGCAGGACTTTGCGTTATCGCTTTCGCGAGGGAACCGTCGGGGAAATGCCCTGGCTGCGTCCTGTCTCGTGCCGGGCTTAAGCCGGCATTAACCATGTGAGCCGCCCTATAGCCTGGCCAGAGGTGACCATGTCGACTGCCCAGCGCCTGCATGCCATCGAGCTGATGCCCATCGACGAGAGGACTTCGTCCGGTCTCGATCCCGAGAGCTGGTCGGCGACGCGCGCCCAGGCGCACGCCATGCTGGACGACATGCTGGACTATATCCAGCACATCCGCGCGCGGCCGGTGTGGCAGCCCATTCCGTCCGCGGCGCGCGCGCGGTTCCATGGCGCGCTGCCGGATCGGCCCGAAGAGCTGGGCGCGATCCACGACGAATTCATGCGCTTCATTCTGCCCTACGCCGCCGGCAATGTGCATCCCGGCTTCATGGGCTGGGTTCATGGTGGCGGCACGGTGGAAGGCATGCTGGCCGAGATGCTGGCCGGCGGCCTCAACGCCAATCTGGGCGGACGCGATCACATGCCCATCGAGGTCGAGCGCCAGGTGCTGCACTGGATGCGCGAATTGTTCGAGTTTCCCGAAAGCGCCAGCGGACTTTTTGTCACCGGCACGTCGATGGCCAATCTTCTTTCCGTGCTGGTGGCGCGTCATGCCAGGCTGGGCCATCAGGTGCGGAAGGACGGCGTGGGCCATGGCCTGCGCGGTTATGCCTCCGCCGCCGCGCATCGCTGCATCGCCCAGGCATTCGATCTGTCCGGCCTGGGCACCGACGCACTCTGCGTCATTCCGGTGGATGAAGCGTTCCGCTTGGACGTCGCGGCCCTCGAAGACGCGATCCGGCGCGACCGCGCGGCCGGGCACACGCCGTTCATGATCGTGGGCACAGCGGGCACGGTCGATACCGGCGCGATCGATGATCTCGAAGCGCTGGCGGCGCTGGCCAAGCGCGAAGGTCTGTGGTTTCACGTCGACGGCGCGTTCGGCGCGCTGGGGATGTTGTCGCCGCGGATCGCGTGCCGGCTCAGGGGCATCACGCTCGCGGATTCTATTGCCTTCGATTTCCACAAATGGGGCCAGGTGCCCTATGACGCGGGCTTCTTCCTGGTGCGCGACGGCGCGGCCCACAAGGAAACCTTCGCCAATCCCGCCGCCTATCTCAGGCGCGAGGCGCGCGGTCTGGCCGGCGGCGAGCATTGGCCGTGCGATTTCGGCCCCGATCTCTCGCGCGGCTTCCGCGCGCTCAAGACCTGGTTCACCATCAAGGCCCATGGCCGGGGCCGGCTGGCCGAAACCATCGAGAAGAGTTGCGATTTGGCCAAAGCGCTGGAAGCCAGAATCCGGGCCGAGCCAAGGCTGGAGCTGTTGAGCCGTACCGAACTCAATATCGTCTGCTTCCGCTATCGCGCGGCGGATTCCGATTCCGTCAACGCCGCAATCGTGGGCGATCTGCAGGAAAATGGCATCGCCGCGCCATCCACCACCACCATCCATGGCAGGCTCGCCATCCGCGCCGCGCTGGTCAATCACCGCACCGAGATGCGCGATCTGGACGCCATGCTCGAAGCGGTGCTGGAATTCGGTGCCCAGCGTACTGAAAACCGGCGCGAGCAGAAGCCGCGCGCGGTGCCGTGACGGCCGAGCTTGATATGCTGTTGGCGCGGGCGCGTGCCTTGATGGCGGCGGGCCGCGCGGAAGATGCGAAGGCCGCTTATGTCGAAGTGCTGCGCCATGATCCCGCGCATCTGGCGGCGCTGAGCGAATTGGGCGCGCTGGCCCATGAAAGCGACAACCGCTCGGCCGCGCGCACCATCTACAAGCAGATGGTGCTGTCGCATCCCGATCATGAAATGGGCTGGGTCAATCTCGGCACCATGCTGTTCGAGGACGGCGAACTCTTCGCCGCGCGCAGCGCATTGGAAGCGGCGCTGGGCATCGCGCCTCATTCGGCCGAAGCGCATCGCAGCCTGGCGCAGGTACTGGCCGCGCAAGGCGAGGCGGACACGGCCGAGCGCCATTGGCGCTTGAGCTTTCCCGGGCAGGCGATCGCCGAACAACGCTATCGCGGGCCCGAGCCCGCCACCCGCGTCCTGCTTCTGGTCTCGGTCAAGGGTGGCAACATTCCCGCCAAGCATGTTTTCGACGGCCGCGCCTACAAGGTGACGGTGCTGTATGTGGAATATTACGACCCCGCGCTGCCTTTGCCGCCGCATGATCTGATCTTCAACGCCATCGGCGATGCCGAGCTTTGTGGGCAAGCGCTTGCCATTGCGGACAGGATCGTGGCGCGCTCGCCCGCGCCCGTGATCAATCCGCCGGCGCTGGTGCTCAAGACCGGACGTTTGGCCCATGCGGCGCGGATGGGAACATTGCCGGATGTGCGCGCGCCGCGCATGCATCTGCTCGACGAGAACGGCATGCCGAATTTGGGCTTTCCCTTGCTGTTGCGCGCGCCGGGCTTTCATACCGGTCAGCATTTTACCAAAGTGGATCGGGAAGAAGACGTCGCGTCGGCGCTGGCGGATATGCCCGGCGACGAGGTGCTCGCCATCGAATATCTGGACGCCCGGGGCCAAGACGGCAAATCGCGCAAATACCGGGTAATGTTCATCGGCGGCGCACTCTATCCCCTGCATCTGGCGGTATCGTCGGACTGGAAAGTGCATTATTTCACCGCCGACATGGGCGTGGATGACGATCATCGCCGCGAGGAACAGTGCTTCCTGGACGACATGGAAGCGGCGCTGGGACCCAAGGCGATGGCCGCGCTGTCGCGCATCGCCGCCGAAATGAGTCTGGATTATGGCGGGATAGACTTTGCCGTGGACAAGGACGGGGTGCTGATCTTCTTCGAAGCCAACGCCACCATGGTGGTCGTGCCGCCGCCAGCCGATCCCAAATGGGATTACCGCCGCGCCGCCATCAGCCGCGCGCTGGATGCGGCCCGTACGCTGCCGCTGGCAAAAATCCGTGCCGCATCAGGCCCCGTCGCCATGTGCGGTTGAGCAGGCAGAGTTTTGCGATGATTTAAGCCGCCGCTTATGCGAGTTTCCCAACTCGCATTTGGAGGCGCTCATGTCTTTGGCTATCGGGCGAACCGCCCTCATCATCGCATGTGCCGTCGCGGTGGCCGAGCCTGCGGGGGCGCAGGAGGCGAAGCCCGCCCAGCCCGATGTCGCCGCCGCCAATCGCGCGGTGGAATCCCAGCTGCCGTTCGCGGACCGGCAGGATTTCGACGATGCGCGCCGGGGTTTCATCGCCACGTTGCCCACCGATCCCGACCGCTATGCCTTTCTCAAAGGCGCGCCCCCGCCAACCGTGAATCCCAGTTTGTGGCGCGAGGCGCAGCTCGACGCCATCAATGGCTTGTTCCAGGTCACTGACGGCGTCTATCAGGTGCGCGGGTTGTCGGTGGCCGCCATGACCATTGTCGAGGGGCGCACCGGGATCATCGTGATCGACACACTGGCCTCACCGGGAGAAGCCCGTGCCGCGCTCGACCTTTATTATGCGCATCGCCCGAAGAAGCCGGTGGTGGCGGTGATCTACTCCCATGATCACGGCGACCATTATGGCGGCGCCAGCGCTTTGGTCTCGCCGGCCGATGCCGCTTCCGGAAAAGTGAAAGTCATTGCGCCCGTGAATTTCATGCCGGCCGTGATCGAGGAAGCCTCCGTGGCGACAAACCTGGCGGCGGCCCGCGGACAATTCCAATTCGGCGGTGGGCTGCCGGTGGGCGAGCGCGGCACGGTGGATTATGGCGAAGGTGAAACGGTGACGCGCGGTCCAACTGGCGCGGGCGCGATCATCCCGCCCAATGACATCGTGCGAAAGCCCATTGAAACCCGCACCATCGATGGCGTGGCGTTCGAATTCCAGCTCGCGCTCGATACGGAAGCGCCGTCCGAGATGTTCGTCTATCTGCCGGGGCGGCATGTCCTGGATGTGGGAGAGGATGCCACACACACGCTGCACAATCTTCTGCCCATTCGCGGGACCTTGGTGCGCAATGCGCTGAGCTGGTCTCAAGCCTTGAATGAATCGATCGACCGCTTCGGCGGCGATGTGCAAATCCTGATCAACCAGCATCAATGGCCGGTCTGGGGCAATGCGCGGATCAGGACCGCGCTGGAAGATCATCGCGACCTCTACAAATATATCCACGACCAGACCCTGCGCATGATGAACCAGGGCATGACGCCGCGGGAGATCGCCGAGACGCTCACCATGCCACCGGGTCTGGAGCAGGACTGGTCGCTCAGGGGTTATTACGGCACGCTGCCCCAGGACGCGATGGCGGTCTATCAGCGCTATGCCGGCTGGTATGACGGCAATCCCGCCAATCTGGACCGGATGCCGCCGGCCGAGGAAGCCAGGAAATATGTGGAGTATATGGGCGGCGCCGATGCCGCGATCGCCCGCGCCCGCGACGATTTCAAGGCCGGTAACTACCGCTGGGTCGCACAGATCATGGACCAGGTGGTGTTCGCCGATCCCGGGAACCGGCAGGCCCGCGAACTCGGCGCGGACGCCTTCGAACAGATGGGATATCAAGCCGAAGCCGCGCCCTGGCGCAATTCCTACCTGCTGGCGGCGCAGAAATTGCGGAGCGGTGCGCCGGTTGCGCAGCGTTCCAGTCCCGCCATCACCCCGGAAGTGCTGCATGTGATGCCGGCCGGCGACATGTTCGACTATCTCGGCACTCGCATAGATGGCCCGCGCGCCGGTGCGGCGAAGCGCGTGATCAATTGGCGTTTCACCGACACGCATGAGACGATTGTCTCCACGCTTGAGCACGGCGCGCTGACTTGCGTGAGCGGTAAAACAGACCCGCGCGCCGACGTCACCGTGACGACCACGCGGCAGGCGCTCGAACCTATTATTCTGGGACAAGGGACGCTGGCGGACGCCATGGCGCGGGGCGGACTGACGACGGCCGGGAATGTCGATGCCCTGTCCGACCTTTGGGCGCTGCTGGTGGACTTCAAGACGAATATTTCCTTGGTCGAGCCGCGGTGAATTCTCCGCGCTATGTTGTCCCAGAAAAATCCTGGTCGAACTGCCTGACCGCGCCGGCCACGCTCTCGAACGTGCATTTATGGGCCAGCAACGGCAGGATGCCGAAGCGGCGGAACGCTTCCTCGAGCGCGCAATGATTCCAGCCGCGCCACATAAAACAGCGTGCCCTGTGCTTTCCAGCCTTGGATCAGTGCGCTCAAGGCCTGGGCGCCGCTGAAATCCAGCTCCACCATGCTGGAGGCTTCCAGCACGATGGCGCGCACCGGCGGGGTGGCGGATTTGACCGCCTGGTCCAGCGAGACGCGGAAGGTCTCGGCATTGAGGAAGAATAGCGGCGCCTGAAATCCCACCACCACCAGGCCGGGCCTGGTCTCGCCTCCGAAATTGGGACTCTTGGGCCACCAGATGGTGGTGCCGGGAATCAGTTCGAAGATCACGGCGCGGGTCTGGATGATATTCCACACGCCATGCAGCAGCGACAGCGCGATGCCCACACCCACGCCGGTCTGGATCGGCAACACCACGATCGCCGCCATGGTGAGCAGCAGGAGCAGGAATTCGGCGCCGCTCTCCCGGGCGATGGTGCGCATCATGCGGAGGTTGAAGATGCGCTGCGCCACAAACAACAGCAGGCCCGCCAGCGCCGCCTCCGGGACATGGGCGAGCAGTCCGGGCGCCAGCAGCAGGAACGCCGCCACCAGGATGACGGCGAACAATCCCGTGGCGCGCGACTGGCCGCCGCTCTCCTTGACGATGGCGGTCCTGGGCGGGCTGGCATCGGCGGCAAAGCCGCCAAAAGCGCCGCTCAGTATGCTGCCCACGCCCACGCCCACAAGGTCACGATTGATTTCGGCCTCGCCGGCGCCAAAGGCGCGCGACACCGCGGCGGTCTGGATCATCACCACCAGGCTCACGATCACGGCGACGGGAAGAAGCTTGCCCAGATCCGCCAGCGCCAAGCCGGGCAGGGCAGGCATCACATCCGGCGCGCGGATGGCGCCCAAGACCGGCACATCCAGGCCCAACAGCACGACTGCCAAGGTCGCCAGCGCCACCGCCACCAGCGCGCCGGGAAAACGGTCGTCGACCTTCTCCGCACCGAAGATGACGGCGAAGACGATTGCACCGATCGCAGCCGCATAGGGATTGACCAGGCCGGCATGGCGGATGATAGCGGCGATGGCGCCGAAGAAGGTGGCTCCGCCGCCGGCAATGCCCAGGAAGGCGGGCAATTGCGACACCACGATATGGACGGCGATGCCGGCGAGAAAGCCGGTGACGATGGGAATGGACAAGAGCCGCGCGATCCAGCCCAGGCGCAACAACCCGCTGAGCGCGACCAGGCCGCCCACCATCAATGCCAGCCCTGCCGCCAGCGCCAGATAATGCGCCGTGCCGCTCGCCGCCAGCAGAGCCAGCGACCCGGCGAAGATGGGGGCAATGGTGGAATCCGCGCCCGCCGACAAATAGCAATTCGCGCCCAAGAGGAAGAAGCCCAGCGACGCCGCCACGAACACCACCAGCCCAAGTTCGGGTGGCACGCCGGCCAGCCTTGCGGTGGCGAGTTGCTCGGGGATGGCGACCGCTGCCAGCGCGAACGACGCCGTCAGATCGCGGATCATCCCGCTTCGGCTTGCGGGCCACATATTGTCCAAGGACTTGGGCCTCCTGTTCGCCTTCGCGCTTTGATATTACAGTTTCAACGGTCTGCCGAACGGATTCGATCATGGCCGCCAAGGACTTTCCCCCGGGCAATACACGCGAACCGATCTTGAAGCCGGTCCCGATCCTCGATCTGCGTCCCACGCAGATGACGGTGGGGCTGCGCGAGGTCGAGGCGCGGCGCAAACATTGGCGCGACCAGGGAAGTGCCGGAAAACGCCGCGTCTTCCTGCAGAAGCATTTGATCCCCGTGATCCTGGGTCCCGGGAGCAAGCACTATATCGTTGACCATCATCACTTGGCGCTGGCGCTGCACAAGGAAGGCTTGAAGAAGCTCTATGTCACGGTGGTGGCCGATCTGTCCTTCGTCGATATCGAGACATTCTGGTTCGTGCTCGACCAGAGGGATTGGATGCATCCCTTCGACGCCAAAGGCGTGCGGCGGAGTGCCAAGGCCATCCCCAGGAGCGTCGAGCATCTGCAAGATGACCCTTACCGTTCGCTGGCAGGCGAGCTTCGCCGCATGGGCGGCTATGCCAAGGACACCACGCCGTTCAGCGAATTTCTTTGGGCCGATTTCCTTCGCCGCCGCATCAAGCGGAAGCTTGTTGAAAGAAATTTCACCCGCGCGCTGGAGCGTGGATTGAAGCTGGCCAAGGACAAGGATGCGACCTATTTGCCGGGCTGGTGCGGCCCCGTGGATTTGTAATGACCGCCTAAGTAATTGATATAAGACATCTTTTTCGCTTTCTATGATCTGGATCACGTCGCAAAAAGATACTCAAGGTCTTTTTCCGCTTGCTTGCGCTCGCTAATATGCGCGTCATTGAAGCAATAAGGTCAGAGAGAGTCCGAGGAAACGGGCTCGCTGCCTCGAAGGTTCAGGGAGTTGAGATCGGAACGCTTGCTTAGCTGAAAACATCATCCACCAGGCGTCCGGCTTGAGGCAGGTCATTGGGGAATTGTCAGCGTCATGAGCAGTCCATCACTGAGTGATCCGCCCCGGCACGCGCCGGATGCGCGGCGGGGCAATGCAACGACCCATGGCGGGATGCCGCCGACCGATATCAAAAATCCCGATTACTTCCACAAGGTGGTGGATTGCCAATGGGCGTGTCCCGCGCACACGCCGGTGCCCGAATATATCCGCATGATCGCGGCGGGGCGCTACTCCGACGCCTATATGGTCAATTGGCATTCCAATGTCTTTCCCGGCGTGCTGGGCCGCACCTGTGACCGGCCGTGCGAACCGGCTTGCCGGCGGGGCCGCGTCGAAGAAGTGACGGGCAATGCCCAGCCGGTGGCGATCTGCCGGTTGAAACGCGTCGCCGCCGACAACAAGGACGATGTGAAAGGGCGCATGCCCAAGCCTGTCCTGCACAAGAACGGCAAGCGCGTGGCGCTGATCGGGGCGGGGCCTGCCTCGCTCACCGTGGCGCGCGATCTTCTGCCCTTGGGTTATACGGTCGTGCTCTATGACGGCGATGCGTCGGCCGGCGGCATGATGCGCACCCAGATCCCGAAGTTCCGCCTGCCCGAAACCGTGCTCAACGAAGAGGTGGATTACATCCTCGCTCTCGAGCCGGAATTGCGCCTGGGCCAGAAAATAAATTCCCTGAAATCGCTGCTGGCCGAAGACTATGACGCCATCTTCGTGGGTTGCGGCGCGCCGCGCGGGCGCGAACTGGAGATTCCGGGCCGCAAGGAAGCGAAAGACCATATCCATATCGGCATCGATTGGCTGGCGTCAGTCTCGTTCGGCCACACCACCAAGATCGGCCGGCGCGTGATCGTGCTGGGCGGCGGCAACACGGCAATGGATTGCTGCCGCACCTCGCGCCGGCTGGGTGGCGAGAACGTGGACGTGGTGGTGCGTTCGGGCTTCGAGGAAATGAAAGCGTCTCCCTGGGAGAAGGAAGACGCCCAGCATGAAGGCATCCCGATCCATAATTTCCTGGTGCCCAAGGAATTCCTGCATCAGAAAGGCACCCTCACCGGCGTGCGCTTTGAAAAGGTCAAGGCCGAATACGACGCCAAGGGCCGCCGCAACCTGGTGCCCGCGGGCGAGCCCGATGTGATCATGCAATGCGACGACGTGCTGGTGGCGGTGGGGCAGGAGAATGCCTTCCCCTGGATCGAGCGCGATATCGGCATCGAGTTCGACAAATGGGACATGCCCAAGGTCGATCCCCAAACCATGGGTTCGACCAATCCCAAGGTTTTCTTCGGCGGCGACGCCGCGTTCGGGCCCAAGAACATCATCTGGGCGGTGGCGCACGGCCATGACGCGGCGATCTCGATCGACCTTGTCTGCCGCGGCAAGGATGTGAACGACCGGCCGCCGCCCATGGTCAATCTTTCCAGCCAGAAGATGGGCATCCATGAATGGAGCTATGACAACGATATCTCCAACGACATCCGCTACAAGGTGCCGCACGCGCCCATCGAAAAGACCTTGAAGGACGTGAAGCTGGAGGTGGAGCTGGGCTTCGACGTCAAACAGGCCTTCCTGGAAGCGCAACGATGCCTGAATTGCGACGTCCAGACCGTGTTCGACACGCCCAAATGCATCGAATGCGACGCCTGCGTGGACATCTGCCCGATGGACTGCATCACCTTCACCGCCAATGAACCCGAAGACGAATTGCGCGATCATTTGAGCGCGCCATCGCTGCATCCCAAGACGCAGGAGCTTTACATCGCAGCCGGGCTCAAGACCGGGCGCATCATGGCCAAGGACGAGGATCTTTGCCTTCACTGCGGGCTTTGCGCAGAGCGCTGCCCCACCGGCGCGTGGGACATGCAGAAGTTCCTGCTGGAAGCGCCCAAGACGGAGTACGCATGTCAAGCCCGATAAAAGTCGTCAATGATTTCGTGGTGAAGTTCGCCAATGTGAACGGCTCGGGCTCGGCATCGGCGAATGAGATGTTCGCCCGCTCGCTGCTGCGCATGGGCATTCCGGTCGCCTCCCGCAACATCTTTCCCTCGAACATCCAGGGTCTGCCCACCTGGTATGAAGTGCGCGTCTCCGGCCATGGCTGGATGGGCCGGCGCGGCGGCGTGGACCTGATGGTGGCGATGAATCCCCAGACCTGGGACAAGGACGTTGCGTCGATCGATCCGGGCGGATATCTGTTCTATGACTTCGTCGCGGCCGATCCCGCTGGGGAAATTCCGCTCCGACATCCATGTGATCAGGATGCCGCTGACCGAGATCTGCAATTCGGTCTATAGCGACCCGCGCCAGCGCCAGCTGTTCAAGAACATCATCTATGTGGGCGCGCTGGCCGAGCTTCTGGGCATCGAACAACAAGTTCTGGAAACCCTGATCGGCGAGCAATACAAAAGCAAACAGGCCCTGATCGCGCCCAATCACCAGGCCCTGCATCTCGGTTACGATCACGCCCGCACCGAACTCAAGGGCCAGTGCAGCCTGAAAGTGGAACGCGCCGACGCGGTCAAGGACCGCATCTTCGTCAACGGCAATGAGGCGGCGGCCTTGGGCTGCGTCTATGGCGGGGCGACGGTGGCGGCCTGGTATCCCATCACGCCGTCCACGTCCTGCGCCGAAGCCTTTGCCAAACATTGCAAGAAATACCGGGTGGACAAGGAGACGGGGAAGAACAAATTCGCCATCATCCAGGCCGAGGATGAAATCTCCGCCATCGGCGCGGTGATCGGCGCGGGCTGGAACGGCGCGCGCAGCTTCACCGCGACCTCAGGCCCCGGAATTTCCCTGATGCAGGAATTTTTGGGCCTGGCCTATTTCGCGGAAATTCCTGCCGTGATCATCAATGTGCAGCGGGGCGGCCCGTCCACCGGCATGCCCACGCGGACGCAACAGGCCGATATTCTGCTTTGCGCCTATGCCAGCCATGGCGATACCAAGCATGTGCTGCTGTTCCCGGAAGATCCCAAGGAGCTGTTCGAGTTCGCGGCGCTCTCCTTCGATCTGGCCGAGCGGCTGCAGACGCCGATCTTCATCCTGGAAGACCTCGATATCGGCATGAATGAATGGCTTTGCGAGCCTTTCACCTGGGACGACAAGAAGGTTTATGACCGCGGCAAGATCATGACCGCGGAAGATCTGGACGCGGGCAAGATTTTCGGCCGCTATCTGGACGTGGATGGCGACGCCATTCCCTATCGCACCCTGCCGGGCGAGCATCCCACCAAAGGCGCCTATTTCACCCGCGGCACCTCGCGCGACCGTTTCGCCAAATACAGCGAAGAGGGCGATGTCTATCAGGACAATATGCAGCGGCTGTTGCGCAAATTCGAAACCGCCAAGGCGCATGTCCCCGCGCCCGTCATTACCCCGGCCAAGGAGAAGACCCGTTTCGGCGTGATCCATTTCGGCTCGACCGCGCCCGCCATGAGCGAAGCGCTGGCGGCGCTGGAAACCGACGGCCTTCATCTGGACGTGATGCGGCTCCGGGCCTTTCCGTTCCCGGATTCGGTGGCCGATTTCATCAACAATCACGACCAGGTCTTCCTGGTGGAGCAGAACCGCGACGCCCAGATGCGCATGCTTCTGGTCAATGAGTGCGGGATCGATCCCGCCCGCTTCGTCTCCATCCTTCATTATGACGGCACGCCCATCACCGCCCGCTATATCATCGAGGCGATTTCGGGCCGCATGCGCGTCAAAGCCAAAGAGGCCGCGGAATGACCTTCATCACCAAACCCAAGCTGCGCCATCCCGGGCTGCCCACCAACAAGCTGGGCTTCACCCATCGCGATTATGAAGGCCAGATCTCGACCCTGTGCGCGGGCTGCGGCCATGACTCGATCTCATCGGCCATCATCCAGGCCTGTTTCGAACTGGCGATCGAGCCGCACCGGGTGGCGAAATTGTCGGGCATCGGCTGTTCGTCCAAGACGCCCACTTACTTCCTGGGCCAGAGCCATGGCTTCAATTCGGTGCATGGCCGCATGCCGTCGGTCTTGACCGGCGCCAATCTCGCCAACAAGGAATTGATCTATATGGGCGTGTCGGGCGACGGCGATTCCGCCTCGATCGGGCTCGGCCAATTCGTGCATTGCGTGCGCCGCGGCGTGAACATGGTCTATATCACCGAAAACAATGGGGTCTATGGCCTCACCAAGGGGCAGTTCTCCGCCACCGCCGACAAGGGCTCCAAGAGCAAAGGCGGCGCCGCCAACATGGATTCCCCGCTCGATCTGGTGAGCATGGCGCTTCTGGTGGGGGCGAGCTTCGTCGGCCGCAGCTTCTCCGGCGACAAGGGCCAGATGGTGCCCCTGATCATGGCGGCGATGCGCCATCCCGGTCCCGCCTTCATCGACATCGTCAGCCCCTGTGTGGCGTTCAACAATCATGCCGGCTCGACCAAGGCCTATGACTTCGTGCGCGCCCACAACGAGGCGGTCAACCGGCTCGACATCATGGAGCCGCGCGAAGAGATCCGGGTCGAATACGCACCCGGCACATCGGAAGACGTGGAGTTGCATGACGGCTCGCGGTTGCGCCTGGCCAAGCTCGACGCCAATTACGATCCGCACGACAAGATCGCGGCCATGGCCTATCTCCAGGCCCAGGCGGCCAAGGGCGAACTTGTCACGGGACTCATCTACATGGACCGCAATGCGGGGGATCTGCACGCCAACCTGAACACGGTGGACGTGCCCCTGAACACGCTGTCGGAGAAGCAATTATGTCCCGGCGCGGCGAGCCTGGAGGGCTTCAACGCGTCGCATCGCTGAATAATAAAATGGGCTGGGAGGCCATATCGCCATGGAGCCGTTTCACGCCTTTCTCACCATCAAATGCACCGATTGCCAGGCGCCCTTGTTCCGCATCGGCGCCTCGGCCAACAACGACATCGTGGTCTGTCCGGTCTGCATGCGCGCCGGCGGCTATGACGATGTCCTGGAGGAGGGGGCCGAACTGGTGCCGGGCTATGATTTCTCCGATGCCACCCGCGACCTGATCCGCCGTTCCTGGGAAGCGCTCACCAGCACCGCGTCGTAGCGGCGATGGACCGGAAAACTTATCTGACCCTGGCCGGCGCGATTTTCGCGCTGGTGTCGCTGGCCCATCTGCTGCGTGCGGTGATGGGGTGGCCGGTGGTGATCGCCGGATGGGCGGTGCCGATGTGGCTGAGCTGGCTGGGCTTCGCGGCGGCGGGCGCGCTCGGCTATTTGGGATTGAGCCTGGCCAGGCGCCCCTGACCCTCAACGATCCAGTAAAATCTCTTGGTTGACTGTTCAACTAAGGAGATTTATAAGCATGATTGTCTCTGGCGTGGGGCTTCATGGCCAAAGAATCCTTGGATCGTGCTGCGCAAACCACGGCGGACCGTCTCGCGATCGCGGCGATGAAGCTCTTTCTGGAAAAGGGCTATGGCTCGACCAGCGTGCAGGACATCCTGCGCGAGGCCAAGGCCAATGCCGGCAGCCTCTATCACGCCTATCCTACCAAGCAGGACGTGCTGCTGGCGGTGCTCTCGATGTATCGCGAAGGCCTCTATCCCATGCTGCTCCATCCCGCCTGGGAAGGCGTCGAGGATCCCATCGCGCGCATCTTCGCGCTTTTGGCGCGCTATCGCGCCGCGCTGGAGTTGACCGAATGCACCTATGGCTGCCCCATCGGCAGCCTGGCGCTCGAATTGCACGAACCCGATCCGCCGGTGCGCGAATTGCTGGCGGCGAATTTCGACGGCTGGACGGCGGCGATAAGAGAATGCCTGGAGGCGGCGAAAGCGCGCCTGCCCAAGGGCACCGACACCCATGCGCTCAGCCAATTCATCCTCACCGTGATGGAAGGCGGCGTGATGCAGTCGCGCACCCATCGCACGCTGGACGCGTTCGACGCGTCCGTTGCGGGCTTGCGGGATTATCTCGACCGGCTTCAGGCCGATGCAACATCCAAGGGAGGGGCATGATGAAAAAGAGATTGATCCTGGCAGCCGCCGCGGTGACGGCATTGACGGCTGCCGCGCCGCCTGATCCGGTGCATGACACCTCGTTCAAGGAACCGAACGGCCAGCGCGTGCTGCAGCTTTATGCGGACATCGCCGGTACGCCCCAATGCGTTTGGAACAGCTTTGCCGACGAGCAGGGGATCAAGGACCATGGCGTCAAGCTCGCCCATGTGGATATGCGCAATGGCGGCACCATCGAGGAAGGTTTTTCGGAAACCGCCAAGCTGGGCGGCAACGAGACGATCCGCCACCATATCATTGCCTACCTGCCGCAGCGGTTGCTGGTGCTGCAGAACGAAGTCACGCCGCCGGGACCGCCGCATGCCGAGCTTTACCGCAATATCGTGCAGGTGATCACCGTGGAGCCGCGGGGAAAGAAGACGCGTTTGACCATTTCCCATACCGGCTATGGCGACGGCGCCGATTACGATCAGCTCTACGCGTTCTTTCACAACATCAATGACGGATTTTTGAACGGGGTGAAGACATTCTGCGAAGCCAAAACATAGGAGGGAGCGTCATGAACAAGGAAAATCTCTTGATCGCCACGACGGTCGGCCTGATCCTGCAATTGCTGATGGTGGTGGCCGGCCATTATCTGCCGCCGGTCAAGGCGAAATTCGCCTTCGGCGGCATGCTGATCTCGCTGATCGCGGGCGCGCTTTATATCCGTCTCGAACAGCAGGGTTGGCAGGGCGCGCTGGTGGGCGGCGCCATCGCCGGCGGGGCGTGCGCGCTGATTGCCATTGCCGTGTCGGTGAGCTTGAAGGACGTGCCGGCCATGATCCTGGTGATGGGCACGGCGGCATCGGTGGTTACGGGTCTGGTGGGCGGGGCGATTGCGAAGCTTGTCTGAGCCCGTTACCGGCAGGCCATGGAATAGGCGCGGTCCGAGATCAGGGGATCGCATTCGACCGCGGTGATGAACCACCAGAGTCCGCCGATGATGATCACGCCGGCGGCGACGATGCCGACAATGAAGAGCATGGGGCTTTCATTGACCCGCGCCTCTTCATCCTGGCGCTTGAAGACGTCTTCCGCGTCGGTGCGGCGACGCACGCTCTCGATGGCGCGATCGGCCGCGTCGCGGCGGGCCACCCATTCCCTAGTTTGAGGCGATTGGCCTTCCTCGTCCGCCATAAGGCGCATGCTTGATGGCAAAACGGCCCGGGTCAACCCGGGCCATCTTGTCTTCTCCGCTAGATATTAGTGGTGTCCGCCACCATGTCCGCCGCCACCGCCATGGCCGCCGCCACCGCCATGGAAGCCGCCGCCACCGCCATGGAAGCCGCCACCGCCACCGCCATGGAAGCCGCCGCCACCGTGGAATCCACCGCCGCCACGGAAATTCCCACCGCCATGCCAGCCATGGCCCCAGCCGCCGCCCCAACCCAGGCCGATGCCGATATCCGGCCCGTAATAGTCAGGGCCGTAATAGTCATAGCCATAAGCCGGCGCACAGTAGCCGGGCGTGTAGTAGGGGCTATAGGGATCGCAGTCCGGGGCAGGCGGACCAGCCGGCGCGCCATAGTAGCCGGGCGCCCCGTAACCAGGCGGTGCATAACCGGGAGGGGCGTCCTGGGCGGATGCCGGAACAATCGCCGCGACAGCCGCGCCCGCCAGCATCGCGGCACCGAGCGCAATTTTTGAGAAGCGTTTCATGAGAGGTCTCCTTTTCTGACCGTTGGGATGGAAGATGGCCCCCCGCGGCTGAACCCCACCTGAAGGGGCGCATGTCCGGCCATTCATCGCGGCGGCGGAATTGTGGCGATGGCCGTGGCGGCGGAATTCAGTTCGGTAGCATTTCCGCCCCCAAAACACGGAGTTTGGCGGTTCCCGAGTTTCTACAGCTGCCGGACTCGAACTTCCGGCCACAATCACCACAATCGGGCATACCTAAAAGACAGATTGGGAGGCGCGTCACCGAATGGCAAAGCTAGAAACCGACGTCTGCCGCGGCCTCAGTGTGACGCCACCGCTTTGAGTGGAGAGGGCGCCGCTTTCGCGGCGTGGCGCGCGTAAATGCCGAAGCCGAGAATGCCCAGATAGCAGATCGCGGGTACGACCAGCGCCGCCTTCAGTCCCATCAAGTCGGCGGCGCGGCCCGTGATCAAAGGCACAATGGCGCCGCCCACGATCGCTACGCAAAGCAGGCCGGAGCCGTCGGCGGCGCGCACGCCCAGCCCTTCGGATGCCAGCGAGAAGATGGTGGGGAACATGATCGAATTGAACAGCCCTATCGCCAGCAGCGACCAGCCCGAGATCGCGCCCATGCTGTTGGCCGAAATCAACAGCAGCAGCACCACCATGCCGGCATTGAAGGCCAGCACTTTGCCCGGCGAAGTGAAGCGCAGCACATAGGAACCGATGAAGCGGCCCACCATCGCCCCGCCCCAATAGAATGGCACATGCTTGCCGGCATCTTCCGGAAGAAGCCCCAAGGTGCTCGCCTGCATCAGGTAGTTCACGATCAGCGAGCCGATCGCCACTTCCGCGCCGACATAGAGAAAGATGCAGGCGGTGCCGAAGGCGAAGCGGGGCCGGGTCAGCAGATCGAAGGATCTGAGGATGTCGGCATGGGCGGAAATGGTCTCCTTGAGCTGGGTTCTTTGCCGCCACACCAACCACGCCAAAAGCGCCAGCGCCGCGGCCAGGCCCAGATAGGTCTCGATCACGGTGCGGGTTTCCTGGCGGCGGAAAAGATCGAGCGCCGCGCCACTCAGGCTCGCGGGATCGACCTTGGCCAGCGAGCCCAGAATCAGCATCGAGCCCACATAGGGGAAAATCATCGTGCCCAGGGAATTGAAGGCCTGGGCGAAAGTAAGCCGGCTGTGCGCGGTCTCTGGCTTGCCAAGAAGCGAGATCAGGGGATTGGTCACCACCTGGATGATGGTGATGCCGGTCGCCAGCACGAACAGCGCGAGCAGAAAAGTCTCGAACAGGGCCGACAGCGACGCGGGCACGAACAGAAGACATCCCGCCATCATGGTGAGCAGCCCCACCACCGCGGCCCGCATGTAACCCATGCGCTTGACGATGGCGGCGGCGGGAATCGAGACGATCAAATAGGCGGCGAAGAACGCCGACTGCACCAGCATCACTTCGGCATAGGAGAGGGTGAAAAGCTCTTTCAGCTTGGGGATGAGGACGTCGTTGAGGCTGGTGATGCCGCCGAAGACGAAGAACAGGGCGAAGACGAACAGCCTCAAATGCGGCGCGTTCCGGCCGGAGTTGTCCCCATTATAGTCTGACATGAATTTCCCCGTCTGGCGCGCTCACCAGTTCTTAGCCTATCCCGGCGGCGCGCCATAGTGAGGGATCAGTCCTTTTGCAGAAGCCAGCCGAACAGGCTTGCCGCTGCCGCCGCGCCCAGCAGCTGCGCGCCCATGAAGGGAAGAACATCCGAAGGCGCGATGCCGGAGAAGCTGTTGGTCAGCGCGCGCGCCACAGTCACCGCGGGATTGGCGAACGAGGTAGACGCGGTGAACCAATAGGCGGCGGTAATATAAAGCCCAACCGCCCAGGGCACGGTGTCGGCGCGGTGACGCGCAACGCCCAGGATGGTGGCGATCAGGCCGAACGTCGCCACGAATTCCGAGACGAGTTGACCCATTCCGTCGCGCGCCTTGAGCGAGATCTGCAGCATGGGTTGGTCGAACATCAGGTGCGCCAGCCAGACACCCAGGACCGCGCCCAGAAACTGCGCGGGAATATAGCTCAGGGCTTCGGCGCGCCGGGCTTCCCCTCGCCACCAGAAGGTGAGGGTGACGAGCGGATTGAAATGCGCGCCCGAGATGGGGCCGAAGATCAGGATCAGCACCACCAGCATCGCGCCGGTAGGAATGGTGTTGCCCAGAAGCGCGAGGGCCTGGTTTCCGCCGGCCAGCCGCTCCGCCATGATGCCCGAGCCCGCGACAGTGGCGAGCAGGAGCAGCGTACCCAGCGCTTCCGAAAGAATGGCGCGGCTATTCATGTGGTCTTTGGAATATCGCGGACCTTGTTTTGCAGCGACAGCCTGTCCAATCCGGCCATTTTCAAATTGACGAACGCGCTGATCCGATTGTTGAGCATGCGGTAGGTGTCGGCAAAGGCGAGCGCGATCTCAGCGTCCGTGCCTTGGACGGCGGCCGGATCGGGCATGCCCCAATGGGCGGTCATGGGTTGGCCCGGCCAGAGGGGACAGACTTCGCCCGCCGCCGAGTCGCACACCGTGATGACGAAATCGAGCTTGGGCGCGTCCGGCGTGGCGAATTCGTCCCATGGCTTGGAGTGCAAGTCCTCCGTGGGATGATCGAGACGCTGCAACAGCGCCAGCGCCTGGGGATGAACCTGGCCCTTGGGATGGGAGCCCGCGGAATAAGCCTGGAAACGTTCCGCGCCCACGCGGTTCATGATCGCTTCGGCGATGATGGAGCGCGCGGAATTGCCGGTGCAGAGGAAGAGGACATGGTACTTCTTTTCCATGCAAGCCTCAGCAGCAGGCCGCGCGCTTGGCGATTTGTGCCAGCGGAGCACAGATGGAGGCATCGCCGTTGCAGCAATCCTCCATCAGAAAACCCAGAAGGCCGGTCATCCGCTCATAATCGGCGCTGTAGATGACGGAACGGCCGTCGCGTCGCGATTCCACCAAGCCGGCATTGGCCAGCACCGTCAGATTGGCCGACAGCGTGTTGGGCAGGACATCGAGCTTGCGCGCGATCTCGCCGGCGGCGAGGCCCTCGCGTCCCGCCCGCACCAACAGGCGGAAGATGGACAAGCGGCTCTCATGCGCCAGGGCTGAAAGCGCCTCCACCGCCTTGATGAGTTTCGGCGAGGTCATCAGCAGCAGGCCTTGGCGTCGGCGCTGGGCGCGCAGCAACTCGATTTCTTCTCGTCCATGGCGGGAACGTCGTCTTCGCCATAGGTGGTGGCTTCGCCGAATGTGTAGAAGCTTTCCCATTTGAGGCCGGAAGGATCGGTGACCCAGCTTTTGTGGGATTTGGCGTAGCAGCAGCTGGCCGCTTCCTGGTCGCGGGTGACTTCGCGCGCCTGCTTCAACCGGTCCGCCAGATCATGCAATTCGGCTTCGCTCTCGACCTGGATGCCCACATGATCCAGGCCCGCCTCGACGCCGCGCGCGGAGATGGCGAAATTGACCTTGGGATCGTCCAGCATCCATTTGGCGTAATCGGGCTTCATCACGCTGGGCGGCGCCTGGAACAGGGTGGAATAGAAGCCGACCGACCGGCTCAGGTCGTCCACGGCAACATGCAGATGCAGGCGTTTCACGAGGCACCTCCGTGATTTCTATATTTCCAGAATTATGGAAATAACAGAGACTGTCAAGACGGACCCGTGTGATTCCTCAAGGTGTCCATTTGAGCGCCAGATTGTAAGAGAATTGATCGGCCTGGTGGGCGTTGGCGATCCCGGTATTGACCGACCCCACCACATGCCAGAGGTCGGAAAAGTCGTAAAGCGCGGCCATGCCCACCGCGGTCGTCCCGTGGTCGTCCACCGTATCCTTGCCTTGGCCGAAAAGCTCGATCCCCAGCGCCAGGGTCTTGGTCACCTGGCGCTGGGCCGCCAAGCCGTAATTGGGGAAGTCGCGGTTGCCGGGCCCGGGATTGTTGGTGAAGCCGCCGCCGCCGAAAATCGTCCAATCGCCGACGGTCTTTTGCGCCCAGATGGGAAAAAGCTCGGTGACCGGCGCGCCCTTGTTGAGCGGCCCCACCGGAATCGAAATCTGCGGGAAGAACGCCACCTGAGGCCGCCAGCCGTCGTCATCCTCCTCGATGAAGCGATACTTCACGCCCCCGCCCAACGGCGCCCAAACGACGCCCAATCCGCCCGGCCCGGGATTGGGATTGAGCGGCACCGACCAGGTCAGCTGCGTGTCCGCGAAGGCGCCGTAATTCACTTCGATGCCGGCACCGGGGATCAGCCTCTGCCCGCCGATGCGCGCGCTTTCGGTGTAAAGATAATTCTCCCAATGGCCGGTGTCGGTGGGCTCGGGATCGTCGGTGATATAAGGCGGCCCCGCCAATGCGGGCGACGCCCATGTCACGCAAATGCCAAACGCCAGAATCCGGGATCGCCCGCTCATGCCCGCTTCCTAGCCTATCTTTGCGGAACGCCAAAAGGGGGCGTCGCGGGCGATCATAAATAAGAGACCAGGAGCCGGACCGCGGCGTCGCGCAGGCGTGTCAGGATGGGCTGGCGCAGCAATTCCGCATAATCGAGTTTCCGCGCGCCGGCGATCTTGGCATCGACAATTGCGTCCAGCTGCGCGGTCAATTCCGCGTCATAACATTCCAGGTCATATTCGAAATTGAGCCGGAGGCTTCTGGCGTCCCAGTTGGAGCTGCCGATCAGGGACCATTCCCCATCCAAGGTCACCAGCTTGCTGTGGGCGAAGGGCGGCGGCGCGAGATAGACCTCGGCGCGGGTATAGCGGAAGAAGCGCAAATGCGCCCGGACCGCCCAATCGAAATAGACATGGTCGGAGTATTCAGGGAGCACGATCTCGACCTTGACGCCGCGCATCACCGCCTGGCCGATGGCGAATTCCAGCGCCTGGTCGGGCAGGAAATAAGGCGTGACGATGCGGATGCGGTGCTGAGCCAGATTGAGCGCCGCGCCCAGCAAAATCTCGATCTTGTAGAGATCGGAGTCGGGGCCCGAGCGTAATCCGCGTGCCAGCACCGCACCATGCGGGCCAAGCCGCGGCCACCAGACATCCTGCTCCAGCACTTCATTGGTGGTGAAGCTCCAGTCCCGGGCGAAGGCTTCCATCACCGAACGCACCACCGGGCCTTCGACCAGGAAATGGATATCTTCCACATAGGGCGCGGAGCCATGCGCGCTGGTATTATCGATCCCGACATTCATGCCGCCGGTGAACGCCAGACGGCCGTCCACTACCAGCATCTTGCGGTGGTTGCGCATATTGAGGAACGGCATCCGCCACGGGACCCAGGTATGGAGGAAGCGGGCAGCGGGCA
>CAVXUV010000019.1:0-19871 GCA_963765095.1 uncultured Alphaproteobacteria bacterium
CGTCTTCCGATTTGAGCCGGTGAAAGATCGGCGAGAGGAAGTAACCGCTGCCCACGCTGTCCACCAGCACGCGGGTCTGAACGCCACGTTTGTGGGCGTCGCTCAGCGCCGCGACAAATTCCCGGCCCACCTGATCGTCGCAGAAAATATCCCACGCCATCTCCCACGGAATGCCGGGCGGCGCGGATCGCTTCCAGCATGGCGGGATAGGCCTGGTCGCCGCCTTCCAGGATCGCGATCCGGTTGCCTGCGGCCAGGGGCGCGCCGGTAAGGCCACGGCCCACCTCCGCCAAGGTCTGGATATTGGCTGGCCCCGCGGGTTCGGCCTGGTGCCTCCCGGGCCGCGACTTCGCGATCGTCCAGCCGGGCAAGACGCGCGGCACGGCGCGTCACCCGGTTGATCCCGAACATGTAATAGAGCAGCGAGCCCAGGATGGGTGCCAGCCAGACCACCCCGATCCAGCCCAATGCGCCACGCACATCGCTTTTCTTGAGCAAGATGTTGGCAGTGACCGGCACCGCCAGCAGCAGATAAAGCGCAGTCCATAGCCCCGCCGCCAGTGGCGATGAGCCGCCTATCCAGATGGGAAACATGTCATGCCCTGAGCCGTTTCCTGGGACTATAGTGTGCGTGCATTGGAGTTTGCCTTGAAAACAACGCGCCCGTCACCCAATAAAGGGCGAGATCAATTGTCATGAATGTGCCGATGACCGGACGCCATACCTCTCCTGGAACTCCTGTCGGCAGCCTCAATCCCGGGCAGATCCGGGTGGCGAGCTGGAATTTGCTGCGCCGGGTCGGCGCCGGCGCCGAGGACGTGGCCAAGCTGATCCGCGCCTTTCATCCCGACCTGATGCTGCTGCAGGAAGCGACGGAAGAAATATCCGCGCTGCCCTCGCTGGTGGGCGGGCATTTCTTCCGCCACCCCATGCAGAAACGTATCTATGGCCTGGCGGCGTGGAGCCCGCATGCCTTTCCGCCCACCTCGGCCTTACGGCTTCCGGTGTCGGTGATGCCGGGGCGCGTGCCGCCCCGGATGGCGCAGATCGTGAAATTCCGCGGCATCAGCTTCGCCAATGTGCACCTGTCACACGGCCAGTTCCTGAACCGTTTTCAGCTGCACCATATCGCCAATGCACTGGAAGGACCTGCCGCCATCATCGGCGATTTCAATGCCGTGGGCCCCATCGTGATGCCGGAATTCCGCGACATCGGCCCGCGCCAATGGACGCACAAGGCTTCGAACGTGATCTCGCTCAGGCTCGACCGCTGCATGGCACGCGAGTGCGCTGTCTGAATACCGCGGTGCTCGACAAGGGCCCGTCGGACCATCATCCGATTCTTCTGGAATTGGCGCTGGGGAGTCACGCGCTCCCCGGCCGCGTTGTGCACAGTTAAGGCGGCCGACTAAAGGAAGGTTGGCGAAGAATTTCTCCAGGATCGGTCTTTGGCCTTTGGTGATTTTCTCCAGCGCTTCACCTTGTCCGAACCATCCGCCGCGATCCACTTCCGGGAAAGATTGACGCTTGCCGCTCTTGGGCGGCCATTCCATCTCGAAATGGTTGCTTTTGAGCATGGAAGGATCGCAATCGCCTTCCACCGCCCAGACCTCAAGATTTTTCCCGCTGGAGATGCGCGACCGGCCCAAAGCATGCGCCGCGCCCGCCGCGGCAAAGCCTGTTTCCTCCGCGAATTCCCGCCGCGCTCCGGCCAGCTTGTCTTCGCCGGGACCGATGCCGCCTTTGGGAATGGACCAGGCGCCTTGATCCTTGGCCGCCCAGAACGGACCGCCGGGATGCACCAGGAACACTTCGAGTTCTTCTTCGCGGGCGAAAAAGCAGGATGCCGGCGCTCTCGGTCATGCCGGAGTGTTCATGTCCAACGTGTTCAGCGTGTGAAGCGCCGATCATCTTTCTTCGTCGGTGGGGACCGCCATAAATCGCCAGCCGGCTGTCGGCGCCGCTGATCAGGCCGTCAGCGCGCGTTGGCGGCCGCATCCAGCGGCGCCGAGCCAGGCCAGAGCGCCACCGTCATGGCGCGAATCTCCGGCGCATGTTCGCCGATGCCCGCCGTGAAAACCAAGCCGTCGAGTCCGCCCAGCGACGCGGTGAGCGCGCCGATCTCGCGCACGAGGCGGAAGACGAAGAGGTCGACGGCTTCCTCTGCCGCCTGCGCGCTGCTGGCCAGCAGCACGCGCATGTCGCCGCTGATGCCGGAAACGCCGATCAGGCCGGATCGATGATAGAGCATGTCCTCGAACTGCGGCGCGCGTCATGCCGTGCTCTCTCGAGATAGAGCATCACGCCGGGATCGAGCCGCCGCAGCGCGTGCCCATCAGCAGGCCGTCCAGGGCGGAAAATCCCATGGTGGTGTCGATGCTCTGCCGCCTCTCATGGCGCAGACGCTGGCGCCGTTGCCCAGATGCGCCGCGATGGCGCTGCCTGGGCAGCGCCGGCGCGACCTCGCGCAGGCGGCCGGCGATATATTCATAGGAGAGGCCGTGAAAGCCATAGCGCCGCACGCCCTCGGCCTCATATCGGCGCGGCAAGGCGAAGCGGGTGGCGACCTCGCGGCATGGTGTGATGGAAGGCGGTGTCGAAGCAGGCCGACCTGCGGCAGATCGGGCCGCGCCACGGCGAGGCGCGGATCGGCGCGAGATTGTGCGGCTGGTGCAGCGGCGCCAGCGGAGACAAGGTCTCGAATGTCGCCAGCGATCCGGCGTCGACACGCTCGGGCTGGTCGAGGTCGGGGGCCGCCATGGACGATCGCGGTGGCCACGGCCGCGAGCCTGTCGCCGGCCCAGATGCGCCTCCGACCCATCCAGCGACTGTTCGAGCAAGCGCGTCGTACGGGCGACGCCTTCGGTCCACGCTCGTCGCGTCAGGCGATTTTCCCTGCCGGCGTTTTGGCGGCGAAATGCGGGTGCGCCGTCCATCGCCTCGATCTCACCCCTGACCGACAGCGCGCGTTCGCTGCCGTCGGTCTCGAACAACGCGAATTTCAGGCTGGAGGAGCCGGCATTGAGGGTCAGAATGGCGGCGCTCATACGCGGCATCATTCGCCGCCGGCGCGCGCGCGATCAGGACCGCGACCGCGCAGGACGCCATGCGGGTGCGTTCGCGCGTCGGCCCGGCTGGTCAGGATGATCGGGCACCCGCGCGCCCAGCACCACGCCGGCGGCATCGGCGCCCGCGAAGAAGGTCAATTGCTTGGCCAGCATGTTGCCGGCTTCGAGGTCGGGCACGACCAGGATGTCGGCCTGGCCGGCCACCGGCGAGACGATGCCTTTCTCGGCCGCGGCGGCGGGACTGATGGCGTTGTCGAAGGCCAGCGGCCCATCGAGCACGCCGCCTTTGATCTGGCCGCGGTCGGCCATCTTGCACAGGGCGGCCGCGTCCAGGGTGGATTGATCTTGGGATTGACCGTCTCCACCGCCGAGAGGAGCGCCACTTTGGGTTCGGCGATCCCCATGCACATGGGCGAGATCGACCGCGTTCTGGATGATGTCGCGCTTGTCTTCCACGTCGGGGTAGATATTGACCGCGGCATCCGTCACCAGCAGCGGCACGGAATAGGACGGGAACGTCGAATAGATAGACGTGGCTCAAGCGGCGGGCGGTGCGCAGATTGCTGTCCGGCGCCAGCACCGCATGCAGCAACTCGTCGGTGTGCAGCGAGCCCTTCATCAGAAGCTGGGCTTCGCCCTTGGTCACCAGCGCCACGGCGGCGGCAGCCGCCGCATCGCTGTGGGGCGCGTCGACCAGCCGGTAAGGCGAAATGTCCACATTGGCCGCCTTGGCCGCCGCTTCGATCTTGGCCCGGGGACCGACCAATATGGGCGTGATCAATCCTGCCTTGGCTGCTTCCACTGCCGCGCCGATGGCATTGGCGTCGCAGGGATGGGCGATCGCTGTGGCCAGCGGCGGCAGACCCGCCGTGCGTGCCAAGAGCGCGCGAAAACGCTGATGTCGGCTCAATTGCACGTCCGGCAACTCCATCTTCGGCAAGCGCATCTTCTCGCGCGGCGCGCGCACCAGGGCGCTGCCCTCGGCCACGCGTTCATTCGCCTGATTGACGCAGAGACAATCGAACATGATCTGGACATTGCTGCCGTTCTTGGCCCGCGCCGTGACGGTGGCGGTGATCTGGTCGTTCATGGCGACCGGTTTAAGGAAGCGCAGCACCTGTTCCAGATAGACGGTGCCCGGGCCGGGCAGCTTGGTGCCCAGCACACTGGCGATCAATCCGCTGCTGAACCAGCCATGGGTGACCGGCTCGGGCACGGCCAAATCTTTCGCGCCATCCACCAGGCTGGGGCCGGCGTCGCCGGTGATCAAGGCGAAGAAATCCATGTCCTCGCGCGAGAAGGTTCGGGTGAGGCTGGCGCTCTCGCCGATGGCGATTTCGTCGAAGGTTCGGTTTTCCAGGACCGCGTCGGTCATGCCGCGCCCGTCATGCGGCACCCGACCAGGTCCAATCGCGGATCATGGGCATGTCGATGCCGCGCTCGCGGATATAGGCTTCGTGATCCACCAGCCAGTCGCGCACTTTTCTGCCGGAGATAGGCCGCGTTGGCCGGGCCACATAATCCAGCACGCTATCCACCAGATGGAAACGATCCAGATGATTTCTCACCACCATGTCGAAGGGCGTGGTGGTGGTGCCTTCCTCCATGAAGCCATGGACATGGAAATTGTCGTGATTGGTGCGCTTGTAGGTGAGGCGATGGATCAGGGTGGGATAACCGTGATAGGCGAAGATCACCGGCTTGTCCCTGGTGAAGAGAGCGTCGAACTCGTTGTCTTCCAGCCCGTGGGGATGCTGGCTCTTGGATTGCAGGGTCATCAGATCGACCACATTGACCACCCGGATCTTGATATCCGGCTGCTCGCGCCGAAGCAAATCCACCGCCGCCAGGGTCTCCAATGTTGGGACGTCCCCGCAACAGCCCATCACCACATCCGGCGCGCCGTCCTGGTCGTTGCTGGCCCAGTCCCATACGCCGATACCCTGGCTGCAATGCTTGGTCGCCGCGTCCATGGTGAGCCATTGCGGCTCGGGCTGCTTGCCCGCCACGATCACATTGATGCGATCCCAGCTCTTGAGGCAATGATCGGTGATGCAAAGCAGGGTATTGGCGTCGGGGGGAAAATAGACCCTCACCGTATCGGCTTTCTTGTTGATCACATAATCGATGAAACCGGGGTCCTGGTGGCTGAAGCCGTTATGGTCCTGGCGCCAGACATGGGAGGTGAGAAGATAATTGAGCGAGGCGATGGGCCGCCGCCATGCCACCTCGCGCGAGGATTTGAGCCATTTGGCGTGCTGGTTGACCATCGAATCGACGACATGGATGAAGGCCTCATAGCAGGAGAAGAATCCGTGCCGTCCGGTCAAGAGATAGCCTTCCAGCCAGCCCTGGCAGGTATGCTCGCTTAATATCTCCATCACCCGGCCGTCGGGGGCGAGAAACGTGTCGTAGGAATAGATCGGCTCTTCCCAGGTGCGCGGCGTAGCTTCGAACACCGCCATCAGACGATTGGAATCGGTCTCGTCCGGACCGAACAGGCGGAAATTCCGTGCCGCCTCGCTGTTCTTGATCACGTCGCGCAGATAGCAGCCCAATATCTTGGTGGATTCGGCGGACAGCGCGCCGGGCTTTTCCACTTTGGCCGCGTAGGCGGTGTGATCGGGCAGGTCGAGCGGGCGTTTCAGCTCGCCGCCATTGGCGTGGGGATTGGCGCTCATGCGCCGCGTGCCCTTGGGGGCCAGCGCCGCGATCTCAGGCATCAGCTTGCCCTTTTCGTCGAACAATTCCTCGGGCCGGTAGCTTTTCATCCAATGTTCCAGAAGCTTCAGGTGCCCCGGCTTCTCCAAAGTGAAGGGCACCTGATGGGCGCGCCAGAAGCCTTCGGTCTTGAGGCCGTCCACCGTCTTGGGGCAGCCCCAGCCTTTGGGCGAACGCAGCACGATCATGGGCCAGATCGCGCGCTCCGCGTTCTTTTCGCCGCGGGCTTTCTTCTGGATGGCGGCGATCGCGTCGAAGGCCTGGTCAAAAGCGGCCGCCATCTTGGGATGCATGATTTTGGGATCGTCGCCTTCGACGAAGATGGGCCGATAGCCATAGCCCCTGAGCAGCGCGTCCAGCTCTTCATGCGGCAGCCGGGCCAGGATGGTGGGGTTGGCGATCTTGTAGCCGTTGAGATGCAGGATGGGCAGCACCGCGCCGTCGCGCACCGCATCGAGGAATTTGTTGCCATGCCAGGCGGTGGCGAGCGGCCCTGTCTCGGCCTCGCCATCGCCCACCACGCAAGCAACAATCAGGTCGGGATTGTCGAACACCGCGCCGAACGCATGGGCCAGGGAATAACCCAACTCGCCGCCTTCATGGATAGAGCCGGGCGTTTCCGGCGCGCAGTGGCTGGGGATGCCGCCGGGAAAGGAGAATTGCTTGAACAGGTGCGCCATGCCGGCTTCGGTTTCCGGCACTTCAGGGTAAAGTTCGGAGTAGGTGCCTTCGAGATAGCAATTGGCCACCACGCCGGGCGCGCCATGGCCAGGCCCCGCGATGAACAGAAGATTGGCGTCGCGTTCCTTGATGATGCGGTTCAAATGCACATACAGGAAATTGAGGCCCGGCACCGTGCCCCAGTGGCCGAGCAGCCGGGGCTTGGTATGCTCCATCTTGAGCGGCTGGCGCAGCAGGGGATTGGCGAGAAGATAGACTTGGCCTACCGACAGATAGTTGGCCGCGCGCCACCAGGCGTCGATGCGGGAAAGCTCTTCGGCGGAAAGCGGAGCGCTGGGCATGGATGATCCTGTCGTATTCCGGTCATTCGACAGCCAGCCCGTGAAAGTCTAGCCGCTCGAGGCGCCGGGCCTCAAGCGGCCAATAAGTCACGCCGCAAGATCTTCCAGCGTGTCCAGGTTGCGCAGATGAATTTGACGCGCGCTGGGAAGTTCGATGACATGATCGCGTTCCAGCTGCGACAGGGTGCGCGACACGGTCTCGATGGTAAGGCCCAGATAATCGGCGATGTCCTGGCGGGTCATGGCCAGGGTCACCATGCCCTGGTTGCCTGCCATGCCCCGATGGCTCGATTTCCCGGCCCAGCCCAACAAGAAGCCCGCCACTTTTTCGACCGCGCTGCGGCGGCCGAGCAACAGAGAGTGCTCCTGCGCCCGCGCCATGCCGCGCATCGCGAAATCGAGAAGCTCTTGTGACAGATTTCTGTCACCGACAGCCAGCAGGTCCAGCTTATTCTTGCGATAGACGATGACCGTGCACTCGCTCACCGCTTCGGCCGAAAGGCTGTATTCGCTGCCGGCTTCCAGGCCGAAAATGTCACCCGGGATGTGGAAGGCGTCGATCTGACGGCGGCCATCGACCAGGAATTTGCAGGTGCGCACCACGCCTGACACCACTTTATAGAAAAACTCGGCGTTCGCGCCTTCGGCGAAAATCTCATGGTCCTGGAGGAAATTGTGGACGCTGCCCACTTGCAGCTGCGGCGCTGCGTCGCTCTGGGCGAAGGCCCGCGCCAGAATGGCCTGCTCGGCGAGAGCGTGGCTGGAGGCAGAGGAGGTCTGCGTTTTCATCGGAATGCCCTTCCAAATCAAAATCCTGCGACTCTTGTAGAGCGGCCGGGGAGGGCAAAAAATTCGGTTGGAAACTGAGGACCAGCACTAAGGGATTATACGTAGTCACCCCTTGTTCGAGGTCAATTCGCTGTCTTGCGCAGTAACTTAGCCTGGGGTCCGCTGGAGATAGGGCTTTGGTAAGCCCTCGCGATTTCGCGTTGCTGTGGCGCTATTCGCTGGCCAGATACGCCACCACCGCGTCCATCTGCTCGCCGGTCATGTTGGCGGTATTGCGATGCATGGCGCCATTCGTGGCCATGTCGAAGCGCGTGAGGATCCACATCCGGGCCTTGAGATAGCTCGCATGCTGGCCGGCAAGACGTGGGACGGCGCCTTTGCCTTCGCCGTCCGGTCCGTGACAGGACTGGCAGGCGGCGACCTTCTCGGCGCTGACGCCGTTGCGGAAAATCGCCTGGCCCAATGTTTGATTAGGGCCGGTGGGCTTGGGCGCGGTTGGTGCCTGGCCGGCGAAATAATGGGCGATCTCGCTCCGCAGGGAATCATCCACATGCGCGGCATGCGCCATGGTGTTGATGCCGCGCGCCGTGTCGGGCGTCACCTGGCCGAAATCCTTGATCCGCGCCATCAGATAGTCGAATTGCTGGCCATTGAGCCGGGGGATCAGGTCATAGGTCCCGTTGCCTTGCGCGCCATGGCAGAATTCGCAGCTTTTAACGGCGTCGCTTTCGGTCCCTTGCGCCACGGCGGGCGTCGCCAATGCCAAGCCTGCCAGCAACCAGATGAATTGCATGATTGTCCTCCCGGAATTCCTGTCTAGCAGAGATTCGCGCGGCAATCTCGTTCGTCAGGCCCCGCGCAGGCGGAGCGCATTGCCGATCACGCTCAGGGATGACAGCGCCATCGCCACCGATGCCATCACCGGCGTGAGCAATATTCCGTACGCCGGATAAAGCAGGCCCGCCGCCACCGGCACGCCCACCGCATTGTAAATGAAGGCGAAGAAGAGATTCTGGCGGATATTCGCCATGGTGGCGTGGGACAGATGGCGGGCGCGAACGATGCCCGTCAAGTCGCCCTTGAGCAAGGTGACGCCGGCGCTTTCCTTGGCGATATCGCTGCCCGTGCCCATGGCGATACCCACATCGGCGGCGGCCAGCGCGGGCGCGTCATTGACGCCGTCGCCTGCCATCGCCACCACGCGGCCCTCGCGCTTGAGTTTGGCGATGATGGAAGCTTTCTCCGCGGGCAGGACCTCAGCCTCGACCGTCTTGATTTCCAGATGCCGCGCGATCGACTGGGCGGTCATGCGGTTGTCGCCTGTCAGCATCACCACCTGCACGCCGCCTTGCCGGAGGGCCTCGAGCGCCTTGGGCGTGGTGGGCTTGATCGTATCGGCGATGGCGATGGTGCCCGCCAATTTTCCGTCCACGCCGATGAAGATCACCGACGCCCCTTCGTTTTGCGCGTGTTGCGCGCCGCCCATGGCCGGTTCGGCCGCGATGCCGTTCTCCTTGAGAAAAAGCGCGGTGCCCAACAGAATGCGCCGGTCGTTGGCGATGGCGCTGACGCCCTTGCCCGCGACGGACTGGAAATTCGTGCCCGCCTGGCGCGGCAGTGCGCGTGCGTCCGCGGCCGCGGTAATGGCTTGGGCCAATGGATGCTCGCTGCCCCGCTCCGCCGCTGCCGCCAGCGTGAGAATCTCACTTTCGCTGAAGCCGGGTTCGGCTTTGATCTCGGTGACGGACGGCTTGCCCTCGGTGAGCGTGCCGGTCTTGTCCACCACCAGTGTGTCCACCCGCTCCATCCGTTCCAGCACATCGGCATTGCGGATCAGGATTCCCGTCTGTGCGCCGCGGCCCACCCCCACCATGATGGACATGGGCGTTGCCAGGCCCAGCGCGCAGGGGCAGGCGATAATGATGGCGGTGACCGCCGCGACCACGCCATGCGCGATGCGCGGCTCGGGCCCGAATATCGCCCAGGCGGCGAAAGCGGCCAGCGCCACCAGGATCACCACCGGCACGAACCAGGACGCCACGCGGTCCGCCAGGCGCTGGATGGGCGCGCGGCTCCTTTGCGCCTCGCTCACCAATTCCGCGATCTGCGCCAGCATGGAATCGCGCCCCACTTTTTCCGCGCGAATCAGAAGCGTGCCGGAGCGGTTGACGGTGCCGCCGATGACGCGGGCGCCGCGGGTCTTGGACACGGGCAGGGATTCGCCCGTCACCATGGATTCATCCACGGCGGAGCCGCCTTCCAGCACCGTCCCGTCCACCGCGACCTTCTCGCCCGGCCGCACGCGGACCAGGTCGCCGGCGACAATCGATTCCAGCGGGACTTCCCGTTCACCCTTCTCGGTCACCCGCCGCGCCATGGCCGGCGCGAGATCGAGCAGGGCGCGCACCGCGTCGGAGGTATGCTGGCGGGCTTTCAGCTCCAGCACCTGGCCCAGAAGCACCAGCAGAGTGATCATGGCCGCGGATTCGAAATAGACGTTTACGTGGCCGTCGCCGTGAAATTCGGCGGGAAAGGCGGAAGGCACCAGGGTGGCCGCAACGCTGTAAAGCCATGCCGTGCCGGTGCCCAGCGCGATGAGCGTGAACATGTTGAGATGGCGGGTCACTAGCGAGACCCATGCCCGCTGAAAGAACGGCCAGCCTGCCCAAAAAACCACCGGCGTGGCATAGCCGAACTGGATCAGGGCCATCACGCGTGGCGCGATGCCCAAGGGGGCATTCCAGAAGCCAAGCGCCATCACCGGCAGACTCAACACCAGCCCCACGCCCAGGCGCAGCGACATATTCTTCAGTTCGGTGTCATTTTCAGCCGCCGCGCCGATCGGCTCCAGCGACATGCCGCAAATGGGACACGCACCCGGTCCCCGATGCCTGACGTCCGGATGCATCGGGCAGGTATAATACGCAACATCATCCATGCAGAAATTTTAGCGCCCCCCGCCGCTTTTGAATTGCGCAAAGTCAAACCGGCCTCGCGGCCGTCTGTTGGAATTGATACACCCTTGGGATGTATTGTCGCGTGTCCTATTTGTGACACTGCACAGGCTTGGGATGCTCAAAAAGCGCGCGCCCCACCTGTTTCCAGGCGAGGCGCGGCCATCGGCATTCGACGCTGGAGGGGGTCAGCGTCCGACCTGCCGGCTCACATGATTTTCTTCGCGATTGAGCCTGGCCTGCTCCATCTTGGTGATGTGGCCGTGATCGCGGCTGGCATAGAAACGCTCCTGATCGCGGATGCGGTGGTCCTCGGCGTGCACATAGGCGGCCTTGCGTCCGCTCATCTCGCCTTCGCGGCGTTCCTGGGCAACGCGATGATGCTGATTGGCCAGGCGGTCATTGACTTGGTCGCGGCGGGGATGCGCGGCGTCCCACGGGGTTTCCGCGGAAGCGGCGCCGGCGGCACCGGCCAAAAGAACAATCGCCAGGGATGCGATAATCGTCTTCTTCGTGAACATGGTCTGCTCCATTTGCTTTCAAGCGCACCAAGGCGATCTCATCCCTTGGCGATGCGAAGGTGGCTGAGGCGCGCTTTATCCGGCCTGAAGCGGCCATTCATTGTTCGTTCAGGCGGGACCGGGGAGCCGAAAAAAAGAGAGCCTGATGACGCCGAAGCGCCACCAGGGCTCTCAACCTAAGCCCCTCGGGCAGGGGCAGGATTTGCGCGCCCTGCGGGGAAGGGCGAAGCGCGCATTTGTATTTTGGCTAATTTCCCGCCTCTCCGCGTTGATTCAGATCAATGAGGCTCCGGAAAGGCTGCTTCAGCCTCTTCAGGCCACTGGGCTCGAGGAGGAGAGATGTTCCGCGATCGCCGGGATGCCGGCCTTAAGCTGGCCGCAGCGCTGAAGGAATACAAGAATCGTGGCTGCGTCGTGCTCGCGCTGCCCCGCGGCGGCGTGCCGGTGGCGGCGGAAGTCGCCAGGGCCTTGTCCGCGCCGCTCGATATTCTTCTGGTGCGCAAAATCGGGGCGCCGGGTTATCCGGAATTGGCGATCGGCTCGGTGATCGATGGCGGCGATCCCATCATCGTGCGCGATGGCGAGTTGATCCGCCTGACCGGGACCAGCGACAAACAGTTCGACGCGATCTGCGTGCGCGAATTGGCCGAAATCGAGCGGCGGCGCAAATTCTATCTGGGAACGCGCAAGCCTCCGCCTCTCGCGGGCAAGACCGTGATCGTGATCGATGACGGGCTCGCGACCGGCAACACGATGAAAGCCGCGCTCCACGCCGTGCGCAGGCGCAAGCCCAGGGAGGTGGTGATGGCGGTGCCGGTGGCGCCGCGGGACACGCCCGACAAGTTTCACGAGCTTGCCGACCATGTGATCTGCCTGGCGATGCCGCAACCGTTCCGCGCGGTGGGCCTTTTTTATGACGATTTCGACCAGGTAAGCGACGAAGAGGTCATCCGGATCTTGAACGATCAGGAGCAACACATCGCCCAGCCGGTGGCGAGGCAATCAGCGGCCCGGGAATAGGAGCGTCATGGCTGACATCATCTCCCGGTCCCAGGAATTGTCGCCCGAGGAAAAGCGCACCGTCAAAGCGCTGGCCGCGGCGGCGGAGGATTTGCCCTCGCCCGAACATGCCGAACAATTCGGCCTGGCGTTTGCGTCTTTTGGCAATGCCGATTTGGTGCTTCTGGGTGAAGCCACTCATGGCACCAGCGAATTCTATCGCGCCCGCGCCGCCATCACGCGCCATCTGATCCAGAATCACGGCTTCAACATCATCGCGGTGGAGGCCGACTGGCCCGATGCCCAGCGGGTGGACCGTTATGTGCGCCATCGCGCGCCGGAGCCTTCGCGGGGCCAAGCCTTCGCCCGCTTCCCCAGCTGGATGTGGCGCAATCTGGAGGTGCTGGAATTCGCCGATTGGCTGAGAAGTGAGAATAGCCGGCGGGCGGAGAAAGACCGCGTGGAATTCCGCGGCCTCGATCTCTACAGCCTTTCAAGCTCGATCGCCGCAGTGCTCGCCTATCTGGACCGGGTCGATCCCGCCGCCGCCAAGGAGGCGCGCCGCCGCTATGGCTGCCTCACGCCCTGGCAGGACGCGCCTTCGCGTTATGGCCATTATGCGGTGATGGGCGGAGAGACCTGCGAACGGGAAGCATCGGAGCAGCTGATCGCGCTGCTCAAGAAGCGGCTGGAATATGCCGCGCGCGACGGCGAGAATTTCTTCAACGCCGCCCAGAACGCCCGCATCGTGCGCGCTGCCGAACGCTATTACCGCGCCATGTATGAGGGCGCGCGCGAAATCCTGGAATTTGCGCGATCGCCACATGTTCGACACGCTGCAGATGCTGGTCACCCATCGTCCCAAGGGCAAGGCGATCGTGTGGGCACACAATTCCCACCTGGGCAATGCCGCGGCCACTTCGATGGGCTGGGAAGGCGAATTCAATATCGGTGAATTATGCCGCACCGCCTACGGCAATGACATGGTGGCGATCGGTTTTTCCACCGACCGGGGCACGGTGGCGGCGGCGTCGGACTGGGACGAGCCCATGGAGATCAAGAATGTGCTGCCGGCGCGGACGGACAGCTACGAACATCTCTTCCGCCGTGCCGGGCATGAGCGCGCGCTGATTGACTGGCGCGCGCGGGCCGACTTGCGCGAGCTTCTGGCCGAGCCCCGGCTGGAGCGGGCGATCGGTGTGGTCTATCGCCCGGATACGGAATTGCTCAGCCATTATTTCCGTGCCGTATTGAGTGAGCAGTTCGACGCGATGGTGTGGTTCGAGCAAAGCCGCGCGGTCACCGGGCTGTCCCACGAACATTGGGCAGGCAAGATCGAGACATATCCCTCGGGGCTTTGATCCCATCCGGTCAGGGATGGATCAGCTTGCCATAGACGCCGCGCGGTGTTTCGGCCGGGGGCGAATCATCTTCGACCAAGGGCTCAAGCGCCGGCGCGATCCAGGCGATCTCCGGTTTCTTGCGATGGACCTGGCAGGCGGCGGCCAGTTTCTTGGGATAACCCACGATAATGGGCGCCACCACGCGCATCGAGGGCGCGAGGTTGAGTGCGCGCCTTCCTTCCCCGGTGTTGAGCCAGCCTTGCGCCAGCCCGATCCAGCACGTGCCCAGCGCCAGTTCGGTGGCCGCCAGCATCAGATTTTCCGCCGCCAGGGCGCAATTCTCGGGGGTCCATTTGTCGGCGTCCGGCGCCGAGATCACGATCAGCGCGGGCGCATGGTAGAAAATATGAAGCTCAGGATTGCGCAGCATGGCGCCCAGATGCTCGCCACCGAATTCGGCCGCATGCTCCAGCATCCAGGCTTTGGCCTGGTCGGAGATGCTTTGCAGCAATGTCCGGTCGGTCACCACCGTGAAATGCCAGGACTGGCTGTTCATGGCGCTGGGCGCCCAGATCGCCGCATCGATCAACCGGGAAAGATCGCGCCTGGAAACAGTCGTGGACTCATATTCGCGCGCCGCGCGGCGTTCGTGGATCGCAGCCAGAAGCTCCATGTCGCAATCTCCAATTATTTTGCCAAACATGGCTTGGGCGAATGGCGGCGTCCTTGCGCGGGCGCAAATGCCCATACGCCTTCATAAATGTGACGTAGAAATATTCATGAGCCGGAAAAGCCGCCTTTTCCCGGACGGACCGGCATTGATCTCCATCAACGCGCTTTGCGGCAGGGCTGTGGGATTATAGACTAGCCGCTGGAGATCGTCACCATGACGGGCGTATTCGAAGAACGCGAACGCGGCTATGAGGCCAAATGGGCGCACGATGAAGAGGCCCATTTCGCCATCATGGCCAAACGCAACGCCTGGCTGGGCGAATGGGCGTGCGAGACCATGCAACTGCCCAAGAGCGAAGCCGACCGTTATGTCCAGGCGGTGATCGACGCCGGCCTGACGGGCAGGGGCAAGGATCCGGTGTTCGAGAAGATTTCGCGGCGACTTCGCCGCCCGCCGCGTGGGCTGCCCCGACTCGCTCATCCAGCGCAAGATGAAAGAAATGTTCGAACAGGCGGCCAATTCGGTGCTGAAGAAGAAATAAATCCCGGCCCCATATGGCCCGCGGTCGCGCGGTTCCCTGCAATGTGCCGATTAGTGGCCTACTCCAATAGGTTGTACCTCGCGGGCTTGATGTCTGCGCTTGCCGATCGTGGCTTGCCCCGTCCATCTTGGCTGTTGTCTGTGGCCGCAAAGTGTTAAATCTATGCTGCCGTGGGGCGGCCCATCATGGACGCGCTGGAGCGCTTTGTCGTCGAAGAGAATATCTCCCGTTACCTTGAACGGCTGGGACGGTCGCCCGACAACCCGCGGTGCAGCCAAATTCTTCGGCTTCTGCTGGCGGAAGGGGCCAAGCTGGCTGTCCCCACCGATGCATTGGGGCCGTTCCGGGAATTGATCGGGCGCTGCGACAGAAAAATCGCCGAGCAGGCCGCCGTGTCACGTGAGAGCGGCCACAATGACTTTTTGAAAAACCTTCGCGCGGTGCGGGACGGATTGCTTTCGCTGCACGCGGAAATGCAGGCGCAATTGGACGCGGCGAAAGGCTAGTCTCCAGCCAGATACGAGATCAAGGCGTCGATGTCCTGATCGCTCAGATCCAGCGTATTGAAATGCATCAGGCGGTTCTCCCGCTGGCCGGAACTGAACAGCCGCAACTGCCTTTCCAGGTATTGCGCGTGCTGGCCGGAAAGCCTGGGCGTCGCGCCATGGCCTTCGCCGGAGGCGCCATGACAGGCTTTGCAGGCCATCACGAAGCGGGCGGGATCGCCATTCTCATAGATGCGCTTCCCCGCCTGGGCTAGGCTGCCGGGCTTGGTGGGGCTGGGCGTTTGCCGGGCGAAATATTGGGCAATCGAGGTAAGCGCCGATTGATCGAGTTTGGCGGCAAGCTGGGCGATGTCAGAACCGGCCGGCTGCGACGGCAGGTCCAGAATTTGGCCCACGCGCGAGATGATGTAGTCGGCCTGCTGACCATTGAGGCGGGGGATCGAGCCGTCCTCGCTGTCGCCGCGCGCGCCATGGCAGCCTTGGCAGGAGCCCACGCCCCCGGCGAAATTATGCTCGGCCGCGACCTGCGCGCTTGCCGGCAAAGCGAGGAATACCAGCGCGACCGCGACAAGAGGAAAGGCGCATCCCCTCACTTCTTGAGGCTCAGGATATAGACGGCCACGTCCCTGATCTCTTCGCGGGTGAGACTATAGTCGGGCATGCGCGCATGCGGCGTGCTGAGGAAAACTTCCAGCGAGGTCTCGGTCGTGCTGCTCATCGCAGCGACCGAAGCGAAGGAAGGCACCGCGTCAGTGGCGCCCACGCGCGGCAAATCCGTGTCGACCCGGTGACAGCCGGCGCACCACGTCTTGGCGATGCGTTCGCCGTCGGCCGGATTTTGGGCGGACGCGGCCGAAGCCACCATCAGTCCCGCCATTGCCAAGCCGCAGATGCCAAGGCTATGGAACTTATTTCGCATCAGACACCTCCAAAACAACATTAAACCAACGGCTTCCCGGTTCGGCCTTGATCTGGCGCAAGCGCGGCTTGATCCAGATCAGGGAAGGGGCGCGCAACTTCTGGTTCTCTGCTCGCATGGATCGTGTGGTTCGATGCAGCCTAGGTGCGCTTGGCGCGCTGGCCCTGATAGGCGGCGCGGCCCAGGCGCGCGATCCCGTTCCATTGTCTTTGCCCCCGCCGCCAGCGCGGACCGTGGAGCAGCCGGTTTCCCCTTATCCTCTGAGCTATGCCGATGACTTGGCGCGGCAATTGGGCATCGTCCAAGGCCATATGGACGTGTTCACCGTGACGCCCCAACATGGAGACGGTCTGGTCCCCACCCTGAAAGGCGGGGTGGACCGCGCCGGCGCCGGCTTCAAGCTCCAGTGGCAGACGCCGAATTAGACGTCAGTTCGCAAACAACCTTCGCCAGCGGACCCGAAATATCGATCCGGTTGGAAGCGTGCGCCACGCTGTTGGTGGTGACCAGGAGCGCCCCTTCCTGTTCGATCAGGCGGTCGGATGCGCCGGCAAAAATGCCATGCACCGCCACCACCACGGGGGCACGCGGGCTTGCCCTTTTCACCACATGCAGCGCTTCCAGGATGGTAACGCCGCTGGAAATGATGTCGTCCACCAGGACCGGTGTGGCAGTCCCCAGTTTTTCCAGCTTGCGCGCATCGATCCGCACATCGCGGTCGCCCAATCGCTCTTTGGTCAAAACGACAAAGGGCGCGCCTGCCACTTCGGCCACTTCCGACACCCACTGCGCGCTTTCCTCGTCGGGTCCGATCAGGAATGGCTGATCCACATTCTCTTTGATCCAGCGCCCGATGGCGCGGGACGCGTGCGCCACGCCGGCGGGGATGGTGTAGATCTCGCTCAGGCCTTTGTAGCGATGGAGATGCGGATCGAGCGTCACCAGCCAGTTCAGGCTTTCCGAGACCAGCGACGCGAAGATGCGCGAGGTGACGGCCTCGCCGGTGCGGAAGCGCTTGTCCTGGCGCATGTAGCAGAGATAGGGCGCGATCAGGCCCGTCCGCCGGCCGCCCAATTCCCGCGCCGTCCGCGCCGCAAAGGCCAGCGGCAGGAATTTTGCGTTGGGATGGGCGAGGCTGGCGACCAGGGCGATATCGCGGCCTTTGATGTCGGCCGGAAAATCCAGAAGGGTCTCGCCGTCGGGGAAATTGTGCCATTCGAATACCACCCAACTCGCCTTGCCCCAGTTCGGCCAGCTTTCGCGCCATGGGCTCGTTGCCGGGAAGGGGAAGGAAAAGCATGCCGCTCATGGCGAGCCCAGTTCGAAGATGGTGGGATTCGCCCCGGCATAATTTAGCGCATAGGCCAGTTCGCCGGGCGCCTCGGCGTGGACGGTGCAAAGCGCGGCGCCGTGCGTGAGCCATCGCCCAGCCGGACATGCAATTCCACACCGGCCGCCTTGTCCTGCGGCGCACCGGCCAGCTTGGCCAGCCGCGACAGGCGGCGGTTATCGATCGCGGTAAGCACGCCCTCCCTTGGCGCGGTGAGGCTTTTGCGGAATTGCGCCTTGGGCGGAACGCGCATGCCGCCCTGGGCCTCGCAGATGCGCTGGAATTTTGCCCAGGCATGCCCATCGTCAAGAACCTGCGCCGCCAGCGCCGGACCAGCGCCATCTTCCGCCATGCCGGTCAGCTCCAAAAGCGCGCCCGCCAGGACCAGGGCGCGGTCGCGCAGATCCTGCGGCGCATGCGGTTTTCCTTGCAGCACCGCCAGCACGTCGCGCGCTTCCAGTGCGGGGCCCACGCCGCGACCGATGGGCTGGCGGCCATCGCCGATGACGATCCGCGCCTTGATGCCGAACGCCGCAGCCGTCGTCATCAATCCCTGCGCCAGCGCCGACGCGGCCTCTTGGTTGCGTACCTTGGCGGTGAGGACCGACCGGCATGTCCAAGCACCAGATGGGTGGCGCCGGCGGCGATCTTTTTGGAAAGCACGGAAGCGATCAACTGGCCTTCGCTGTCGATATCCAGCGCCCGCTCGATGCGGATCAGGATGTCGTCGGCGGGGCTCAAGCGGACCGCGCCGCCCCAGACCACGCAGCCGCCTTCCTGCTCCACCACCTTGCGCATCTGGGCCACGGTGAGATCGACGGGCGCCAGCGTCTCCATGGTGTCGGCGGTGCCGGCCGGCGAAGTGATGGCGCGCGACGAGGTCTTGGGCATGGTGAGCCCCAGGCTGGCGGCGATGGCGACGATGATGGGCGTGGTGCGGTTGCCGGGAAGCCCACCCACCGAATGTTTGTCGGCGACGACGGGGCTGTGCCAGGAAAGCCGGTCGCCCGCATCGACCATCGCGGCGGTAAGGCCGCAGATTTCTGCTGCGACAGGGGCTGGGCGGCGCAGGCGGTGATGAAGGAGGAGATTTCGATCGCCGAATAGCGGCCGGCAACGACGTCGGTGATGATGTCGTGAAGCCCAGGTTGGCTTATGGCGTGGCCGTAGATGCGGCCCCGCACCAGCTTGAGCGACTCCACGGGGGGCGCATGGCGCACGGTGACGAGATCGCCGGGCTTGACGCAAAGATGCCGCCAGGTGGTTTCCGACAGGCCCGCTTCGTCGGGGGCGAGAAAATCGAAATCCACTTGATAGAGGGTTGCGATCACCGAGCAATCGCCGGCGGTCAGCGCCACCCGGTTGTGCGAGGTGAAGCCTTCGGAACGGCAGACCGGTGAATCCCGCCGCATGAACACCATCATCTCGGCATGGGTGTCGAGACCGAGCTGACGCGCTCTCAAGCGATGATCATCGTGCCCGCTCACGCCAGCTCCACGCTCTGGCCGTGATCGGGCACCACGCAATTCCAGCGATAGGCCTCTTCCAGCGCGTGGCGCAGGGCGTCCGCGCCCGACGGTTCGCCATGGACGATGAAGGCGGTCTTGGGCGGAGCCTCGAAGCCCTTCGCCCAGCGCAACAATTCATTTTTGTCGGCATGGGCCGACAGCATGGAGAGATTATGCACCTTGGCGCGCACCGGCACATAACGCCCATGCATCTTGATACTGTCCACCCCCGCCACCATCGCCGCACCCCGCGTGCCGCCCGCCTGGAAGCCGGTGAAGAGAATGGCGTTCTTGGGATCGGGGGCGTAGTGCTCCAGATGATGCAGCACCCGCCCGCCCGTGGCCATGCCGCTGGCCGAGATGATCACCTTGGCCATCGGATTGGCGGTGAGCGCCTTGGATTCCTCGCCGGTATGCACATAGCGCACGTCGCGGCTGAAATTCTTGAGCGCGGCGGGGGCAAGCTTCTGGTCGGCGGCGTGGCGCTCGAAAATCTCGGTGGCGTCGATCGCCATGGGACTGTCGAGAAAGATGGGCAAAATCCCGGCAGGCGGTTGGCGGCCTTGAGCCGGCTGATATGAAAGACAAGGTTCTGCGCCCGGCCCACGGCAAAGGCCGGCACGACCACCGTGCCGCCGCGATGGATGGTGTTGCCGATGATGTCAGCGAGAATATCCTCCATGTCGGCGGTATCATGGAGCCGGTCGCCATAGGTGGATTCCGTCAAGATATAGTCGGCGCGCGCCGGCGTCACCGGATCGAGCATCAAGGGATCGTCATAGCGGCCGATATCGCCGGAAAAAACCAGCGTGGTGCCGCCCATCCCAGTTGGATCGAAGCGCGCCCAGGATGTGGCCGGCGTGGAAGAAATGCGCGGTGGCGCCGCCCGGGACTGTCACGCTGTCGTCGAAGCCCACCGGCTTGAACCGATCGAGCGCCGTCACCGCATCGTCCTCGGTAAAAGCGGCAGCGCCGGC
>CAVXUV010000020.1:0-33223 GCA_963765095.1 uncultured Alphaproteobacteria bacterium
GTCCGATATGGGCGCGATTACCCTGACCCTGGATTTTGGCGCCAATATCGGGAAGTGGCTCGCTACCAGGACACCGAGCCGGCCGGCGTTTTCCACTTGAACGTGATCAGCAAGACGCTGGTGAATCGACTCGCCTGCCGCGAAAATCATTCCCCCCGGCTTTTGCTGACACCCTAGTGGTACCGGCGGCACCGGCGTCGTGCCGAACTTCAATCAGGTGACCTTCAATCTGGGAACCGGCGAACTGGCGATCGCGTTCGATGATCCGTTCCTGGCAACGCCCTCGCATCTGGAGGGTCCGCTGCAATTGCTAAGTGGCGGGCGCGAAACGGACCTCGCGCAATGCGAAAAAAACTAGGCCAGGCGAAGGACAGGGGCGCGCAATGACCAGCGATGCAAAAATCCGCGGTTTCGCCGTCCTCGCGGTCGCCTGGAGCATGGCGCTTTCGTCCTGCTCCAAGAACCCTTCCGGCGACAAAGGCTACCTGGATATCGCCGCGACCCCTCTTGTGGAAACCGATACCCCCTTTGAAGAAGCCATGCTGGGCGCGTCGGAACGCCGTTCGTGGGAAGCATCCGCGCCCGCGCCGGCCGGACAGCCGAGCAACTGGAAGATCTGCAGACGCCGCGCTACGCCCTGTTTCGTCCGGAGAAGCGATGGCGCATCTTCGAGGCGCGTTCCTGCCGGGCGACGCTTTCGAGGGCGACGCCATGGACGGTGTCCAGATCGACAGGTCGGAACGGAATCCTGGCCGCGTTCCTCAAAAGGCCGGCAACCCGAATTCCTGCCCGCGGTGCGGGACGGTAATGAGGGGACATGGCAGATAAACCATTTTCCCATGGCGGTGGTGATCTTGCCGGAAGTGAATTATGGCGACAGCAATCGCGTCCGCAATGACGTGCAAGTTCGAAAAACGGTATATGGGTACGATTGCCCTGACCCTGGATTTTGGCGCCAATAACGTGGAAGTGGCTCGCTACCAGGACACCGAAACTGCCGGCGTTTTCCACTTGAACGTGATCAGCAAGACGCTGGTGAAATGGACCCGCCTGCCGCACAAGGCATTTCCCAAAGCCTTTGCCGACACGCTGGTTTGGGCCTACGGTCCGGGCAATAGACGAACACTTCGACCAGGTGTCGTTCAACCTGGAAACCGGGGAATTGACCATCGTGTTCGAAGATAATATGGGAGATGCCTCGCATCTGGCGGGTGTGTTGGACAGAGGTGCGCTCCACGAAGCGGATGTCGCGCAATGCGAAAAGAGCTAGGGCGGCGTCGGAAACAACCTCACCTTGGTCCTTTCACCCGAGCTTTCTCGATTCGTGGCGCACAGGTCTAACGCGAGAGAAATTCATAAGGCAAGATTCGCCGGATCAATATTGTGGAGCGATTTCGACCGTTACCACGATGGGTTGCTTCACTATTAGAATAGCGTGGAACGATTAAAGGCGAGCGCCGCGCAAACGTCGAGTGACCTGAAAGCATCAGCACATGCCCGGCTTGTGTCTCCTATCCACGGCAAGGGATAGTCGTGCGGGGATCTTCAAAATTCTCGTTACCAGTCAATGGTGCCTTTATCCCCGCACCATGCGCATAAGCCATTGACAGTGCTCAAAACTGGCGCCTTTCTTGACCGCACCAAATAAGCCATTGTTATTTCTGTATTAAATTGGTTCAGGCTTCGAAGGATCCAGGCCAAATCTGTTCACCCCGGGCGTTCCTTCAAAACAGAACCAGACCAGCAGAAAAATGCCGCCCAAGGGGATCAACGCGATCAAATACCACCAGCCCGAGCGATCGGTTCATGCAATCGCCGGACGCCGACGGCAATGTGAGGCAGGAACAGGCCCAGCAGCGCGATAGTGGTCAGCGTGCTTCCGTCCATCACCGGCATGAAAAAAATCAAACTCAATATACCATCGAGAATGGACGCCCCGACCACCGCAAGAAATATGAACAGCCGAAATACCAATATTCCGACCTCGCCGCCCTTCCGGTGAAGGTTATGTATTTCGACAAGCATGTTCTCACTGTATCCGTGAACGTCATGGCCCCTCGATAACGACTTCGCCGCCGGCGGAAGCCGTAACACGAATCTAGATGTGAGGGGGCGAGGCCCGAACAGGCGCGAACTCCGCTCCGCACACCCGGGTGGCGGGACCGCGCTTAATCCACACTAATAATGGTGTTTATTTGTAGCTCATCAGCAGGTCCGTCACCGAGACCGCGATTTTCTCGCCCTGGATCTGGATCTCGCCCTTGGCCACCGGCTTGTCATTGGCGAGCACCATTACGGGATCGTCCTGGTGGGAATCGAGCTCGATGACCGCGCCATGGCCCATGCGCAGAAGCTGGTGCATGGGGATCACCCAGCGGCCCAAAACCACGGAGATTTCGACCTTGATATTGTCGATATTGGAGCTCATGGACCGCTGCCTATATTCCCATCGCCGCGGCAAGGGTGCCGGATTATGGTTGCAGAATGCTTAACCCGGATATCGCGCTCAAGCCCCTGACGGAATGGCGGATTTCAGATGGCCGATCACCTATCCCGAGGCAGTAGCCGAGATGGAAAACCGCGCCGCGGCCATTGCCCAGGGCGGAGCGCGCGAGTTGGTCTGGCTCCTGGAGCATCCCCCCATCTATACGGCGGGCACTTCGGCGGACGACGCCGATCTGCTGGACGCGCGCTTTCCCGTTTTTCGCACCGGCCGCGGCGGCCAATTCACTTATCACGGGCCGGGTCAGCGCGTGGGCTATGTAATGCTCAACCTCAAGGTCCGCAAACCCGATGTCAGGGCTTATGTCCGCGACCTGGAGCAATGGCTGATCGAGACGCTGGCGCTGTTCGGCGTGAAAGGCGAACGCCGCGAAGGCCGCGTCGGCATCTGGGTCCGCCATGGCGGGCGGGAAGACAAGATCGCGGCGCTCGGCGTGCGCATCCGCCATTGGGTGAGTTTTCACGGCGTGGCATTGAATGTCGAACCCGACCTCACCCATTTCGGGGGCATCGTGCCCTGCGGCATCAGCCAGTATGGCGTCACCAGCTCTGGCGGATTTGGGCGTGATGGTGACCATGGCCGATGTGGACGTGGCGCTGAAGCAGAGTTTCGAGAAAGTGTTTGGTTAGAAGGAAGGACTTAAGGCGACGCGCTATCGCGACAGGTTCGGGATAATGTGAACCTGCTTGAACCAAGTAAATGGCCGCAGCTTTCGGGGGTGCCATTGAAAATAATCTCCGTCACAGCCGCAATTCTAATTGCCACAGCGGGCTCTGAAGCATTCGGCGCACCCATTGCTGATCAATCCCCGCACAAGGTCAGCTTTGTAAATGTTGAGAATGGCATAAAACTCGAAGTCTTGGACTGGGGCGGTGCCGGGCGGCCATTGGTCTTCTTGGCAGGGCTTGGGGATACGGCGCACGTATTTGATCGTCTCGCGCCTGAATTTCTAAAATCAAATCACGTCTACGCCATAACGCGACGGGGATTTGGAAATTCCAGCAAGCCGGAGCCGACAGTAGATAACTATTCGGCCGCTCGCCTAGGCAAGGATGTGCTGCAGGCGGTAGACGCTCTTGGATTGGAGCGGCCCATCTTGGCGGGCCATTCGCTTGCCGGTGAAGAACTCAGTTGGGTCGGAAGCTATTACCCCAATAAAATATCGGGATTGATCTATCTTGATGCCGGTTACTCCTACGCTTTCTACACGCCCGGCAGCTCTATTCCCTTGGGAACAAATCTCGTGCTTTCGGCCGAAGCACTCAACAAAAAAATGCGAAAATTCGAGGCCCCAGGTATTGCTGGCAGGGCTCGGCCAGTCGGAGATGCCGCTGCCGAAATCAAAGGTCCTCTTTCGGATTTTGAGAAAGACCTATCGGCGGCACAACATGCATTAGAAATATTTCCTCCTCCACCCACCGCTTCCAAACAGCCAGCGAAGAATTGGAGAGACAAAATCTCGGACGCGGTATTGAGCGGAGCACAAAAATTCACCCACCTTCGTGTCCCAATATTGGCTCTTTTTGGAGACCCGCCCGCTGGACCACCAAATGTAGATCCAAAAGTGAGCGCCGCGGAGACCGCACGATGGGACGAACAGATCAATGCGTTCGCAGCCGGAGTGCCTTCTGCGCACGTGGTAAAGCTGGCAAATGCTCAACACGAACTGTGGACGACAAACAAGGACGATGTGGTGCGGGAAATGAAAAACTTCATGGCCACGACTCAACTGAGAGACTTTTTTGCCATCACCGACCGCTAGCTAGCCCAATTCCACGATATCTTCCGCGGTGAGTTTCAAACTCGCGCCGCGGATCAGGCTTTGCAGCTGTGGCAGGCTGGTCGCGCTGGCGATCGGCGCAACCACGCTGGGCCGGTCGCGCAGCCAGGCAATCGCCACTTCCGCCAAATTGGCATTGCGGGCGCGGGCAATCTTGTCCATGCGGTCCAGGAGCGCCAGATTCTGGCGGTTGAGATACGTCTCGGCCTTGCTGCCGCGGGCGCGGCCTTCGGTGTCTTGCCTGCTGCGGTATTTGCCGGTGAGAAATCCGGCAGCCAGGGAATAATAGGGTATGACGCCCACTTCCTCGTCCACGCACAAAGGCTGCAGCGCTTTTTCGAAATCGCGGTCGATCAGATTGTAGAGCGGTTGAAGCGTCTGATAGCGGGGAAAGCCGCCTTCATCGGAAATCTTCAGCGCCAATTCCAGCCTGGTGGCGTCGAAATTGGAGGCGCCGATGGCGCGCACCTTGCCCGCCTTCACCAGCGTGCCGAAAGCCTCAAGAGTTTCATCCTGGGGCGTGGTGGGATCGTCCTTGTGGGCCTGGTAAAGATCGATGTAATCGGTCTGAAGCCGTCTCAGTGAGCCTTCGCAGGCTGAAATGATATTGGCGGGTTTGAGCCCCGCCGTTTTCTCCCACATGCCCAGCTTGGTGGCGATGATCACCTTGTCGCGGGTGCCTTTCGCCTTCATCCATTTGCCGATCACGGTTTCGCTTTCACCGCCTTCATGGCCCGGCGCCCAGTTGGAATAGCCGTCGGCGGTGTCGACAAAATCGAACCCGGCCGCCAGGAACGCGTCCAGCAACGCGAACGACATCGCCTCGTCCGCGGTCCAGCCGAACACATTGCCGCCCAGGCAAAGCGGCGCGACCCTGATGCCGGAAAGTCCCAGCGCGCGTTTTTCCATATCAGAAATTCTCCAGGCGCTGAAAGCCTTTTTCCTTGGGCGGTTCGCTATTGTGCAGGTCCACGGCATTGATCCGCGCCCCGCGCGGACCTTGCGTGGCGGCGCCCACGAAAGCTTCCACCGCCTTGGTCGGCCCACTTACCAACGCCTCAACCGAGCCGTCGCCGCGATTGCGTACCCAACCATCGAGCTTATGACGCTGCGCCGCCATGATCAGGAATTCGCGAAAACCCACGCCTTGGACAAAGCCGCGGACCTGGACAAGCAGGCTGGTGATGTCGTCGCTCATAGTCTCTCTCAGGCAAATTCCATGATCACGTCGTCGCGGGCCAGATTGTCGCCCTTCTTGGCCAGATCTGACCACTTTGGCGTCGCGCTCGGCCCGCAGCACATTTTCCATTTTCATGGCTTCGACCACGGCCAGGGGATCGCCGGTCTTGACCTCTGTCCCTCGTCCACCGACACCGCGGTGACCAGCCCCGGCATCGGGCACAGCAACAGGCGCGAAGTATCCGGCGCGGGCTTCAACGGCATCATCGCCGCAAGCTTGGCCGCGTAGGGCGAGCGCACGGTGACATCGATCCGCGCCCCGCCCTGGGACAGGTGATAATAACCGGCATGGCGGGCGATCTGGAACACGGTCTGATGACCGTCATGTTTCAGCACCAACAGCGAGCGGCCGGGAAACCAGTCGGTGATGCCCTCGAAGCGTTTGCCGTCAATCGCCAGATGAAGGCTTCCTACGCCAGATGCGCATCGCAGACCGCGATGTCGCGACCGGCGATATGCACCACGAAGGAATCGCCCACCTTCAGCGCGTTCTTGAGCGCGCCGGATATTCCCCCGCCCGCTGGGTGCGCCTGAGCTTGGCTGTCACAGCCGCCGCCACGAACAGGCGCAGATCGGCATCGGTGACTGGCGCGCCCTTGAAGCCGTCGGGATATTCCTCGGCGATGAAACTGGTGGTGATGCGGCCTTCGCGGAAACGGGGGTGGTGTATCACCGCGTTCAGGAAGGGGACATTGTGGGCAATGCCGGCGATCTCAAATTTATCGAGAGCCGCCCCCATGGCTGCCACCGCCTTGTCGCGCGAATGGGCGTGGGTCGAAAGCTTGGCGATCATGGGATCGTAATAGACCGAGATATCGCCGCCTTCGGACACACCGGTGTCATTGCGCACCGTGACGCCATTTTCGGTGCCCTCTTGGGGCGGGCGATAGCGGCTGAGGCGCCCGGTCGACGGCAGGAAGCCGCGATACGGGTCCTCGGCATAGACGCGCGCCTCGATGGCCCAGCCATTGCGCTTCACGTCTTTTTGGGCAAGGGGCAGCGTCTCGCCGGCCGCCGAACGGATCATCAATTCCACCAGATCGAGCCCGGTGATCAATTCGGTCACTGGATGTTCGACCTGCAACCTTGTGTTCATTTCCAGGAAATAAAAATTCCTGGCGCCATCGACAATGAACTCCACCGTGCCGGCGCTGTCGTAGCCCACGGTCTTCGCCAGCGCCACGGCCTGCGCGCCCATGGCGGCGCGGGTTTTCTCATCCAGGAACGGTGACGGCGCCTCCTCGATCACTTTCTGGTGGCGGCGCTGGATGGAACATTCGCGCTCGTTCAGATGGATCGCATGGCCATGCTTGTCGGCGACCAGCTAAATCTCGATATGACGCGGCTCGCTGACGAATTTTTCAATCAACAGGCGGCCGTCGCCGAAGCTGGCCTGCGCTTCATTGCGTGACGAGATCACCGCTTGCGCCAATTCGGCCTCGGCATGGACCACGCGCAGGCCCTTGCCGCCGCCGCCGGCCGATGCCTTCACCATCACCGGATAGCCGATCTCGCGCGCGATCTCGCGGGCATGGGCCTCATCGCGGATTTCGCCCATGAAGCCCGGAACGGTGGAAACGCCCGCCGCCTTGGCCAGCTTCTTGGATTCGATCTTGTCGCCCATGGCCGCGATGGCTTTGGTATTGGGCCCGATGAAAACAATCCCGGCCTTTTCCAACGCGGCGGCAAAGGCCTCGCGTTCGGAAAGAAAGCCGTAGCCGGGATGGACCGCCTCGGCGCCTGTAGACCTCGCGGCTTCGACGATCCGGCCGATTTGAAGATAGGATTCCGCTGCGGGCGCGGCGCCCACATGAACGGCCTCGTCCGCCATCTCGACATGCAACGCGTCCCGGTCGGCATCGGAATAGACCGCCACCGTGGCGATCCCCATCTTGCGGGCGGTCTTGATAATGCGGCAGGCGATTTCGCCACGATTGGCGATCAGGATCTTACGGAACAAAGCGTCCCCGTTGCGCGCGCTTCTGTTGCTTATGGCTCGACAGTAAGGGGTTGCAGACCCGGCGTAAACCGCTATAGGCGAATAGATCCATGGCCAAATTCCCCCGCGCCGCAGCGCTGGCGCTGTTCCGCGTCCATATCGAGAACGGCCTGTCGGTCGCGGCGGGCGTCGGGCTGACCGGGCTTCTGGCCGGCTGGCTTCTGGGCTTCGACGCCGCCGTGGCCTGCGCCACCGGGGCAGTCGCCATCAGCATCTCCGACCAGCCCGACCCCCTATCTCAAAAGCCCTGGGTGCTGGGCTGGGCGCTCCTGATCGGCCTGGTCTTCACCGCTTCCACGGTCTTTGCGCCCTTCTGGCACGCGCCCGCGAGCTTTATCGTCCTGGTGCTGTTCACTGGGCTGTGGACCGGCGTGGTCTCGGCTTATGGCAAGCGGGCGCTGACCTTGTCCATGACCGGCGCGCTCACCTTGGTTTACGCCATGGGCCGGCATTTCTCCGCGCCGGGAGACGCGCTCTTCTATCTCGACTTCTTCATGGCGGGCGCGGCGACCTATGCGCTCTACGCCGCCGCGGTCGCCTATCTTTTCGACGACCGGGGCCGGCGGCTGCTTCTGGCCGAGGCGATGCGGGGCTTTGCGACCTATTTGCGCGCCCAGGCCGCCCTCTACAATCCCGACACGGCGGGGCCCACCGCCTTTCACACCTTGATCGATGCCCATGCCACCCTGGTCGAGCGTCTGCAAACGGCTCGCGATGGTATCTTCTCCCGCCATACCTATCGCACGCAGCGGAAAAGGATCGACAGCCTGGTCGCGCTGCTGGACGCGTTCGAGATCATGCTGGCCAGCGATGCGGATTTTGAATTGCTGCGCCGCTCGGGCCGCCGTGACCTCAAATGGCGCTTTAACCGGTTCATTTTGTCGCTGGCCGACGATGTCGAGGCGTTGACCTTGGCGCTCCGGGAAAGAAAGGCCCATGTCGCCGCGCGTCCCACCCAGAGCGAAGGCGCAGCCCTGATCGAAGGCGTACGCGAGTCCAACGAAACCGCGTCCGAAGGACAGGCGATGGACCATGCCTGGATCGTCACCGCCAACAAGCTTCAGCTGGCGGATATCGCCATCACCACTTTGGCCGAGCGGCTGGATTGCGACACGCCGCCTTCGAACCTCACGCGGGAATTCAATCTCGCCCTGTTCCAGCAGCGTCCGCCGCGTGGACTGAGTGTCCTGGTCCGCCAGCTTGATCTGTCCAGCCCGGCGATGCGCTATGGCATCCGTTTGTCGTTGGCGATGACCACGGGATTTCTCATCACCCTCGCCTTTCCCCATTTCGCCCATGCCAACTGGATCATCCTCACCATCGCACTGGTGATGCGCGCCAATTACAGCGTCACGCGCAAGCGGCGCTGGGACCGGGTGACGGGCACCTTGATCGGCTGCGCCGTGGCCGTGGCCTTGATCCTGGTTTCGCCGGACTGGCTCTTGATGACGGCGATGGTGGCGGGGATTGGTCTGGCGCATGCCTATGCGGGGGTGAAATACCGCATCACCGCGGTCGGTGCCTCGATCTCGTCCCTGATACTGCTGCATTTCTCCACGCCACTGGCCCATCCGCAATTTTTCGAGCGGATCGTGGATACATTGATTGGAGCGGGGCTTTCCTATGCGTTCGGCTTTCTTCTGCCCAATTGGGAGCGCAGCGAATTGCCCGGCCTGGTCCAGGCCCTGCTGAAAGCCGACGAGGGATTTGCCGAGGCCTCCATGCGCCCCGTCCACGAACAACAGCCCTATCGCCTGGCGCGCAAGCGCATCCTGGACGCGGTGGCGCAATTGGCCGGTGCCATCCGCCGGCTGGCCGACGAGCCGCACGCCAACAAGCGCACGGTGGCAGCGCTGAACGAGCTTCTGAGCGCCAATTACGGCTTGGCCTCCAATCTTGCCTCCATGCCGATCCTGATGAAATTGCGCGGCGCGGAACTGGACGTTCCCCGTGCCGAAACCGCCATTGCCCAGGCGCGCGTGGATGTCACCAGCTTGTTGTCGGGCAATGAGACGGTGAAAGCAGGTGACATCCCTTTCGGCCCGGGCGAGACTTTTGCCATGACCGTGCTTTCGCGCCGTCTCGGCCATATCCTGGAAAGCGCCCGCAAGGTGGCGCGGCTGGCGGCGCGCCCTGTTATCCATGACCAGACGCGTCATGCGTGAGCCATTCGTGATCGTGGCAGCGCTGGCGCTTTGGAGCGCGCCGGCCTTGGCGCAGGTTCCGCAGAAACTGCCCCTCCCCCGCGGACCCGGCGAAGAGACGTTGCAATTCGGCAATGCCAGTTTGAGCATCGCCATGCCTCCGTCCGACAATGCGCCCATCACCCTCACCGCCTCCACGCCCGGGACCAAGCCTGTGACGCTGACGTTGGAGAGTGACGGCATGGGCCGGCAATTTCCGCCGAACATTTCCATGGTCGAGATGGATGCTACCAACACCACACCAGAGTTTTTCATATCCCGCTATACCGGCGGCGCCCATTGCTGCGCCCGGATTTGGATTCTGGATGTCGTAGCGGGCCAGTGGCGGGTGGTGGACGGCGGGCAATGGGACGGCGCCGAGATCATTCCCGAAGATGTCGACGGCGATGGCGAAGCGGAGATCGTCCATGGCGATGACCGCTTTCTCTATAAATTCTCCTGCTATGCCTGCGCCGGCGCGCCCAAGCGCGTATTCAAGCTGGTTGAAGGCGCCTTTGCCGACGTGACCATGAGCCCGCTTTATCGTTCGTTTGACGAAAAAGACCTGGCCAATTTTCAGCGCGGCTGCACCAACCACGACAATGGTGCCTGCGCGTCCTTGGTCGCGGCGGCGTCACGCCTGGGTCATCATGACGAGGCCTGGAAATTCATGCTGGACCATTACGACCGCAAAAGCGATTGGGGCCTGAGCGATTGTGCGCTCTATGTTTCCGCGGGCGGCAGCTGCCTGGTGCCGGTCCAGTACAAAACCTACCCCGACGCGCTGGAGGCGTTTCTGGACCAGATAAATTCCGACCAACCTACCGCGCGCTAAAGCGGGATATTGTCGTGCTTCTTCCAGATCTGCGCCACCTGCTTGTTCTTGAGCATGCGCAGCGCCCTGGCGATGCGCCAGCGCGTGGAATGAGGCCGGATGACGTCGTCGATATAACCGCGTGAGGCGGCGACGAAGGGATTGAGGAAACGCTCTTCGTATTCCTTGGTCCGCTCGGCGATGGCGGCCGCGTTGCCGGCATCCTTGCGGAAGATGATCTCGACCGCGCCTTTGGCCCCCATCACCGCGATCTGGGCCGAGGGCCAGGCATAGTTCACATCGGCGCGCATATGTTTTGACGCCATCACGTCATAGGCCCCGCCGTAGGCCTTGCGGGTGATCACCGTCACTTTGGGCACCGTGGCTTCGGCATAGGCGAACAACAGCTTGGCGCCATGCTTGATGATGCCCCCATGTTCCTGCGCCGTGCCCGGCATGAAGCCAGGCACATCCACAAAGGTCACCAGGGGAATATTGAAGCAGTCGCAAAAGCGCACGAACCGCGCCGCCTTGCGGCTGGCGTCGGAATCCAGCACGCCCGCCAGCACCATAGGCTGATTGGCGACAAAGCCCACGGTCGAACCTTCGATCCGGCCGAAGCCGGTGACGAGGTTGCGGGCGAACGCCTCGCCGATCTCGAAGAAATCGCCTTCGTCTATGATCTTGAGGATCAGCTCCTTCATGTCATAGGGCTTGTTGGCATTTTCCGGCACCAAGGTGTCGAGCGACCTCTCCTCGCGGCGGGGATCGTCCTCCACCGGCCAGTGCGGCGCCTTGCTCCCGGTTGTTCAAGGGCAGGAAATCGTAGAGCCGCCTGATCTCTTCCAGGCAGATGATGTCATTGTCATAGGCGCCATCGGCGACCGAGGAATTGGTGGTGTGGATATGCGCGCCGCCCAGTTCCTCCGGGGTCACATCCTCATGCGTGACCGTCTTGGTGACATCGGGCCCGGTGATGAACATGTAGGAAGTGCCCGCGACCATAAAAACAAAATCGGTGAGCGCCGGTGAATAGACGTCGCCGCCCGCGCAAGGCCCCATGATCACCGAGATCTGCGGCACCACGCCCGAGGCCAGCACGTTGCGCTTGAACACTTCGCCGAGAGCCCGCCAGCGAGGCGACGCCTTCCTGGATGCGGGCGCCGCCGGAATCGAACAACCCGATCACCGGCGCGCCGTTCTGCATCGCCATGTCCATGATCTTGCAGATCTTCGCGGCATGGGCTTCCGAGGTGGATCCGCCCAGCACGGTGAAATCCTTGGCATAGACATAGACCATGCGGCCATTGATGGTGCCCCAGCCCGTCACCACGCCGTCGCCAGGCACGCGATTCTTCTCGGTGCCGAATTCGGTGCCGCGATGTTCGACGAACATGTCGAACTCCTCGAAGCTGTGGGGATCGAGAAGAAGTTCGATACGCTCGCGCGCGGTGAGCTTGCCGCGCCCATGCTGGGCGGCCACCCTCGCTTCGCCGCCCCCTGCCCGGGCCAGGTCACGGCGCGATTCCAACTCGGCAATGATCTCGTTCATGGGCGACCTGCTTGTTCGCGCGACCGGTGAAGACTGGTGGCGCGGCCGGAGAGCGTCAAGCCCGCACCAGGGAGACCAGCCGCGCCGCCTGGTCCATGTCGAGGGCCAGACGCTTTGCCCTTTCCTCGGCTTCGTAGTCCCGACCCCATTTCTCCGCCTGATAGGCCTCATCCAGCCGCGACAGGGCGAAGGCCTCGGCGGGCGTGAGTTCACCCTCCAGCACCGCCAAACCCAGGACCAGCGAGCCGGTAATCGAAGCAAGGACATGCAATGCCGCCAGAGCATAGTCGTCCTGAGCGGCAATAGCGCTTCTCAAGCGCGGCCAGCGCCTCGGCCGGCTGCTGGACATGGCCGATGCCGCTGGTGACCACAAGCCTGGCACCATGCCGTTCGGCCACCCAGTCGAGATGGCGGTCCCATTGGCGCTGGCGGCGGGCCAATTCCTCGGGCGTTTCGGCGCGATAGGAAAGAAGGTCATTCTCGCCGAACCGCAGGATGGCCGCGATCATGTCCTCGCGATTGGCGCGCACGCCATCCGCCACCGTGTTGACCAGGCGGAGTGAGCGGCATGGTGGCGGGATGCGGTCTCCTCGCCCTGGGCGCGCCATTCTTCCGCCACCGCCTGGGCCAGCGCTTTATTGGGGAGTAGCAAGGGCTGGCGCGCCTGGCGTCTGCACCGGCTCGTCCGTCAAGCAGAAAGCGAAAACCCTCCGGCGCCTCCTCCACCGTCACGTCTTTGTAGAAACGCTTCATCTTTTTCTATGCGCACTCACTTCGCTACCGGAGCGCGGGTTGAATTTCTTCTTGGGAAACGGGTCGCGCTTGTCGTCCGGATCGAAGCCCAGCAGCTGCCCAGCTTTTGATCATGTGCGGCGGCAAGGGCGCGGTGACCTGCAGCCGTCCGCCATCGGGACGGGCGAGTCGATGCGAGCGGGCATGCAGATGCAGCTTGTCGGCGATGGCGCCTTTGCCCGCGACGTCCGTGCCGCCATATTTGAAATCGCCGACGATGGGCGTGCCCAGGCTGGCCAGATGCACGCGGATCTGGTGGGTGCGGCCGGTCACCGGCCGGGCCGCTACCCAGGAAAATTCCTGTCCCGCTTGACCCATCACGGCATATTCGGTGAGGGCGAATTTCGCGTCTTCGTCCTCGCTCACGGTCATGCGCTCGCCCTTGCCGCGCGCACCTTCCTTGGCCAGCGCCGCCTTGATCGAAGCCGTGGCGATCCTTGGGCACGCCCTTGACCAGCGCCCAATAGACCTTGGAGGCGTCGCGGTCGGCCAGAGATCTGCGAGAGCCCCGCCGCGGTCGTGCGCCGTGCGCGCCACCAACAGCACGCCGGAAGTGTCGCGGTCGAGACGGTGCACCAGCTTGGGCCGCGTCGCTTTCTCGAACGTCAATTGATCGAGCATGCCATCGACGTGCTCGCTGAGGCCCGAGCCGCCTTGCGTCGCCAGTCCAGGCGGCTTGTTCAGGACGAACAGATTGTTTGTCCATGTAAAGGATCGCGTCTTCCAGCCGCCGCGAGGTCTTGACCGGCGCGGCTTTGGGCCTTTCCTCGGCCTTGTCATGGGTCACTTGCGGCGGCAGGCGCAGGCTTTGGCCCGTGGCGATGCGGTCGGCTGCCTTGGCGCGCTTGCCGTCAAGCCGCACCTCGCCCTTCCGCAAAAGTTTTTCCAGCCGCGCATGGGTGAGCGCCGGATAATGCCGCTTGAACCAGCGGTCCAGGCGAATGCCGTCATCATCGTCGGCGATGGTGCGCAATTCAGGCATAGAGACCGCGAACGATCCAAAGCCCCGCAAACAGAGCCAAGACCGAGAGAATGGCCGATCCGCCGATATAGACCGCCGGCGCTGGTATAGGCGCCGCGCTGGATCAGAAGGGCGCTATCCAGCGAGAAGGTCGAGAAGGTGGTGTAGCCGCCCAGGATGCCGGTGGTGAGAAAGGCCCGCACTTCCAGCGAGACGCTCCATTTGAGCGCCATCAATTCCGTGAGCAGCCCCATGATCAGACCGCCGCTGATATTGACGACGAAAATGCCATAGGGAAATCCTTCCCACGCCGCCGACTGGACCCAGCCCGCAATCATATAACGCGCCGTCGAACCGATCGCGCCGCCCGCCGCGACCGCGGCCAAAACTGCAAAATTCATTCAACCTTCCCCTCCTTTTGACTCTCAGTTTCGCCCAATAGTCCAGCCGCTTGGCGATTTCGCGTTCAAAACCGGTTTCCTTGGGCGCGATAAAATTGCTCGCGCGCCATGCCGTCGGGAAAATAATTCTGGCCCGAAAAACCTTCCTCGGCCTCATGATCATATTGATAGCCCGCGCCATAACCCAGATTCTTCATCAATTTGGTGGGCGCGTTGAGGATATGGGCGGGCGGCATCAGAGAGCCATGCTCCTGGGCCGCACGCTTGGCCTGGCCCAGGGCGACATAGACCGCGTTGGATTTGGGCGCCGATGCCAGATAGAGCACGCATTGGGCCAGTGCCAGTTCGCCTTCCGGCGAGCCCAGGAAATCGAACACATCCTTCGCCGCCAGCGCCTGATGCACCGCTTCGGGATCGGCCAGGCCGATATCCTCGACCGCGGCGCGGACCAGCCGGCGCGCGATAAAGAGCGGCTGCTCTCCCCCCGCCAGCATGCGCGCCAGCCAATAGAGCGCGGCGTCGGGATCGCTGCCGCGGATGGATTTATGCAGCGCGCTGATGATGTTGTAATGCTCTTCGCGCGACTTGTCGTAAAGCGGCATGCGCCTTTGCACCGCTGCCATCAGTCCAGCAGGATCGAGCGGTGCGGCAAGCTTCAACCCCGCCACTTCCTCTGCCAGATTGAGCAGATAGCGGCCGTCGCCGTCGGCCATGGCGCGCAGGCTCGCGCGCGCATCGGGCGTGAGTTTGAGTTTTTCGCCAAAATGGGTTTCGACGCGCTCCAGCAATTTTTCCAGTGCCGCATCGTCCAGGCGGCGCAACACCAGCACCTGGGCGCGTGAGAGCAACGCGCCATTCAATTCGAAGGAGGGATTCTCCGTGGTCGCGCCCACCAGCACCACCGTCCCGTCCTCCACCACCGGCAAGAAGGAATCCTGCTGGCTGCGGTTGAAGCGATGGATTTCGTCAATGAAAAGCAACGTGCCCAGCCCGGTCTTGCGCCGGGCGCGGGCCGCCTCGAACGTCTTCTTCAGGTCGGCGACACCGGAAAAAACCGCCGACAATTGCTCGAAATGGAGTTTGAACGCGGACGACAAAAGCCGCGCGATGGTGGTCTTGCCGGTTCCCGGCGGTCCCCACAGGATCATCGAATGGGGCCTGCCCGCCGCCACCATGCGGCCGATGGGGCCCTCAGGACCCAAAAGATGGTCCTGTCCCACCACATCCGCCAGGCTTTTGGGCCGAAGCCGGTCCGCCAGGGGACGCGGCGCGTCCTCTGCCAACCCCCGGATTCGAACAAGTCACTCATGAAACGGATATAGCACAGCTCATAGATGAGCGTCTTGGCCGAGAATTTCTTCCCCCGCGTCGCAAAGCGACCGGCGGGGGAAGATGTCTTCCGAGGGTTTATCCCAAGGAAGACAGATGGGGGCAAAAATAAAGGCGGCGGCTCCTACCCATCCACCGACAAGGTCAGCCGCCTACCGCCGCGCTCGATCACCAAGTCCCAGTGATTGACTCCATTCAGCGCGCGGGAAAGATCGCCCACGCGATTGATGGCGGCGCCATTCACGCTCTTGACGATATCGCCCGGCTGAAATCCGTAATTGCCCGAATAGGATTGCGGATTAGCCGCCACGATCGCCACGCCCTTGGCCAGAAGATCCATCTGCAGATCCAGGGCGGCGGCGGGCGAAAGATTTTCCACCTTGGCGCCGGCAAGGGGATTGCGGCCCGAGATCGTGGTTGCCTCGCGCGGCGGATTTTCCGGCGGCAGCGCCAGCACGACATTCACGTCGCGGGCGGACTTGCCCGCTTCGACATGCAGCTTCACGCTCTCGCCCGGCTTGTGGGTGGCGATGCGGTAATTGAGCGCCTGCATGTCGTCCACTGCGGCGCCATCCACGGAAAGGACCACGTCGCCCGATTTGATGCCTGCATCGGCGAGCGGGCCGCCGGGATAAATGTCCTTGACCAGCACGCCGCCGGGCCTCGGCAGGCCCATGCTTTCGGCGATCTCGCTGGTGACGGGCTGGCCGGTGGCGCCGATCCAGGCCAGTTTGATACCGCCGCCGCCCTCCACGCCTTCCACTACCCGGCGCGCCAGGTTGGACGGAATGGCGAAGCCGATGCCGATATTGCCGCCCGAGCGCGAATAGATCGCGGTGTTGATGCCGGCGAGCTTGCCGTCGGTTGTCACCAGCGCGCCGCCGGAATTGCCCGGATTGATGGCGGCGTCGGTCTGGATGAAGAACTGATAGTCGTTGGCCGAACCCTGGCTGCGCGCCAGCGCCGAGACGATGCCCATGGTGACGGTCTGGCCCACGCCGAAGGGATCGCCGATCGCCAGGACCAGATCGCCCACCTGGACGGCATCGCTGTCCCCGAACGGCACGGTGGGAAGCCGCTCGCCCTTGGTGTCGATCTTGAGCACCGCAAGATCGGTGCGGGGATCGGCGGTGAGCACCTTGGCCTTGAATTCGCGCTTGTCGTTCAGCGCCACCACGATGTCGGTGCCACCCGCCACAACGTGATTGTTGGTAAGGATCAGGCCGTCGGCGCGCACGATCACACCCGAACCCAGGGACTGCTGCACGCGCTGGCGCATTTCCGGGGTGGCGCCGAAGAATTGCGAGAAAAAGGGATCGTTGAAGAACGGATTGACCTGAACCTGGGTCACCGAACGGGCATAGACATTCACCACTGCGGGTGCGACGCGTTTTACTACCGGGGCGAAGGTCAAATGCACCTGATCCATCGAGGATGGCTGCACCTCATTGCGCGCGGGCGATGGCGCCAGCTTGAGCGGCTGGGAGGCACCGAGTGTGGGTTTTGCCGCGGGCGCCTGGCTGGCGCCGGGGCGGGCCCACAGGGCGACAGCCGCAACCGCGGCCACGCCGACAACGACAAGAGAGAGCGTCTTCATCTGATCAACCTTCGTGCCGCCGCGGACTCTAAAAAAAACCTCGCGCAGGTCAACTTTGCTTCGCGTAATAAAAAAGGGCGGCATTGCTGCCGCCCCCGATAACTCTCCGAAGCAGAAAACTATTCTTCGGTTGTCTCGGTCACTTCGACCGGACCGGAATCCTTGCCCTTGGCGTCCACGTCGCGGTCCACGAACTCGATGATCGCCATAGGGGCATTGTCGCCGTGGCGGAAACCGGCCTTGAGCACGCGGGTATAGCCGCCCGGACGGGCCTCATAACGCGGGCCGATCACGTCGAACAGCTTGGTCACCTGGGCCTCGTCCTTGATCTGGGCGAGCGCCTGGCGGCGGGCATGGAGATCCTTGGCGCCCCGGCGCGAAAGCGTCACCAGCTTCTCGATCACGGGGCGAAGATCCTTGGCCTTGGGCAGCGTGGTCTTGATCTGCTCGTGCTTGATCAATGCCGCGGTCATGTTGCCCCACATCGCCTTGCGATGAGAAGCGGTGCGGTTGAGCTTGCGGCCCCGATTGGCGTGACGCATGGCGATGTCTTCCTAAAAAATCAATATTGGTCTTCGTAACGCTTGGCGAGATCTTCGATATTCTCAGGCGGCCAGCCAGGCACTTCCATGCCCAGATGCAGGCCCATCTCGGCCAGGACCGCCTTGATCTCGTTGAGCGACTTGCGACCGAAATTCGGCGTGCGCAGCATCTCGGCTTCGGTCTTTTGGATCAGATCGCCGATATAGACGATATTGTCGTTCTTCAAGCAGTTGGCCGAACGCACCGACAATTCCAGCTCGTCCACTTTCTTGAGCAGCACCGGATTGAAGGCCAGATCGGGCTTGGCCTCTTCGGCAACGCGCTCGCGCGGCTCTTCGAAATTGATAAAGACCTGAAGCTGGTCTTGGAGAATGCGCGCGGCATAGGCCACGGCATTGTCCGGCGTCACCGCGCCGTTGGTTTCGACCGTGAGCGTGAGCTTGTCATAGTCGAGAATCTGGCCCTCGCGGGTGTTCTCGACCTTGTAGGAGACCTTCTTCACCGGGCTGAACAGGCTGTCCACCGGGATCAGGCCGATGGGCGCGTCTTCCGGACGGTTGCGGTCGGCCGGGACATAGCCCTTGCCGGTGGCGATGGTGAGCTCCATGCGGAAATCCACCTTCTCATCCAGGGTGCAGAGCACCAGGTCGGGATTGAGGATCTCGATGTCGGACGAGCCCTGGATCTGACCGGCCTTCACTTCGCCGGGGCCGGTGGCCCTGAGGCTCACCCGCTTGGGGCCTTCCGCGTGCATGCGCAGCGCGATCTGCTTCACATTGAGCACGATGTCGGTGACGTCCTCGCGCACGCCCTGGATCGAAGAGAATTCGTGCAGCACGCCCTCGATCTGGATCGAGGTGACGGCGGCGCCCTGAAGCGACGACAGCAGCACGCGGCGGAGCGAATTGCCCAGCGTGAGGCCGAAGCCGCGTTCCAGCGGTTCGGCAGTGATGGTGGCGATTTTTCCCCCGTCATGACCGGATTCGGTCTTGAGCTTCTGGGGCTTGATCAGTTCTTGCCAGTTCTTCTGAAACATTTTGTCCTCATCGTGTCCCGGGCATGTCGGACCATGCCCATACGTGCGACGGGTAGATAGTTACGTCCGAATAAACTTAAACCCTGCGGCGCTTGGGCGGGCGGCAGCCATTGTGGGGGATCGGCGTCACGTCTCTGATCGAGGTGACAACCAGGCCCACGGCCTGCAGCGCGCGCAGCGCGGATTCACGGCCCGAACCCGGGCCCGAAACTTCCACTTCCAGGGTGCGCATGCCGTGCTCCACCGCCTTCTTGGCGGCGTCCTCGGCGGCGATCTGCGCCGCATAGGGCGTGGATTTGCGCGAACCCTTGAAACCCATCATGCCGGCGGACGACCAGGACACTGTGTTGCCCTGCGTGTCGGTGATGGTGACGATGGTGTTGTTGAAGGTGGCCGCGACGTGGGCCACGCCCACCACCACGTTCTTCTTTTCCTTCTTGCGGGCGCGAGGCGCCTTGCCGGCGGACTTTTGTGCTTCGGCCATTTACTTGGTGACTTTCTTTTTGCCGGCGATCGCTTTGGCGGGGCCTTTGCGGGTGCGGGCGTTGGTATGGGTGCGCTGGCCGCGGACCGGCAAGCCCTTCCTGTGGCGCAGGCCGCGATAGCAGCCCAGATCCATCAGGCGCTTGATATTCATTGCGACTTCGCGGCGAAGATCGCCTTCAACCAGATAGTCGCGGTCGATGACTTCGCGAATCTGGATCACTTCGGACTCGGTGAGATCGCCCACCCGGCGCGACGGGTCGATGCCCAATTGAGCGATGATTTTCTGCGCGATGCGGGGGCCGATGCCATGGATATAGCGAAGGCCGATTTCCACGCGCTTCTGGGTCGGGATATTGACGCCGGCGATGCGTGCCAAGGTGGTGTCTCCGGGGCTTTTCAAGCCATTGAAATTGTTACAAAATTCGTATGCGCAGCCATTCCGGCCAATTCCAGTCCTGGGGCTCCTTCAAATTCGCCCCATAAAGCCTGGAAATGACAGGAAAACTGTCGCGAGGGCGCGGATTATAGGAATGCACCCCCGCCCGTCAACATCTGGGCGGGATTTATTGTCGCAGACTCGTTTTTTGACCCATCTTCATGAGCACCCCCTCCGCCCTACGCACGCCCGAGGGCGTGCTACGGGTACCTCCCCCGCCAGCGCTGCGCGCGCGGGGGAGGCAGGTCTGGACCAAGACGCACCGCCCTAGAGCGAGTCCAGGATGGCCGATATTTGCTTGGTAACTTCGGGGATGGGGGTCATTCCATCCAGGGTCCTGACCTTTCCCTGGGCCCGGTAGAAGGCCAACACCGGTGCAGTGGCCTGGTAATAAACCTCCAGCCGCTTCTTCAGGGTTTCCGGATTGTCGTCGGCCCGGACAGGTCCCCCCGCCGCAATCCGGCTTTGGACCCGGTCCAGAAGCACGGCATCATTCACCTTGAGCTCCAGCACCAGGTCGATCTTCTTGCCTCGCTCGGCCAGCATCCGGTCGAGTGCCTCGGCCTGGGCGATGGTCCGCGGAAAACCGTCAAACACCGCGCCTTTGGCGCAATCAGGCTGGTCATAACGCTGGCCGATGATGCCGATCACGGTCTCGTCTGGGACCAGCGCCCCCTTGTCCATCAGCGCCTTGCTGGACAAGCCCAAAGGCGTGCCAGCGGCAATCGCCGTACGCAGCATGTCGCCGGTGGAGAGTTGAGGCAGGCCGCGTCTTTCAGTGAGGATTTTGGCTTGTGTGCCCTTGCCCGCCCCCGGAGGCCCGAACAGAACCAGATTCACCGTCGCGCCCCGCGCAGCTTCGATTTCTTGAGCAGGCCTTCATACTGCTGCGCGATGAGATGGCTTTGAATCTGGGCCACGGTGTCCATGGTGACCGAGACCACGATCAGGATCGAGGTGCCGCCCAGCGAGAAGGAGAGATTATATTCATAGAACAGAAATTCCGGGATCAGGCAGACGAAGGCCAGATAGAGAGCGCCGATCACGGTGATGCGGTCGAGCGTATAGCCGATGAATTCGGCGCTCTTCTTGCCGGGCCGGATGCCGGGAAAGACGCCGCCGTATTTTTTCAGATTCTCCGCCGTCTCCTCCGGATTGAAGACCACCCGGTATAGAAGAAGGCAAAGAAGATGATCAGCAGCGCATACAGGATCAGATAGAGAGGCTGGCCCCGGCTCACATAGGTGACGATCACCTGCAGCCATCCCGGCAGATTCTGGGCATTGAAGCTGGCGATGGTGGTGGGCAGCAGCAGGATCGACGAGGCGAAGATGGGCGGGATCACGCCCGAGACATTGAGCTTCAACGGCAGATGCGAAGATTCTCCGCCATAGATTTTGTTGCCCACCTGACGCTTGGGATAGGTGACGAAGAGCCGGCGTTGCGCCCGTTCCATGAACACGATGAAGGCCACCAGGCCGGCCGCGAAAACCAGGAATGCCAGCAGCAGCAGCGGATTGGTGGCGCCGGTACGGGCCGATTCCAGCGCCTGGCCCAGAAGCTGGGGAAAGCGCGCGACGATACCGCCGAAGATGATGAGCGAGATGCCATTGCCCACGCCGCGGCTGGTGATCTGCTCGCCGATCCACATCAAAAGGATGGTGCCGCCGGTGAGTGTGATCATCGCGGTGAGCCGGAAGAAGAAGCCGGGATGGATCACCACATTGCCCCAATGCTCCAGCCCGATGGCGATGCCATAAGCCTGCACCGCGGCCAGAGCCACCGTGCCATAGCGGGTATATTGGTTGATGACTTTGCGGCCCGCCTCGCCTTCCTTCTTGAGCGCTTCGAGCTCGGGGAAAACCGTGGTCATCAACTGAATGATGATCGAGGCCGAGATGTAGGGCATGATGCCGAGCGCGAAGATCGCCATGCGCTGCACCGCGCCACCCGCCAGCACATTGAAGACGTCGAGCAGGCCGCCGCTGGTCTGGTTGATCTGCTGCGCCAGCGCCGCCGGGTCGATGCCGGGCATGGGGATGTAGGTGCCCAGCCGGGCGATGACCAAGGCTCCCAGGGTGAAGAAGATGCGGTTGCGCAACTCCTGGGACTTGCCGAGATTCGAGAAGCTGAAATTGGCGGCTAATTGTTCGGCGGCTGACGGCATGATCTGCTCCCGGGCCTTGGTAGCCCGTTTCTAATATAGCGCGGGGAACCCCTCTTTCGAGCGCTCCCCGCCACCATATTTCAGCCCCGGTTCTGGCGAGCCGCCCGCTTGGCAGCGGAGTCGGTGCGGCGCTTCTGGCGCTTGCCCGGCTCGCCCTTCTTGTTGGAATAGACTTTCTTCTTGAAGGTGACGGTCACGCTGCCGCCGGCCTTTTCGACCGCTTCCTTGGCCGAGGCCGAGGCGCCGGCCACTTCGATCTCGATCTTGGCCTTGATTTCGCCCTTGCCCAGAAGCCGGACGCCATCGCGGCTCTTATGCGCCAGGCCGGCATCGCGCAGGACCTGCTCGGTGATCTTGCCCTCATTCTTGAGGCGCTTGGCGTCGATCGCTTTTTGCAGGTGGCCGATATTCACTTCGGAAAAGTCGCTGCCGAAAATATTGTTGAAGCCGCGCTTGGGAATGCGCATGTGCAGCGGCATCTGACCGCCTTCAAAGCCATAGACCTTGGTGCCGGTGCGGGCCTTTGCGCCCTTGACGCCGCGTCCCGACGTCTTGCCCAGGCCCGAGGACGAGCCGCGGCCGACCTTGTCCTTTTGCTTGTGCGCGCCCGGATTATTGCGAATTTCGTTGAGCTTCATGTCACTTTCCTTCCTCGACGATTTCGACGAGGTGTTTGACCGCATGGATCATACCGCGCACCGACGGCGTGTCTTCCAGCGTGCGGGTGCGACGAATCTTGCCCAGACCCAGGCCGCGCAGGGTCTGCGCCTGGATGTCGGGCTTGCGATTGGCGGAGCGGATTTGGCGAACCGTGACGGTCTTGCCGCTTTTCGTTGCCGCCTTTGTCTTCTTCTCAGCCATGATCGTTCTCTCTTCTTCCTCAAGCCGACGCTTCGGTGGCGGGCGCGCCTTCGCGCTTGGCCAGGATCTCGGCGATACTGCGGCCGCGGCGGTTGGCCACCATGCGGGGCGATTGCTGATTCTTGAGCGCGTCGAACGTGGCGCGCACCATGTTGTAGGGGTTCGACGTGCCCAGCGACTTGGACACGACATCGCCCACGCCCAAGGCTTCGAACACCGCGCGCATCGGGCCGCCGGCGATGATGCCGGTACCGGCAGGCGCCGGACGGAGCAGAACCTTGCCCGCGCCATGATGACCGCGCACTTCGTGATGCAGAGTGCGGCCGTCCTTGAGCGGAATGCGCACCAGCGAACGCTTGGCGGCATCGGTTGCCTTGCGGATGGCTTCCGGCACTTCGCGCGCCTTGCCATGGCCGAAGCCGACGCGGCCATTCTGGTCGCCCACCACCACCAGGGCAGCGAAACCAAAGCGGCGGCCGCCCTTCACCACCTTGGCGACACGATTGATGTGCACCAGCTTGTCGATGAATTCGTTATCGCGCTCTTCGCGATCGCGGCCGCGACCGCGTTTGTCGTCCCTTTGTCCGTCACGCGCCATATTCGTTCCTTACTTTCCAGTGCGAGCGGCCGATTCGTTCATCCGCCGCCGCTATGAAGTCCCTTAAAATTCCAGGCCGCCTTCGCGCGCCGCATCCGCCAGCGCTTTCACGCGCCCATGGTAAATGTAGCCGCCGCGGTCAAACACGACCTGCTTGACGCCCTTGGCCAAAGCCCGCTCGGCGATCTTCTTGCCGACATGGGATGCCGCATCCAGGTTCCAGGTCTTGGGCGCCTTGCCTTCCTTTTCGTTGCTCGAGGCCGCGGCCAGAGTGGCGGCGGTGCGGTCGTCGATCACCTGGGCGTAGATATGCTTGCCCGAACGGAACACCGACAGGCGCGGCCGGTCCTGGGCATTCATCCCGATCCGGTGACGCGTGCGCGATTGGCGCTTTTTGAAGTGAGCGTTGGTCATCTTACTTCTTCTTGCCTTCCTTGCGGCGGACATACTCGCCTTCATAGCGCACGCCCTTGCCCTTATAGGGCTCGGGCGGGCGGTAGCCGCGGATTTCGGCGGCGACTTGACCGACCAGCTGCTTGTCGATCCCCGACACCGAAATCATGGTGGGTTTTTCCGAGGTGATCGTGATGCCGGCCGGGATGGGATAGGCCACGTCATGGCTGAAGCCGAGCTGCAAATTCAGGTTTTTGCCTTGCACGGCGGCGCGATAGCCGACGCCCTGGATCTCCAGCTTCTGGGTGAAGCCTGACGGTGACGCCGGTGACGAGGTTGTTCACCAGGCTGCGCGACAGGCCCCACATCTGTTTGGAGCGTTCCTGATTCTTGTCGGGCGTGACGGTGACGCCATGATCGTCCACCTTGACCGAAACTTCGCGCACCAGGGTGACGCTGAGTTCGCCCTTGGGTCCCTTGACCTTCACGGTCTGGCCGTCGACCGAGGCGGTGACGCCTTTGGGCAGTGCAACGGGTTTTTTGCCAATACGAGACATCAGCTTCTTCCTTAAAAGACCTGGCAGAGAACTTCACCGCCGACATTCTTTTCCCGGGCCGACGAATCCGTCATCACGCCCTGGGGCGTGGAGAGGATCGATACGCCCAGGCCCTGGCGATGGGGCTTGAGTTCGCTGACCGAGGAATAGACGCGACGGCCCGGCGTGGAGACCCGCTTCAATTCGCGGATCACCGGCTCGCCTTCGTGATATTTGAGCTCGATCTCGAGCTCCTTGTGGCCTTTGAACTCCACCTCGGCATAGCCGCGGATGAAGCCCTCTTCCTGCAGCACGTCGAGCAGGCGGATGCGCAGCCGCGAATTGGGCGAGCGCACTTTCGAGGAACGGCGCATTTGGCCGTTGCGGATGCGGGTCAAGAAGATCGCCAATCGGATCGATGATCATGGTTTCTCCTTACCAGCTCGCCTTGGTCATGCCGGGGATCTGGCCGAAATTGGATAGCGAACGCAGCGCGATACGGGACATCTTGACCTTGCGGTAATAGCCCTTGGAACGGCCGCGAAAGCTCGCAGCGGTGATGGATGCGCACCTTGGACGAGTTGCGCGGTAGCTTGGCAAGCTTGAGGCGCGCCGCAAAGCGTTCTTCGGCGGGGACCTTCATGTCCTCGGCGATCTTCTTCAGCTCCGCGCGCTTGGCGGCATATTGCGCCACCAGCTTTTCGCGCTTCTTGTTCCGGTTGATCTGGCTCGTTTTCGCCATGGTTCAGCCTCAATTCGTCGTGAACGGGAACTGGAAGCCTTCGAGAAGCGCCTTGGCTTCCTCGTCGGTCTTCGCAGATGGTGTTGAAGATGATGTCCATGCCCCAGACCGTCTCGGTCTTGTCGTAGTCGATTTCCAGGAACACGATGTGTTCCTTCAGGCCCATGGCGTAGTTGCCGCGGCCGTCGAAGCTTTTGGGATTGATGCCGCGGAAGTCGCGCACGCGGGGCAGCGCCATGGTGATCAGCCGGTCGATGAATTCATACATCACATCGCCGCGCAGCGTGACCTTGGCGCCGATCGCCAGGCCTTCGCGGATCTTGAAGGTGGCGATCGCCTTCTTGGCGCGCGTCACCACGGCCTTCTGGCCGGCGATGGCGGTCAGATCGTTCAGCGCCTGCTGGATCTTCTTGGAATCCGAAGCCGCCTCGCCCGCGCCGATATTCAGCACGACCTTGTTGATCTTCGGCACCTGCATCGGGTTCGTGTAGCCGAACTTCTTCATCAGGTCGGCCTTGATGCGTCTCGTTGTAGCGCTGCTTGAAGCGCGGCACATAGCCCTTCTCGGTCGCGCGCTCGCCGACGCCGACTTGCGTGCCGGCATTGACCTCGCGGCGTTTGCTGGCCTTCGCGGCCTTGGCTTCGGCCTTGGCGCGTTCCTGCGGATTGCGGCTTGCACCTGCGTCAGACATCGATGACCTCACCGGACTTCTTGGCAAAGCGAACCTTGCGTCCGTCATTCAGGGTTTTGAATCCAATGCGCGTCGCCTTGCCCGATTTGGGATCGACATGCGCCAGATTGGACAGATGGATGGGCGATTCCTTGGTGACGATGCCGCCCTGTTGCGTCTGGGTCTGGCGCTGATGGCGCTTGACCACATGGACGCCCTGGACCAAGGCGCTGTCGTCCTTGGGGAAAATCTTGAGCACTTCGCCCTTCTTGCCCTTGTCGCGGCCGGCGGTGACGATGACGCGGTCGCCCTTCTTGATATTGACTCATTAGAGGACCTCCGGGGCCAGCGAAATGATCTTCATCTGGTTCTTGGCGCGAAGCTCGCGGGTCACCGGTCCGAAGATGCGGGTGCCGATGGGCTCGCCCTGCTGGTTGACCAGGACCGCGGCATTGCCGTCGAAGCGGATCAGGCTGCCGTCGGGACGGCGCACGCCCTTGGCGGTGCGCACCACCACCGCCTTAAGCACTTCGCCCTTCTTGACGCGGCCGCGCGGGATCGCTTCCTTCACCGACACCACGATGATGTCGCCGACATCGGCATAGCGGCGATGCGAACCGCCCAGCACCTTGATGCACATCACGCTCTTGGCGCCGGAATTGTCGGCGACGTCAAGTTCTGTGGACATCTGAATCATGACTTAAACTCCTCTGGCCGCGCCGTTACTTGCCGACGCGTTCCACCACTTGCCAAGTCTTGAGCTTGGAAAGCGGCCGGCATTCCTGAATGCGGACAACATCGCCCGCCTTGTATTCGCCCTTCTCGTCATGGGCGTGGTACTTCTTCGACCGGCGCACGGTCTTGCCCATCGCCGGATGCAGAAAGCGGCGCTCGACCTTGACCACCACGGTCTTGGCGTTCTTGTCGCTCACCACGACGCCTTGAAGAATTCGTTTCGGCATAGTGTGCCTCTTAAGCCTTGGCAACCGCAGTGCGGCGCTGTTCGTTAAGGACGGTCTGGACGCGGGCGATGTCGCGGCGCAGCGTCCGGATGCGGCCGGTATTCTCGGCTTGGCCGTTGGCGCGCTGGAAGCGCAGATTGAACTGCTCCTTCTTCATCGAGACCAACTGGTCGTTCAACTCATCGGCGCTCTTGGCGCGGAAATCGTCGGCCTTGGACGAGGTCTTGGCCGAAGCAATCTTCTTCGCCTTGGACGTCTTGGGCTTCTTGGCGGTTGCTTTCTTGGCCATGATTACACCGTGCGGGCGACGAACTTGGTCGCGATGGAAAGTTTGGCCTGGCCCAGACGCATCGCTTCCTTGGCGGTCTCGAGATCGACGCCATCGATCTCGAACAGGATGCGGCCCGGCTTCACTTTGGCCACCCAGAATTCCGGCGCGCCCTTGCCCGAGCCCATGCGGACTTCGGCGGGCTTCTTGGACACCGGCACGTCCGGGAAAATGCGAATCCAGACGCGGCCGGCGCGCTTCATGTGGCGCGTAATGGCGCGGCGCGCGGCTTCGATTTCGCGCGCATTCAACCGCTCGGGCTCCAGCGCCTTCAGGCCATAGGCGCCGAAATTCAGCGACGTTCCCGCCTTGGCGGCGCCATTGATGCGGCCCTTGAACTGCTTGCGGAATTTGGTGCGCTTGGGTGACAGCATGGTTCTTCTCTTTATTCGGCGGCGGGCGCGGGCGCGCGGTCGCGATGTTCACGCTCGCGCGGTTTGCCCTCGGCGGCTTCGGCCTGGCGCCTCTCGGTGGCGAAGGGATCATGTTCCATGATCTCGCCCTTGAAGATCCAGACCTTGACGCCGCACGTGCCATAGGTGGTGAAAGCGGTGGCGATGCCGTAATCGATGTCGGCGCGCAGCGTGTGCAACGGCACGCGGCCTTCGCGGTACCATTCGACACGGGCGATTTCTGCGCCGCCCAACCGGCCGCCGCAGGTAATACGAATGCCGAGCGCGCCAAGACGCATCGCGGTCTGCACCGCGCGCTTCATCACCCGGCGGAACGCCACGCGGCGTTCCAGCTGCTGGGCGATATTCTCGGCCACCAGCTTGGCGTCGATCTCGGGCTTGCGGATCTCGACGATATTGAGATGGACTTCGTCGGCGGTGAATTTCTGGACGTCGGCCTTCAGCTTCTCGATGTCGGCGCCTTTCTTGCCGATCACCACGCCCGGACGGGCCGAGTGGATGGTGACGCGGCACTTCTTGTGCGGCCGCTCGATCACGATGCGGGAGACGCCCGCCGCTTTGAGCTTGTCGCTGAGATAGGCGCGGATCTTGATGTCTTCCTGCAGGAGCTTGCCATACTCCTTCTTGCCCGCGTACCAGCGCGAGTCCCAGGTCCGGTTGATGCCCAGACGCAGGCCGGTCGGATTGACCTTCTGACCCATTATGCTTTCTCCTTTGCCTTGGCGGACTTTTTCGCCACGGGCTTCTTGGCGGGCGCTTTCCTGCCCGAAGATTTCTTCGCGGCGGCTTTGACCTCGCCTTCCGCGTCCTCTTCGGACTTTTTCTCTTTCTTCTCGGCCTCGCGCTGTTCCTCGACCACGATGGTGATCTGGCTGAAGAATTTCTCGATCCCGCCGGAATTGCCGCGGGCACGGGCATGGAAGCGCTTCATCACCAAATTCTTGCCCACGGAGGCTTCGCGCACGACCAGATCATCGACGTCGAGATCGTGATTGTTCTCGGCATTGGCGACGGCCGATTGCAGCACCTTCTTGACGTCGCGGGCGATGCGCTTCTGCGAAAAGGTAAGCTCATTCAAGGCGCGGTCCACCTTCTTGCCGCGGATCTGCTGCGCCACAAGGTTGAGCTTGCGGGGCGAGACGCGGATGTTGCGGCCGATCGCCATCGCCTGATGGTCGGCAAGCACGCGCGCGCGGGATTCCTTGCCCATCAGGCCCTCTTCGCTTTCTTGTCGCCGCCCGCGCCGCCGCCCGACGCCGCGGATGGCCGTGGAACACGCGGGTGGGCGAGAACTCGCCCAGCTTGTGGCCCACCATGTCCTCGGTCACCAGCACGGGGATATGCTTGTGGCCGTTATAGACGCCGAAGGTGACGCCGACGAATTGCGGCAGGATGGTCGAGCGGCGCGACCAGGTCTTGATCACATCCTTGCGGCCGGACGAGCGCGCGGCCTCGGCCTTCTTGAGCAGATAGCCGTCTACGAACGGGCCTTTCCAAATCGAGCGTGTCATGAATTAGCCCTGTGTCTTGCCTTTGCGCGTACGCACGATGAATTTCGTGGTGCGCTTGTTGATGCGTGTCTTGGCGCCCTTGGTGGGTTTGCCCCAGGGCGTGACCGGATGACGGCCGCCCTTGGTGCGGCCTTCGCCGCCGCCATGGGGATGGTCGATCGGGTTCATGGCGGTGCCGCGCACGGACGGGCGCTTGCCCTTCCACACATTGCGGCCGGCCTTGGAGATGATTTCGTTCATGTGATCGGGATTGGAGACCGCGCCCACCGTGGCCATGCAGGTGAGCGGCATCTTGCGCACTTCCGCGGAATTGAGGCGGAGCAGCGCATAACCCGCGTCGCGGCCCAGATACTGGGCATAGGTGCCGGCGGAACGCGCCACCTGGCCGCCCTTGCCGGGCTTCATCTCGACATTGTGGACGATGGTGCCCACCGGAAGTGCGGAGAGCGGCATGGCGTTGCCGATCTTCACGTCCACCCTGTCCCCCGAGACGACAGTATCGCCCACGGCCAGACGCTGCGGCGCCAGGATGTAGGCGAGCTCGCCGTCCTTGTACTTGATGAGCGCGATGAAGGAGGTACGGTTGGGATCATATTCCAGTCGCTCGACGATTGCCGGCTGGTCGAATTTGCGGCGCTTGAAATCGATCACGCGATAGCGCTGCTTGTGGCCGCCGCCTTGCCAACGCACCACGATGCGGCCGGTATTGTTGCGGCCGCCCTTGGAATGCTTGCCCTCGGTGAGCGACTTGACCGGGCCGCCCTTGTGCAGGCCGGACCTGTCGACCAGGACCAGCTGGCGCTGGCCGGGAGTCGTGGGTTTGTAATTTTTCAAAGCCATGGCTTAGACACCCGTCGTGATGTCGATCTGGTGGCCCTCTTCCAGGGTCACGATCGCTTTCTTGAAATCGCTGCGTGTATAGCGTTTGCCGCGGGCCAGCTTGCGCTTGCCCTTGACCACCACCGTGTTCACTGCCTTCACCTTGACCTTGAACAGCTCGGCAACCGCCTTGGCGATGGCGGGCTTGGTGGCGTGGGGCAACGCGGAACACGACCTGGTTGGCCTCGGTCATGCGGGTGGCTTTTTCGGTGATCACCGGCGACAGGATCACGTCGTGATTGTAACTCATCCCCCACTCCCTTGACCGAGACGCGCCTCGATCGCTTTGAGAGCCGCGGTGGTGAGCACCAGCTTGTCGCTTCTCATGATGTCATAGACGTTGATGCCGGCCACGGGCAGCAGCGCGACGTCGGCCAGGTTGCGGGCCGACATCTGGAAATTCTTGTCGAACTCGCCGTCCACCACCAAAGCGCGGCCGATCTTGAGCTTGCCGAATTGCTTGGCCAGCGCGCCGGTCTTGATTTCCTTGGACTTGGCTTCGTCCAGCACAACCAACTGGCCGTCCTTGGCCTTGGAGGAGAGCGCGTGACGCAGGCCCAGGGCCTTCACTTTCTTGGGCAGGTCGAATTCATGGCTGTGCGCCACCGGACCCATCGCCTTGGCGCCGCCCACGAACAAAGGCGCCGAACGCGCGCCATGGCGGGCCTGGCCGGTACCCTTTTGCTTATAGAGCTTCCGCTTGGTGCGGTTGACCTCGGCGCGGGTGAGCACCTTGTGCTGGCCGGAACGGCGCTTGGCCAACTGCCACACCACCACGCGCTGGATCAGGTCGGCGCGCGGCTCGAGCCCGAAGATGGCGTCGGACAATTCCACATCGCCGGCGGACTTGTTGTCGAGATTGAGGACCTTGGTTTTCATTTTAGCCCTCGCTCGCGCCGTCAGCTTTGGGTGCTTCGGAAGCCGAAGCAGCCTTTTCGCGCTTCTTCACCGATGCGGGCTGGGGCGCATCCTTGGAGGGACGCTTGACCGCGTCGCGCACCATGACCCAGCCGCCTTTGGAGCCCGGAACGGCGCCGCGCACCATGATGAGACCGCGTTCGACATCGACCTTGGCCACTTCCAGATTCTGGGTGGTGACATTGTCGACACCGTAATGGCCGTGCATCTTTTTGTTCTTGAAGGTCTTGCCCGGATCCTGACGGCCGCCAGTACCGCCCAGCGAGCGGTGACTGATCGAGACGCCATGGCTGGCTTCAAGGCCGCGGAAATTCCAGCGCTTCATCGCGCCGGTGAAGCCGCGGCCGATGGTGACGCCGGTGACATCCACCTTCTGGCCGGGCACGAAATGGTCCGCCTGAAGCTGGTCGCCCACTTCCAGCATGCTCGCGCCGTCCACCCGGAACTCCGCCACCTTGCGGCGAGGCTCGATCTCCGCCTTGGCGAACTGGCCGCGCGAGGCCTTGCTGGTGTTCTTGGGCTTGGCAAAGCCTGAGCCCAAGGTCACGGCGGTGTAGCCGTCTTTTTCCTCTGTCCGCGTGCCGACGACGGCGCAGCCGTCGAGTTTCAGCACCGTGACCGGAACATGCGTGCCGTCTGCCAAAAACAGACGGGTCATGCCGACCTTCTGCGTGATGACGCCTGTGCGCACCTGACGCTCCTTACAACTTGATTTCGACGTCCACGCCCGCGGCGAGGTCGAGCTTCATCAGCGCGTCCACGGTTTGCGGGGTGGGGTCAATGATGTCGAGCAGACGCTTATGCGTCCGGATTTCGAACTGCTCGCGGCTCTTCTTGTCGACATGGGCGGAACGGTTGACCGTGAAACGCTCGATGCCGGTGGGGAGCGGAATGGGGCCCCTCACCTGGGCGCCGGTGCGCTTGGCGGTATTGACGATCTCGCGCGTCGAATTGTCGAGAATCCGGTGGTCGAAGGCTTTCAGCCTGATGCGGATATTTTGATTTTGCATATCTGTCGTCCTTCGAACCGGTCCGCTTGCTTACTTGAGAATCTTCGCCACCACACCTGCACCGACGGTACGGCCGCCTTCGCGGATGGCGAAACGAAGCTTCTCTTCCATGGCGATGGGAACGATCAGTTCCACTTCGCACGACACATTGTCGCCCGGCATCACCATCTCCGTGCCCGCCGGCAGCTTGACGATGCCGGTCACGTCGGTGGTGCGGAAATAGAATTGCGGACGATAATTGGTGAAGAACGGCGTGTGACGGCCTCCCTCGTCCTTGGTCAGAATGTAGGCTTCCGCCATGAAGTTGGTGTGGGGTGTCACCTGAACCCGGCTTGGCCAGAACCTGGCCGCGCTCGACACCTTCGCGCTCGATACCGCGCAGCAGAGCTCCGATATTGTCGCCCGCCTGACCCTGGTCCAGGAGCTTCCTGAACATCTCAACGCCCGTGACCGTGGTCGAGGAAGTGGGGCGGATGCCGATGATCTCGACCGTCTCGCCAACCTTCACGATCCCGCGCTCGACGCGGCCGGTCACAACCGTGCCGCGGCCCGAGATCGAGAACACGTCCTCGATCGGCATCAGGAAGGGCTGGTCAATCGGGCGCTCCGGCTGGGGGATGTACTCGTCAACCTTCGCCATCAGCTCCAGGATCGCGTCATGGCCGAGCTTGGGCTCCTTGCCTTCCAGCGCCATCAAGGCCGAACCACGCACGATCGGAATCTCATCGCCCGGGAACTGATAGCTGGAGAGAAGCTCGCGCACTTCCATCTCGACCAGGTCCAGAACTCCGGATCATCGACCATGTCGCACTTGTTCATGAACACCACCAGGGCCGGCACGCCAACCTGGCGGGCCAGAAGGATGTGTTCGCGGGTCTGGGGCATGGGGCCGTCCGAGGCCGAGACCACCAGGATCGCGCCGTCCATCTGGGCAGCGCCCGTGATCATGTTCTTCACATAGTCGGCATGGCCGGGGCAGTCGACATGGGCGTAATGGCGCGCCTTGGTCTCATACTCCACATGCGCTGTCGAAATGGTGATGCCGCGCGCCTTCTCTTCCGGCGCCTTGTCGATCTGGTCATAGGCCGTGAACGTGGCGCCGCCGGTCTCCGCCAATACCTTCGTAATAGCCGCCGTCAACGACGTCTTGCCATGGTCGACATGGCCAATCGTCCCGATGTTGCAGTGCGGCTTGTTACGTTCAAACTTCGCTTTACCCATTTTGGTCTCCTGAACTCAGATCTTTTCGCTTTAGGCGTATTTCGCTTTGACTTCGTCGGCGATCGCCTGCGGCACTTGCTCGTAGTGATCGAACTGCATGGAATATTGCGCCCGGCCCTGGGACATGGAGCGCAGCGTGTTGATGTAGCCGAACATGTTCGCCAGCGGCACCATCGCAGTGACCACCTGGGCGTTGCCGCGGCTGTCGGTGCCCTGCACCTGGCCACGGCGGGAATTCAGGTCGCCGATCACGCCGCCGAGGAAATCCTCGGGCGTCACGACTTCCACCTTCATGATGGGCTCAAGCAGCTTGACCGCGCCGCGCGAGGCAAGCTCGCGGAATGCCGCGCGCGCCGCGATGT
>CAVXUV010000021.1:0-126631 GCA_963765095.1 uncultured Alphaproteobacteria bacterium
ATAGAGATCGTAATGGCTCACCCTCAGGCGTGGCGTCTCATAGGCCTGCACCAAAGTGAAGGTCGGGCTAGGCACATTCTCCGTCACACCCAATGCCGCCAGGATGGCGCGCGCCAAGGTGGTCTTGCCGCTGCCCAGGTCGCACCTCAGCAGCACCGCATCGCCTGGCGCCAGCCGGGCCGCAATCGCCGTGCCGAGTTTTGCCGTCGCCGCCAGGTCCGGCAGCGCCACACGCATGCGAAATCTGTCCGCCATGGAGCTTTGTAGCCCGGCCGCGCCGCTGGCGAAAGCCCTATGCTTGGGAGCCTCGGTCATGCCTGCACCCGGATTCGGGAAAAATCATGGCCGAACAATTTGTCATTATTGGCGCCGGTCAGGCCGCGGTGCAGGCGGTCCAGAGCCTGTGGCCGAAGGGTTCCCGGGCCGACTCACCATGGTGGGGACGGGCCTATCCGCCCTATACCAGCGCCCGCCACTATCCAAGGCCTATCTGCTGGGGGCTTTCGCGCGCGAAAGGCTTTTCCTGAAAGGCGACGAATTCTATCGCGAGATGGCGTGCGACTGACCTCAATTACGCGCGCTATGGCGATCGACCGCGCCGCAGGACGGTGGTGTCAGCGATGGGCGCACGCTCGCTTACGACAAGCTGCTCATCGCCACCGGCACGCGGGTGCGCAAGCTCACCTGTCCCGGCGCGGACCTGCCGGGATTCACTATCTCCGTGACATCGCCGATGTGGACGGGCTTCAGGCCGCGTTCCGGGAGGGCGCACGCATCGCCATCGTGGGCGGTGGCTATATCGGCCTGGAAGTGGCGGCGGTGGGAGCCAAGCGCGGGCTGCACTGACGGTGTCGAGACCGCCGACCGGTTGATGCCGCGCACCGTGTCCAAGCCGGTGTCGGATTTCTTCGCCGCCGAGCACCACAAGGCGGCATGACCCTCAAATTCAACACGCCCGTCAACGGCTTCGAGGGAACGGACAAAATTGAAGAGGTACGCGTCGGCGGCACACTCTATCCCGCCGACCTGGCTCTGGTGGGGATCGGCGTTGTGCCCAATGACAAAGTGGCGGCCAAAGCGGGTCTTGCCTGCCGTACGGCATCGTGGTGGATCGCCATGCCAGGACCTTGGACCCCGCCATCTTTGCCGCCGGCGATTGCACCCGCCATTATGGCCGCGAAGGCGTCGAGATCCGGCTCGACGCGTGCAAAACGCCATCGATCAGGCCAAGCATGCGGCGCTGGCGATGATGGGACGGCCCAAAGACTACAGCGAAGTGCCCTGGTTCTGGTCGGACCGATGATTTGAAACTCCAGATCGCGGGGTTGGCGCGGCCCGGCGATGCGCTGGTGGTGCGGGGCGATCCGGCCGCCCACAAATTCGCCGTCTTCCATCTGCGCAACGGCGCGGTCGCGGCGGTGGAAGCGGTCAATGCCGCGCCGGAATATCTGGTCGGGTGCAAACTGATCGCGGCGAACGCGAAAATTCCGCCGGAAAGACTGGCGGACGCCGCCATTCCCATGAAAAGCTTCGGCTGATGGCGAAAATTACATTCATTCAGCCGGACGGCGCCGAACAGACGGTGGAGATACAATCCGGCTGGTCGGTGATGGAAGGCGCCGTGCGCGCCCTGGTGCCGGGCATCGACGCCGATTGCGGCGGCGCCTGCGCCTGCGCCACCTGTCATGTCTATGTCGAGAAGGATTGGCTGGCCAAGCTTCCGCCCAAATCGGAGATGGAAGAGACCATGCTGGATTTCGCCATCCAGCCCAAAGCCAACAGCCGGTTGTCGTGCCAGTTGCGCGTGACGTCGGAACTGGACGGTCTCACCGTGCACATCCCGCCTTCGCAACACTAGAGGCCCTGCTTGACATCTCTTTCGAACAGGCAGTGCATTGCCCGTCGCGGGCGAGGGGTTCGCATGTGCAATAGAATCAAGCGCAATAAAATCATATGCAGTAAAATATTGACTGCTTTCATCGCGCTGGTGGGCTGGCATGGAACCGCCGCGGCGGAGACTTGCAGCTTGCCGACTCTTGCGGACACGGTGGACATGACGCCGCTGCCCGGCACCAACCTGATGCTGGTGCCGGTGGCGATCAATGGCACGCCCAAGCAATTCCTGCTCGATATCGGCACCAATCCCACCGAAGTCTCGCAAGCGGCGGTCACCCAATTGGGGCTGCCGGAAAACACCAAGGGGAACGAAAATATCGGGGCAAATAACGGCTCGAACATGCAGCCGAGCGGCGGCAATCTATCGGCGCTCACCAATGGCGGGTTGGGGAATGTCTCCATTCATGACGTCCGGGACAATATCGGCCGTGGCGCCACTGAGACCCGGGTTCGCATCGGCGCCTTCACCCTCGGGCGCGCCACCGGCCAGCATTTGATATTCTTGGTCGCCAACGACGCGGAAATGGGAAAGTCCGAACCTTATGACGGGCTGCTGACCGGCGATTTCTTCAAGCAATATGATGTCGAGCTGGATTTCGGCGGAAAGCAGATCAACTATCTCTCGCCCACACGATGCACCGACCCCAATCAGGTGGTGCTCTGGCCGCATTCCGCCGTCGCGGTCATCCCCATCACCATGGCGGACGGCAAGATCAGCGTGCCGGTGTCGGTCCAGGGCCATCAGATCAACGCCGTGATCGACACAAGCTCTTCGCGCACCGTGATGCGCCGCGACATCGCCGAATTGATGGTGGGGCTCAAAGCCGATGCGCCGGAGATGAAACCCGAAGGCGACCTCAAGGACGGAAAGGGTCAGCCGGTGTATGGCCATACCTTTTCCGAGATTTCCTTCGCCGGCGGCGTCACCGCGAACAATGTTCCCGCGCTGATCATGACCAACAGCCTGACCCACGAACTGAACAGCCAGATGGTCCTGGGAAGCTGGGCGCGTTCAACCGACGCGCGTCTCCCCGATCTGACGCTGGGCATGGACGTGCTGCGCCAGCTTCATCTCTTTGTCGTCTATGGCCAGAAGAAACTGTACGTGACCGCGGCGCAGTAACGTTCAGGCCGGCGCGTTACGCACATACTGGTTGAACCACTCGATGGTGCGGGTCCAGGCCTGTGGCGCGGTGACCTTGTTGTAGCGTTCCGGTGTGGCGTCGTTGAAGAAGCCATGTACGGAATTGGGCCAGATATGGCCCTCATAGCGGATATTGTATTTCTTGAGCGCGGCTTCCTGGGCGGGCCAGCCGTCCACCGCCGGCTTATCCAGCGCGCCATGGTTGATCAGGATTGCCGCCTTGATCTTGGCCACGTCTTCCGGCTTGGGCGCCGCGCCATAAAAGGGCGCCGCCGCCGCCAGGTCAGGTCCCATCAGAACCGCCAAGGTATTGGCGATCCCTCCGCCAAAGCAGAAGCCAGTGGCGCCGATTTTCCCCGTGCAGTCGGGGCGCGCCTTCAGCCAGCGCGCCGCGGCCAGGAAATCCTGGGTCATCTTGGCCTTGTCGATCTTGGCGAAGAGCTGGCCGCCTTTATAGTCGTCGCCCGGATAGCCGCCCACCGATGACAACCCGTCCGGGGCGAAGGCCATGAAATTCTCCAGGGCGAAGCGCCGCGCGACATCTTCCGTATGCGGATTGAGCCCCCGGTTCTCATGGATGATGATGATGCCGGGCAGTTTCGCGGGGGTGGCGTCGCGGCTGTCGGCGCTGAAGGGCCGGACGAAATAGCCTTTGATGTATCCATTGCCGTCGGGCGAGGGCACGGTTTCATAGCTGGCCTTGATGCGCTCGTCGTCCTTGCGCACCTGCTGCGCCGCGGCGTAATTGGGCATCAGGGCGTCGATGATCGCGCTGGTGGTCAGCCCGGCCACGGCAAAACGCTTGACGCCGTTGACGAAGGCACGGCGGCTGATCTCGCCATGAATAAAGCGCGTGTAAAGTTCGACCGCTTCAGCCGGAAGTTTCTTGCGTTCCCCGCTCATGGCTGGCTCCCCGTTTGCCCCCTGAACCTTAGCATTGGCGGAAAAATCTCACCAATAGGCGAAGCGGTTTTTCTCTTTTTCGCGCGTCACTTCGGTGACGGCGATGCGGCGGGGAATGTGGCAGCGCACCAACGTGCCATTGTCGCTTTCGATCTCGACCCAGCCGTCATGCAGCTGGACAAAGCGGTTGACCAGGGCGAGGCCCAGGCCCGCCCCGCCATTCGCCCCCGAACGGCCCTGCGCCGAGAAGCGTTCGAATACATTGGCTTTCACGTCAGGGGGGATGCCGGGCCCATTGTCCGAAATCGCGATCTGCACATCGTCTCCCACCATGCGGCCCGACAGCCGCACCACGCCGCCGCGGGGCGTGAATTTGAAGGCGTTGGAAAGAAGATTATAGACGATCTGGCGCATCCGCCGCTGGTCGGCCATGAACACGCCCGCGCCCGGCTTGCAATCCAGTTCCAGGGTCAATTCCGACTTGGCCGCCCAGCCGCCGGCATGGTTGGCGACATCGGCCAGGAGGCCATAGAGATCGAGCCGCTCCAATTCCAGCTTGAGCGCGCCGGATTCCACCAGCGCCAGGTCGAGAATGTCGTTGACCAGGTCCTTGAGGGTGTTGGAGCCGGAGATGATGGCTTCCAGATATTCCGCCTGGCGCGGGTTGAGCGCGCCGGGCACGCCCGATGCCAGATGCTCGGCAAAGCCCATGATGGTGGAAAGGGGCGTGCGCAATTCATAGGACACATGCTTGATGAAATCGGATTTGAGCCGGTCGGCCGCCTCCAGCGCCTCGTTGCGGTCGCGCAGCGCGCTTTCGATGCGGAAACGGTCGGTGACGTCGGTGAAGGTGGCCAGCATCGCGCCGTCGGGCAAGGGCGACAGCCCGAGCGACAGGATGGTGCGGTCGCTGCGCTCGACTTCGCCCAGCGCCCTGGCCGCGCCTCCGTCCGAAACGATGGCCTGAATCAGTTTGTCCCAGATCGCGCGGTCGCCGAAGCGATTGACGGCCAGCCCGGCGAAAACCCGCACATGCGGCTCGCCCTTTACGTCCTCGGGCTTCAAGTCCCAGATGCTGGCAAAGGCGGCATTGTGCAGCTTGAGCCGTCCGTCGGGTCCGAACACGGCCACGCCTTCATTGAGCGTGTCCAGCGTCGCCGACTGAACCTTGACCAGGGTGTTGTAGTTGGATTCCAGATTGAGCCGCTCGCTCACATCTTCGTAAAGGAAGGTGAGGCCGCCGAAGGGATGGGGCTGGCTTGCCACCCGCAAGGTCTGGCCGCCGGGAAGGTGCCAGAATTCCTCGATATTGCGGCCTTCGGTCTGATACAGCGCCAGGCGTCCGCGCTTCCACGCCTGATAATCGCGCTGTTCGGGAAGCTTCCTGGCGTCGCGTAGCCGGTCCAGGATTTCGCCGTCGGACGGATGGCGCTCCAGCCATTCGCGCGGCAGGCCCCACAATTTGACGAAGGCGCGGTTGAAGAAAGTGAGCTTCTGCTCGCGCGAGAAGATCGCCACCGCGGTCGCCAGCTTGTCCAGCGTGTCGACATGGGCGTCGAGATGCTGCTGCAGCTTGGCTTCCGCCGCCGCCACGTCGGTCATGTCCACCGCGGTGCCGATGATGCCGGCATCGCCCATGGGAATCTCGGTGAAGGTGATGGCGCGGCGCGCTCCCCCCAGCTGGGCAAAGCGCTTGGCTTCCAAGACCGTGTTCTGGCTTCGCGCCGTGGCGGCCAGGTCGCGTTCGGATTTGTCCAGCGTGCTGCCATTGCTGCGCGCGGTTTCGATGGTGGCGGCGCCGGTGGAAGCAAGGAAAGCCTGGTTGGCCCAGGAAATCGCCAGGCCCTTGTCGCGCAGCCACACGGGAATGGGCAAGGCGTCGAGAATGGCGCGGAAATCCGCGATGCCGGTTTCGACCTTGGGCTCCGCCAGCCACACCGCGGCCATCGAACCCACCGCGCGGCCCCGCGCCGCCAGCGCCCGGCCATTGGCTTCGCGCACGGTATGTTTGAAACCAACGCCGCGCTGGGAGAGATCTTCCAGCGCCCGCGACAGGATGGCGGCATCGGGCCCGCGCAGGATGGCGTTCAGCATATCTTCGCCGCCGCCGTAAGAAAGTGCCGCTGAGCCGTCGCGGCCCCAGATCACCAGCGCCTCGCGTCCGGCGGCAAGAAGCGCGTCGCGTTCGCCCAGCTGCGATTTGGTGCGCGCGCCGATGCTCTTTAATACGCGGCCGAGACGCCGCGCATTGCGTTGCTCGGCAAGTGCCCAAAGCGAAGCGGCGATCGCCAGCGCCACCGCGCCCGCCGCCAGCGCGCTCAAGACCAGAAGCCGTCCGGTGTCGAAGCCGATGATCAGGCTGACCGTGTCGGCAGCCTGAGCGGGTGAGGACGGGGCCGCGAGCGCGAGGGTGGCAACCCCCAGGCCCAACCTTGCCGCTTGTCCCAGTTTGGGACTCATCCCGCCTTATCCCCATCCGGCCGCTCGCTCGAGCTCGCGGCGTTCATCGCTTTCGCAGGTCCGCCGGACCTGCTCACCCGCTTCGGGGCGTTTTCACCCGCCGCGAATCGGCGAATCACTTTAAAATCAACAACATACCGAGAGAGGGGGACTCCGCATAGGGATTGTGGTTAATAAAGTATGAAAATCTAAATGCGGCTAACAGGTCCAGATTTAGGGGGCTGTGGACAAAATGCGAGTCGGATCAGAGCGTTAAGGATTGGCGCCGGTGCTAAACCCGTCGCGGCTCAAGGAATGGGAATGAGGAGCCCCGCGCTCACGGCCACGCTCTGCTCATGCCCGGAGCGGAAGCTGTAGCCGTAGCTTGGCTCCAGATACCAGCCGAAGCGCCGTTCCGGCTCCGGCCAGAACATGAAATCCAACGCCGCTTCGCCGCTGATGCTGTCGCTGTGCCGCCCGCCCGCGATGGTGTGGTCCCATTCGGGTCCCACGCCCGCCATGAACTCGACCTGGTCCGAGAGGGTGAAGGGCTTCTTGAACAGGAAATCCGTCTGCCAATCTGTCGCGCCATGACTGAATAGGGGCGAAAATCCGGCTTCCAGCTCCAACCAATCCTCGATCGGCGTGACTTCGGCGGCGAGGTTTGGGCCAAAGCTGGCGGTGTGGTCCTTCAGGCTGAATTCGCCGGCGCCGCCCAACTCCACAATCGCCGACGGCTCGCTGTCTTCGGCCCATGCCGGCAATGCGCAGAGCGCGAAGGCGGCAACAAGAAAAACCCCGCGCGGATACATGCTCTAGCCTGGCAGCCAATTTTCGTAAATGGGCCGGGGGCGATAGCCCAATCCGCGCATGCAGCGTGAATAGACGGTGTTGAAGCCGCGGTTCTGATCGTAATGCGTGCCGCTCATGCCACGGAGGTCATAGGCGACATAATCGGCCGCCTTGGTCCGGCAATCCTGGTCGTCATTGTCGAACTTGGCAGGCGGCACACCCCCAGCCTCGAAGGAATCGCCGTCCTTTTGGATCAAGGCATCGCAGCCTGAAAGCAGCAGGGGCGAGATCAGCAGGCAAAGAAAAAGGGCGCGCACGGCTGAAGCTTTGCGCGCCCTTTTCCGCTCAATCAAGGGATCAATATCTATAGGTATCCGGCTTATACGGTCCGGCCTTGGGAATATTGATGTAGGTCGCCTGCTTGTCCGACAATTCGGTCAACTTGGCGCCGATCTTGGCGAGATGAAGCCGCGCCACCTTCTCGTCCAGATGTTTGGGCAGGGTATAGACCTTCTTCTGGTACTTGCCGGGGTTCCCGAACAATTCCATCTGCGCCAGGGTCTGGTTGGTGAAAGAAGCGCTCATCACGAAGGATGGGTGGCCCATGGCGTTGCCCAGATTGACCAGGCGGCCTTCCGACAAAAGAATGATGCGCTTGCCGCCGGGGAATTCCACTTCGTCCACCTGCGGCTTCACATTGTGCCATTGGAAATTCTTGAGCGCGTTCACCTGAATCTCGCTGTCGAAATGGCCGATATTGCAGACGATGGCGCGGTCCTTCATCTGCCGCATATGGTCCACCGTGATCACATCCAGATTGCCGGTGGCGGTGACGAAGATGTCGGCGCGGGGCGCCGCTTCGTCCATGGTGACGACTTCATAGCCTTCCATCGCCGCCTGCAGCGCGCAGATCGGATCGATTTCCGAGATCATCACCCGGCAGCCAGCCTGGCGCAGCGACGCGGCCGAACCTTTGCCGACATCGCCAAAGCCCGCGACCATCGCCACCTTGCCGGACATCATCACGTCGGTGCCGCGGCGGATGCCATCGACCAGGCTTTCGCGGCAGCCATAGAGATTGTCGAACTTCGATTTGGTGACAGAGTCGTTCACATTAATGGCGGGGAACAGCAGCTTGCCGTCCTTCTCCATCTGATAGAGGCGATGCACGCCGGTGGTGGTTTCCTCCGACACGCCCTTGATCGAGGCGGCGAGCTGGGCGAACCAGCCCGGCTTCTCCTTCAAGGTGCGCTTGATCAGCGCATAGAAGACTTCTTCTTCTTCGTTCTCGGGCTTGTCCAGGAAGGCGGTGTCGCCTTTTTCGGCGCGCAAGCCCGCATGGACCAGCATGGTGGCGTCGCCGCCGTCATCCAGGATCATGTTGGGCAGTCCGCCATCACCCCATTCCAGGATCTTGCGGGTGTAGTTCCAGTAATCGACCAGGCTCTCGCCCTTGATCGCGAAAACGGGAATGCCCGTGGCGGCGATGGCGGCGGCGGCATGGTCCTGCGTCGAATAGATGTTGCAGGAGGCCCAGCGGATATCGGCGCCCAGTGCGGCCAAGGTCTCGATCAGGACCGCGGTCTGGATGGTCATGTGCAGCGAGCCGGCGATGCGCGCGCCCTTGAGCGGTTTCTTGGCCCCGAATTCGGCGCGGGTCGCCATCAGGCCCGGCATCTCGATCTCGGCGATGGCCATTTCCTTGCGGCCCCATTCGGCCAGGCTGATGTCCTTGACGACGTAGTCCTGAGAAGCAGCCATGGCGAATTCCTTGGTTAAGGGGCGATTTGCGGGCCCGCTCATAGCAACCGGGGCAGGGTTCCGCAAGGAGGATATAAAGATAATCGCATATCTTTATGAAGGACCGGTAAAGTCATTTTTCCAAGTTCCAGCAACCCTTTGACGGCGGGCGCGGCTGCCGGTGGTCGGTTTGGTTACGGCCCCTCGACTTTGTAACCCGCCGCGCGGAGTATGGCCGGGACGCCGTCGGCACCGGCAAGGTGGCCCGCGCCCACGGTGATGAAGAAGACTTTCTTCTCTTTCAGCATGGCCGCGATCTGGGTGACCCAGTTCTTGTTGCGGTCGGTCAGAAGCGCTTTCTTGGCCTCCGGCTCGTCGGCCAGGTCTTCGTTCATCAGCGTGGCGAGCTTGTCTTCCTGGCCCTTGCTCCAGGCGGCCACCATGGGACCCAGATCATCGTCGCTTTGCTGGAAATCCTTGAGATCGGATTCGAATTCGCTGAGTTGCAACTGGTCGCTGCCGCTGGCGAGAAGGCTGAATTGCTGCTCGATAGTCTCGAAATAGCGCGATGGCTTGTGCCTCTTGGCGGCGATCGCCATCACTGCATGGTCCACACCGGCGTCGGGGGAGTAATGTTCGGCCAGGCTTTCGGCCACCAGCAATTGCAGCGACACCAGCCAGGGTTTCTCATGATCGACCACATCGATGGAAAGATGCGCCTTGGCGATGGCGGCGTCGAAATCCGGTTTTGACGATGCCGGGAGCATGGCGCGCAGCGACTGGTCCGGCTTGAGCATGCCGTCCTTGGCGATCAGGTCGCGGATCTCGGCCTGGGCCTGATCGTCGGTCGAGACTTCGAACACGAACACGTTCGACCGGTTGATCGCCGCATCCACCTGCTTGGTGTGCCAGGCGATGGTCTTGGGCAAAAGATGGATGGAGCCGAACAGATAGGCTTCGCCCTTGGAACCCTGGACATGCCAGAGCGCGGGATGGGCGTGGGTGAGCGGAACCGCGGAGGCGGGCGCCAGCGCGAGAAGGGTGAAGAGGGCAACCAGGAGGTTTCTGAATCGCATCATAATATATTTCCTGCCGCGCGCGGCCACGCTTGGCGGAATGATGACATCGCCGTCGGCGATGTCATCATTCCTCTCCGAACTTGGCCTCTATCAACGCCAGCATCGCCGTCATGGCTGCATCCTGGTCGGGACCTTCGGCCTCGACCCCGATCTCGCTACCCAGGCTGGCCGCCAGCATCATCAGTCCCATGATCGAGCGGGCATTCACCCGATTGCCGTCCTTGACGATGGTGACTTCCGATTGGAACCGCGCCGCCGCCTCTACGATCTTGGCGGAGGCGCGGGCGTGCAAGCCCCGTTTGTTGGTGATCTTCGCCGTGGCCTTCAAAGGCTCATTCACGCGGGCGCGCCCAGATCGGCCGAACCGGCGCGCATATATTTGCGGCCCGCCTCGATCGCTTCTTTCACCGCTTGTTCCAGCGGCAGGCGACCGCGCACATCGATCAGCTTGATCAGGCTGGGAAGATTGACGCCCGCCATCACTTCGATCTTGGTGCGGTCCAGAAGCGTGAGCGCCAGGTTGCACGGCGTGCCGCCGAACATGTCGGTGGCGATCACCACGCCGTCGCCGGTATCCACCGCCTTGGCCGCCGCGGCGATTTCGCGCTGGCGGCGCTCGATATCGTCTTCCGGCCCGATGCAGACGGCGCGCAAATTGGTCTGGGGGCCCACCATATGCTCCATCGCCGAGATGAACTCCTGGGCGAGGCGGCCATGGGTTACTAACACGAAGTCCGAGCATGAAAAGATCCGTTTGGGCAGGGGAAAATAGGCCGGAACGCCCCCAAGGCAAGGCTTATTTGGGGTTTGTCCCTGGAAGGTTAAAGTCCTGGCGGATCAAGTCCTTGGCAAAGGCCTCCAGCGCCAGCCGGACCCGCGCCGTGGCCGAGGTCATCCGCCCGTCAAGAACGATCAAAGGCAGGGCTTTGGTCCATTCGAGGCCTGCGGGCGTCTGATAAAAGGCGGATTCCGGCATGCGTTCGGGCTCCCCCAGCCTGACTGCCAGCGCCAGCGCCACCTTTTTGCGGAAAGGCCGGGCGACGACACCCAGGCCTCGCACTTCGATCAGCCCGGCGATGCTTTGTGGCGCGCGCGCCATCAACCGGCCCTTCTGGGCAAAGAGTTCGGTGCGGTCGTCGGCCACCAGTTTTGCCCCTTCATCCATCAATCGGAGCAGAAGATCGGATTTGCCCTGGCCGCTGTTACCCAGGATCAGCACGCCGCGCGCGCCGATCGCCGCGCAACTTGCATGAATGTTTGTCATCTGTCCTCAAGGTGCCAAGCGGTAGGACATTCAAAAAAGCTCATCACGCTGAAGGTCCCGCCACCGGCAGTTCCACGACAAAACGCGCGCCGCCGCTCGCGTTGCCGGCTTCGCTTGCGGGCCGGTTCTCGGCCCAGATGCGGCCGCCCGCATTCTGGGTGATCTGCCGCGCGATGGAGAGGCCCAGGCCCGAATTCTTGCCGAAATTCTCGCCGGGCCGCTCGGTATAGAAACGCTCGAAGATGGACTCCAGATTGTCGGGGGGAATGCCTGGGCCTTCATCCTCGACCGTGATGCGGGCAAAGGCGTGATGGGTGCGCGCGGTAATGGCGATGGTGCTGCCTTCCGGCGCGAAGGAAATGGCATTGTCGATCAGGTTGCGGAAGACCTGGCCCAGCCGCTCGTCATGGCCCATCACTTTGGTTCCGGGCGGCAGATGATCTTCCAGGGTGACGGCGACATTCTTGCCCCGATCAGTAACGTCATAGATCTCCACAATGGTCTTCAGCAGATGCGCGAGGTCGATTTCGCTCCTCATCTCGCGCGACAATTCCGCGTCCAGCCGTGAGGCGTCCGAGATGTCGGTGATCAGGCGGTTGATACGCTTCACATCGGCCCGGACCAGCGCCATCAGCTTCTGCCGCGTGGCGTCGTCGGGCGCGCGTACCAGCATCTCCATCGCCGAGGCCAGCGAGGTAAGCGGATTCTTCAGCTCATGCGCCACGTCGGCGGCGAACCGCTCGATGGCGCCGATCCGGTCATAGAGTGCTGCCGTCATCTCCTTCAAACTGTCGGCCAAATCGCCGATCTCGTCATTGCGCTCGGGAAAACCGGGAATGGCGTCGCGCCCGCCCCGGCCCTGGCGCACCATATCCGCCGCCGCCGCCAGCCGGCGCACGGGTTCGGCGATGGTGCCAGACAGATAAAAGGACGACAGCAGCATCACGGCGAACGCCACCAGGATCGCGCCGAACAGATGACTCGCTCCTGGCGCAATATGTCGTCAATGTCGCCGCCTTCGGTGGTGACGAACAATTCGCCATAGAGCGCGCGGAAATGCTGGATCGGCACCGCCACCGACAGGACCAGCCTGTTATTCTCATCGACCCGTTCGGCGCTGGCTGTCACGCCGCCCATAGCGTCATCCACTTCCTGGTAGATGCGGCCATCCTCGCCGCCTTCCGAATAGGAAGGGAGTTGGCTGAAGGGGCGCACGCCCATCACGCCGTCATAGATGCGCCGGGCCCAGGTCTTGGCCCTGTCCCAGCGGCCGATCGGCGGAAGGTCGGACACTTCCACGATGTTGCGCGCCAGAAGCAGCCGCGTGTCCACCACTTGGTGGCCATTGGGCAGATAGATCCGGGCGCGCAATTGGGGGTGCGTGGGCTTGATCAACTCACCCAGCAACGGCTCGGCCAAGGATATGTCCAGCGTATGGGTGCGGGGATCGGTGGCGTAATCCGCCAAGGTGCTGGCGACGATGGCGGCCTGCTGCTGGACGCCGTTGAGCCGTTCTTCCACCAAGCCGCGGCCGGAAGACTGAATCCCGATCACGCCGCCGGTGAGGATCAGCAGCGCCAGCGTGTTGAACGCCAGGATGCGCCAGGTGAGGGCAGAGAAATGGGGCACGCCCCGTTATTCCTTGTAACGGTAACCCACGCCGTACAGCGTCTCGATGGCGTCGAAATCGTCGGCCACGGCCTTGAATTTCTTACGCAACCGCTTGATGTGGCTGTCGATGGTGCGGTCGTCGACATAGACCTGATCGTCATAGGCGGCGTCCATCAGACTGTCGCGGCTTTTGACAAAGCCCGGCCGCTGCGCCAGTGCCTGCAGGATCAGGAATTCCGTCACCGTGAGGCGCACCGGCTTGCCGTCCCAGGTGCATTCATGGCGCTGGGGATCGAGCGCCAGCTTGCCCCGGACCAGCGCTTCTTTCTTTTGTTCACCGGGTACGGGCGGCGCACTTTTGCCTTCGGCGCGGCGGAGTACCGCGCGTACGCGCTCCAGGAGCAGGCGCTGGGAGAAGGGCTTGCTGATATAATCGTCGGCGCCCGCATTCAGTCCCATCAACTCGTCGATCTCTTCGTCCTTGGAGGTGAGGAAGATCACCGGCAGGTCAGCCGACTGGCGCAGGCGGCGCAGCAACTCCAGCCCGTCCATGCGCGGCATCTTGATGTCCAGGATGGCGAGGTCGGGCGGTTGGGTGGTGAGCGCGGTCAGGGCCGCGGCGGGGTCGGAGAAGCTGCGGACCTGGTAGCCCTCTTGCTCCAACAGCATGGTGACGGACTCGAGAATATTTTTATCGTCGTCTACGAGCGCAATGTTCGCCATGGTTTATCCGTTTGGACGCGGGCCCTTTTGGGTTCGTCGCACGTGCTCACGTGCTATACGCACGCTCCGCGCCGCTCCTGCCCATCGGCCAAAATTCCTCGCGTTGAGTATTCGTCCATTCCTAGTATAAGCCCTTGACCGTCAAAGCAAAGCCTAATGGAACCCCAGTGATCAACCGGTGCCGTATGAGCCGCGCCGCTTCCAGAGCGCGGTGCCCTATTATGAGCGTTACCGTCTCGGCTATCCCGAACGCCTGATTGCCCGCGTGGTTTCGCTGCTGGGTCTGAAACCGAACGACGCGGTGCTGGATTTGGGCTGCGGCCCGGGCTCGTTGTCAGTCCCCTTCGCCCGGGCAGGCATGGCGGTGACCGCGGCCGACCCTGAGCCCGAAATGCTGGCGGCGGCGGACGAGGCGGCCAAGGCGGCGGGGGTGACGCTCACTCTCTGGCGCGGCGGGTCTTATGATCTGAAGCCCGAGATGGGGCCTTTCCGGCTGGTCACTATCGGCCGGGCCTTTCACTGGATGGACCGGATGGCCACGCTTTCCATGCTGGATCGGATCGTGGGGCCCGGCGGCGCGGTCGCCTTCTTTCATGACGCCCATCCAGTCTTGCCCGAGAATGAATGGTTCAAGCGGCTCTGCAAGGTGGGTGACCGTTATGGGCGCAGTGCCCAGCCGCATATCGCCGAGCGCAAGGCGTTGGGCCATCGCCGCTATGAGCCGTTTCTTTTTCAATCGGCGTTCACCGAGTTGGACGGCATGAGCGTCACCATCCGCAAAACTCTCAGCGAAGATGACATTGTCGGGGCGCGCTTTCTCCCAATCCACCACCTCGCCGGAAAAGCTGGGCGCGCGGGCCGATGCCTTCGAGGCGGAATTGCGTGAACGCCTGCGCGAGCTTTCGCCGGACGGGAAATTCATCGAGATCGCCGAGATAGTGGCGGTGATCGCGCGGCGGCCGGGTCCGTATCTGGTGAAGGAAACGTGATGCGGGGCTGGGGGGAATTCCGTCAAAGCAAAGCCTACGACCTGATCGCAGGCGTGCCGCTGATCCTCTGGTTCGGTTATGGCGTGGTGTCGCTCAGGCCCAATCTGGCGGCGGATGCGCGTGCGATCGTGATGCAGCCCGATAGTCTTCTGTTCAATCTGCGCTTCTTTGCGCTTTTTGCTTCGGCGGTCTTCAATCTGCTGCTGATCTATCTGCTGGTGGTGCGCAACCAGCCGGTCAAGCGTGCGCAGGGGGTGCTGCCGCGGTTTTGCGGCTTTGCCGGGACCTTCCTGGGCGTGGCGATCATTTATCTCAAGCCTGTGCCGCTCACACTGTTCTGGCAGGCGGTGGCGGCGTTCCTGGTGTTCGCGGGCAGCGCGGGTTCGGCCATCGTGCTGTCGCGGCTGGGCAAGGCGTTCTCGATCATGCCCGAGGCGCGCATGCTGGTGACGGGCGGACCATATGCCTGGGCGCGCCATCCTTTGTATGTGATGGAAATCGTCACCATCCTGGGCACGGCGATGCAGTTCGTCCAGCCCTGGGCGGCGCTGCTTGCGCTGGGCGTGTTGGCGTTCCAAGTGCTTCGCACTATTTTCGAGGAGCGGGTTCTGAGCGACGCCTATCCCGAATATGCGAGCTATCAGGCGCGCGTGAAAAGATTTGGAATAATCTAGAATTCCTCACCCTGAGCCCGTCGAAGGGTGAGGACTGCAGTATCTATCTGCGCGCCCTCATGCTTCGACAAGCTCAGCATGAGGAGTTCAGACTTTCTCGATGCCTGGTCGTGCCCATCCTCCCCTTCGGCGCGAAGCGCCTGGAAGGGGAGGTGCCCGTAGCAACGCGGTGGCGCGTAGGCGTTAGCCGAGCACCACGGCAAAGTTGCGAAGGGCGGAGGGGTTAAACAAAAAGCTAAACGAATTCCACTTTCAGAATCTCGTACGACCGCGCGCCGCCCGGGGCAGCAACCTCCACCGTGTCGCCCTTGGTCTTGCCGATCAGCGCGCGCGCGATGGGAGACGAAAGCGAGATGCGGCCCTTCTTGGCATCGGATTCCACGTCGCCCACGATCTGGTAGCGGCGCTTTTCGTCGGTGTCTTCGTCCACCAGGGTGACGGTGGCGCCGAACTTCACGCTGGCGCCCGACAATTTGGAAATGTCGATCACTTCGGCACGGCCGATCTGGTCTTCCAGCTCAAGCACGCGGCCTTCGATGAAGCTCTGGCGCTCCTTGGCGGCGTGATATTCCGCATTCTCCGAAAGGTCGCCATGGGCGCGTGCTTCCGAGATCGCCTTGATGATCTCATGGCGGTCTTCGTTCTTGAGCCGATTCAGTTCCTCTTCCAGGGCCTTGAAGCCGTGGGCCGTCATAGGAATTTTTTCCATTGCCGTCGAATCCCGTGGGGCCAAAAGAACCCGCGATCCGGCTTATGGTTCCGGAGCGGGGCCGATCAGCCTGTGTAAAGCATTGTTCGTTCTGGGTTTTTTTGTATGAGCCTGTTACCCAGCCGTCAAAGAGTAAGACTGGAGGGGGGCGACTTCAAGAGACTGGCCCTTGAGCGCCGCGATGGCCTCGGTGGCGGCCTTGGCCCCCGCCACGGTGGTGTAATAGGGCACCTTCAAGGTGAGCGCGGCCCGGCGGATCGAGGAGGAGTCGGTCAGGGCCTGGGCGCCTTCGGTGGTGTTGAACACCAGATGTATCTCGCCATTCTTGAGCGCGTCCACCACATGGGGACGGCCTTCCAGCACCTTGTTGATGGTGGCGACAGGAAGCCCGGCCTTGGCCAGCGTCCGCGCCGTGCCGCCGGTGGCGACCAGGGCAAAGCCCATCGCCACCAGATCACGCGCGGGCGCCACGATCTGGTCCTTGTCGGAATCCTTGACCGAGATGAACACGGTGCCGCCCATCGGCAGGCGCGTGCCGGCGCCGATCTGGCTCTTGGCGAAGGCGCGGGCGAAGCTGGTGTCCAATCCCATCACTTCGCCGGTGGAACGCATCTCCGGACCCAGGATGGTGTCCACGCCCGGGAAGCGGGCGAAGGGCAGCACCGCTTCCTTGACCGAGATGTGATCGGAAGTAGTGGGTTTGAGATCGAAGGCGGACAGTTTCTCGCCCGCCATCACCCGCGCGGCGATCGCCGCCACCGGCAGTCCGACCGCCTTGGCGACGAAGGGCACCGTGCGGCTGGCGCGAGGATTGACTTCCAGTACATAGATATCGTCGCCCTGGATGGCGTATTGAACATTCATCAGTCCACGGACGTTCAGCGCCACCGCCATCGCTTTGGTCTGGCGCTCGATTTCGGCGATGATGGCGGGCTTCAAGGTATGCGGCGGCAGCGAGCAGGCGGAATCGCCGGAATGGACGCCCGCTTCCTCGATATGCTCCATGATGCCGGCGATGAAGACCTGGTTGTCGCAATCGCAGATCGCGTCCACATCCACTTCCACGGCGCTGTTGAGGAAGGCGTCGATCAGGACCGGATTGTCGCCCGAGATGCGGAACAGCTCGCCCGAGGCCACTTGCTCTTTCAACTGGGTTTCATCCGCCACCACTACCATGCCGCGCCCGCCCAGCACATAAGAGGGCCGCAGGATCACCGGGTAGCCGATCTCGCGCGCCGCCTGCACGGTCTCCTCGGCCGTCATGGCGGTGGCGTTGCGCGGCTGCTTGAGATGGAGGTCGTTGAGCAGTTTCTGGAAACGCTTGCGGTCTTCGGCCAGATCGATGGCGTCGGCGCTGGTGCCCAGGATCGGCACGCCGCAGTCGCGCAGAATGTTGGCGAGCTTGAGCGGGGTCTGGCCGCCGAACTGTACGATCACGCCGGCCAGCGTGCCTTTTTCCTGTTCTTTGGCCACGATCTCCAGCACGTCCTCGGCGGTGAGCGGCTCGAAATAAAGCCGGTCGGAGGTGTCGTAATCGGTCGAGACCGTCTCGGGGTTGCAATTGACCATGATGGTCTCATAGCCCGGCTCCGACAGCGAAAAGGCGGCATGGCAGCAGCAATAGTCGAACTCGATGCCCTGGCCGATGCGGTTCGGCCCGCCGCCTAGGATGATGATCTTCTTCCTGTCGGTGGGGTTGGCTTCGCATCGGGTCCTGCCATCCACCGGCATCTCATATGTCGAATACATGTAGGGCGTGCGCGCGGCGAATTCGGCGGCGCAGGTGTCGATGCGCTTGTAGCAGGGATGGACGTGGAGCGCGTGGCGCGCCGCGCGCACGTTAATTTCTTTTGTGCCCGTCAGTTTGGCCAGGCGTGCATCGGAAAAGCCCATGGACTTGAGACGGCGGGACCTCTTTCGTCCTTGGGCAGTCCGGTCTTTTTGATGTCCGCCTCGGTTTGGATGATGGCTTCGATCTCGCCCAGGAACCAAGGATCGTAGCCGGTGATCTCCTGGATTTCGGACAGGGGAAACCCATGCCGCATCGCCTGGGCGGCATTGAGCAGCCGGTCGGCGTGGCCGGGCCAGCGCGGCGCGGATGGCGGTCTTGTCCTCCGACAGCGGCGTCTCGTCGAAGCCGGTGAGGCCGGTTTCCAGTGACCGCAGCGCTTTCTGGATCGACTCCGCGAAGGTGCGGCCGATCGCCATGGCTTCGCCCACCGATTTCATGGCGGTGGTGAGAAGCGGCTCCGCGCCGGGGAATTTCTCGAAGGCGAAGCGGGAATCTTGGTCACGACATAATCGATGGTGGGCTCGAACGAGGCCGGCGTCACCTTGGTGATGTCGTTCTTGAGTTCGTCCAGGGTGTAGCCCACCGCAAGCTTGGCCGCGATCTTGGCGATGGGAAAGCCGGTGGCCTTGGACGCCAGCGCCGAAGAACGGGAGACGCGCGGGTTCATCTCGATCACCACCATGCGCCCGTCCTTGGGGTTGACCGCGAACTGGACGTTCGAGCCGCCGGTTTCGACCCGATCTCGCGCAACACCGCGATCGAGGCCGAGCGCATGCGCTGATATTCCTTGTCGGTCAGGGTGAGCGCGGGCGCGATCGTGATGGAATCGCCGGTATGGATGCCCATCGCGTCCACATTCTCGATCGAGCAGATGATGATGGCGTTGTCGGCCTTGTCGCGCACCACCTCCATCTCGAATTCCTTCCAGCCCAGGACCGATTCCTCGATCAGGACTTCGCGAGTGGGCGAGGCGTCCAGGCCCGCTTCGACAATGGCGAAGAATTCCTCGCGGTTATAGGCGATGCCGCCGCCGGTGCCGCCCATGGTGAAGGAGGGCCGGATCACGGTGGGAAGTCCCACCTGGTCCAGCGCCGCCAGCGCCTTGGCGAAGGATTCCGGTGACAATTCCATCATGGGATTGTTGTTGCCATCGAGCACCACATTGCCGGCGGTGTCCTTCTTCTGGCGAAGCTGGCCCTTGAGGGTCAGTCCTTTGGGCACGTCGAGCCCGATCGCCATCATGGCCTGCTTGAAACGCTCGCGGTCTTCGGCCTTGTCGATGGCGTCGGCGGTGGCGCCGATCAGCTCGACATTATGACGCTCGAGCGCGCCGATCTTGCGCAAGGAGAGCGCGGTGTTGAGCGCGGTCTGTCCGCCCATGGTGGGAAACAAGGCAAAGACCTTGCCCGCCGGCACATTGGGCCGCTCGCGGGCGATGATCTTCTCGACGAATTCCGGCGTGATCGGTTCTATATAGGTGGCGTCCGCCATGCCCGGGTCGGTCATGATGGTGGCGGGGTTGGAATTGACCAGCACCACCCGGTAGCCTTCTTCGCGCAGCGCCTTGCAGGCCTGGGCCCCGGAATAGTCGAATTCGCAGGCCTGGCCGATCACGATAGGCCCTGCGCCGATGATCAGGACGGTATGGATATCGGTGCGTTTGGGCATGTTTGTCTCTGATGGGCCCGGCCTTCGGCTTGGGCGGCTCGCGCGGACGGGCCCACGCTTTTGCGGGCGTTTGGGGCCGGCCAAGTTGTAGGTTAAGGGGATCGTCTAGACGGTCCGGCCGGTTCACCGCAACCCTCTTTTTGATGGGTCGCGCGGCCTACGGAAAACCGCTCACACTTTTCCCGGCCGACGCTCCCTTATCGCCATGTACCCGGCCGAAATCGCTCACATCTTTCTGAAAAATCAGCCGAATCGAGGGTCCTGGCGCGGGCTGCGGCGCAGATCGATGCAAACCCCGCTTGGCTGGCATGCGGGTCAAGGGGCCAGAAGGATATTGAAAAAAGAGCATATGCTCTCATTTGTTCATTCATGCGCAGACCTATTGGAGGGACGCGCATTGCAATTGTGGGAGACTATAATGCGTAACAATCTTGGAATTCTGTTGGCCGGTGCTTTGGTGGTTGGCTTGAGCGCGCCGGTCCTGGCCGCGGGCGACAACGAGGAAGATGCGGCGGTGCCGCCGGGCTCGTTCGTTTCGACCATGGCTTATCCGGACGCGGTTGCCGCCAAGCCCGTCCAGGCGACGGCCATCTCGGCGCAGCCCGTAAAGGTGGTGCACCTCGCGCGTGCAGCCGTGAAATAAGTGGCTCAGTCCATTGTTCTCATGTCAGGAAGCGCGGCGCCGTGGCCGCGCTTCTTGGCATGGGCGGCCGTTAATTGACGGACTAGGTCAGGACCGCCAGCGCAGGGTGCGTTCGCGCACGGGATTGGCGAAGGGTGCGCCTGTGTCAAGCGACTCCGCCCACGCCTTCTTCACCCGGTGATACCAGATCGCGGGTTGATCGGAATCCTGGATCAGCATCAGGTTCGGATTGAACTTCAAGCCTTCGCGCTGCAGATCGACGATCTTGCGGTCGTCGGCGATGAAAGTCGGGCCCAAAAGCATAAAGAAAGGCCGGATGAAGAACAGCCAGCCCGGCCAATAGAACACTTGTATGACGGAAGTCGCGGCGTCGTCGCGCGGGGTGCAGACGGTAAGCCCCACGATGGTGAAGGCGCGGCCGAACGCCTTGCCCTTGATAATCTCGAAGCGCGTCGAAGGAAGTTCGAAGGTGATCTCGGTGGTGACGTCGCCGAGAAAGCTGTAGGCCGCCTTGGAAGGCTTGTGCGCCGTCATGACAAAGCCCATGGGAAGCGGCGCGTAGTGTTTCTCCTTCACGCGGGGCTTGCGATACCACCACCAATGGTCATGCACATAACCCGCATGCGCCGGGTCCATCAGCCCGATCACAGCGTGATCGATGTCGCAGGAAAAAGTCTGCGTCTCGTGCCAGCGGGGGATCGCGTTCGGGGCTGGGGCTCTCGGAGGTTCGATCGTCGGCGCCTCGTTCTTCGCCGCGACATAGACCCAGATCAATCCGTCCTGCTCGCGCACGGGATAATGACGGACGCGGATTTTTTCCGGATCCAGATCCTGGCCTTCGACCAGGGACGGAATGGCGCTGCACACGCCGTCGCGGCGGAACCGCCAGCCATGATAGGGGCACTCGACGGTATTCTCGGACAGGATCTTTCCCGCCGACAGCGGCACGCCGCGATGAGGGCAGATATCGCGCATGGCGAAAAGCTGGCCGTCGCGCATGCGGCCCAGAAGCACGGGCTCGCCCAGAAGCATCTCGCGCCGCATCGCCCCCGGCTTCAGGCTCGACGCCAGCGCCGGCATATACCAGAGACCGCGCAGCGGCTCTGCCTCGCTTGCCATCAGCGGGGCGCGCCGCCCAAGGCGCCAAGGGGCGAAGCAGTGGCGGGAATTTCGCCGGGTTGCTGTGCCGGCTGAGCTTTGGTGAGAAGCCTGTCGCGGGTCATGGAGAAGAATTGTCCCTTTTCCGTGGCCAATTCATACGCCCAATTGCCGGCGCGCGCATTGATCATCGCCGCCTCCTGCTTCTGCATGGTGGGCGTGCCTGGATCGGGCTGGGCGAAATCTTCACCCAGACCGCGCCGTTCACTTCGACCGCATCCATATGGATGTTCTGGTTGTCGAACGTATGGGCCGACAGATGCGCGGCCTTGGAGAAATCCAGTTCCGACGCGGGTTTCACATCGGTGAAGGCGAAGCCTGAGACGATCTGGGGAATGAGATCGACCTGGGCGGAATTGGCAGCCATGCCCTTGGGCGGAGGCGGGCCCTGGAGCTTGTATTCCAAATCTGATGCGTGCTCCCGCGCCACCGTGTAGGACGCGCCGGAGAAGGGGGTAACGGTGACGGTGTTGATCCGCGCCGCATCCACGCTCATCACGTTGGTGTCCACCCAATCGGAAAGATCGCCGTGGGGCGTGAAAATGGCGCGGGCGAGATAGCTCTGATTGTCGCCGGGGTGGCGCACAAACACCCCATTGCCGCCGGCCGCATTGTCCAGCTCGGCGGCGTTGCCGATGATGATCGCGGCAAGGTCATGGCCGCTGGCGTCGCTCACGATGACCTCAATGCCGCTGCCTTTGGGTGGCGTGTCCAGCCCGACATAAGAGAGCCAATCGGCGCGCGCGGTCTTGGGTTCGACCGTTTCCAGCGCGGCCAGGCCCAGCAAGGTGCGGCGCACCTGGTTGAAGTCGGCGGGATAATTGCCCTTGGCCGGCAACACCCAACCCTTGGCTGGGCTATAGACCACGTCGAAGGTGCCGCTGTGCGACACCACATGGATGCGCGCGGATTCTCTCCATATGGGCGGAAAAGCCGGGCAGGAACTGGCCGGGGGTGAAGCGGATCTTGGTCTCCTGCGCCTGCAGCAACAATGCGCCGGCAGCCAGCACCACGGACAGGGCCGCGGCGCCCCCCAGGATCATCAGATTGCGGCGGCGAAAATCGGTCATGCCGGCCCCCCATAGTTGGAGGTCCGTGCCCGTTGGCGCCTGCGCATCCAGCCCAGCACGACCGCGAAGGCCGCGACGAGGATGGGGACGCCGAAGATGTTGAGGAAGGCGAGGCGGGCGCCGAGCGCGTCCACTTCGGCGCGTAGATTATGCTGCACATCGCGCAGTTCGCGCCTTGTCAGCGCCATGCCCCGGCGCAGGGACTCGATCTGGTCCTTTTCCTTCTGGTCGAGTCCGATGCTGTTGCCGCTGCCCTGCTGCAACTGGCTCAGCGCGGATTCGGCCCGGTTGAGGCTGGTCTGGAGCTGATCCTGGGTCTCGCGATATTGCAGTTGTGCCTTCTGCTCCAGCGCCTTGACCACGATGAACGGCCGCTCGCTGGAAGAGCGCGTGCGCAGCGAGATTAAATCGTCAGAACCAGTGAGGTTCTCGACCGCATTGAGGATGAAGGCGCCATTGTCGGCGAAAGGTTCGGCCACGGTGCGGCCAAGCTGGCTGGAGACGTGCACCCAGAACCGATCGTCCCAGATATCGCTGTCGGCCATGATCACCAGTTGCACATGCCCCGATTGCACCGCGCCCGGCGCCTTGGGGAAGGCGGACTTGGCCACGCCGCTGATGCGCGCGGCAATCGCATAGCGCACGCCGGTGGGGCGGACCGCCTCGATCAGGTGGGTGGGATCGCGCAACATCATCACTTGCTGGCGGTCCACCATGCTGGCCTGGTCGGATGAACCGATCAGGGTGTGGAAGATGGTGGTGGCGCCGCGCATGGGCGCGATCTCGCCGGTCGAGGCGAGGTTAAGCGATTGCAGCGATGCGGTGATGGGATCGTGCAGGTCGAAGTCCGCCGGCGTCAGATGCAGCCACAGCGGATAGGCAACGGAAGGTTCGCGCGGGTCGTTGCTCGCGGCGACTTGCTGGGCCAGCGAACGATCCAGGAGCACCATGTTGGCGGGATAATCCACGCCCCAGCTTTTCAACAGCGGTCCCAGGTCCGAACTGGGCGCGGCGCTGTCCGGACCGCCATGCTGCGCCAATTCGGACAGGGGATCGACAAAGATCAAGGCGCGCTTGCCGGCGAGTACATAATTGTCGATCGCAAGCAGCATCTGTGGCGACAATTCTGCCGGGTGGGCGATGACCAGAAGATCGGTGGCGGGCGGAATGGCGGTGAAATCGCTGGACAGGTTGGTGACGTCATATTCCTGCGCCAGCGCGGCATACGCGGCCAGCGGCTGGCGGATTCTGCGGCGATCCCATGACCGGCAGCGAGGTGATCAGCGCCACTTTGGGCTTCTTCGGCGTCGCCAGATGATAGATCAGCGAGGTGAGGTCATATTCCAGATAGGCTTCGCGGTCGGGCGAGAAATAGGCGATGGTCTGGTGGCCATCGATGCTGTTGGTCGCCGACAAGCCGAAATAGACCACATCGCCGCGATCGGTGGGCGCGGGGGTAAGGCCGGCGCCGCTGGCCTGATCCTCTTCCGGGGTGAAGGGCTCGGGATCGATCTCTTCCAGGATCACCTTGCCGTGGCCGAGCGAGGCATATTCCTGAAGCAGGTCGCGCACGCGTTTGGCATAGGCCGCGATCGAGGCATAACGCGCGCCCACGTCGCGGGAATAATAGAATTTGAGCGTGATGGGCTCGTCCAGCTTGGCCAGGATGTTGCGCGTGCCGGGGCTGAGCGTGAACTGGCCGTTCTCGGTCAAATCCAGCCGCGCATTGGTGATGGCGGTTTCGGCGAAGATGTTGACGCCCACGAACAGGATCGCGGCGAGCGCGAGCGCGGAGAAAACATAGGTGCGGCGCGAGATCATGTCAGCCGCTCTTCCTCAGGTCCACGACCAGCATGTTGGCGTAGAGGAACAGGCCGATCAGGGAGACAAAGAAGATCACATCGCGCAGATCGATCACGCCCGCAGTGATGGCGGCGAAATGGGTGATGAAGCTGAAGGACGAGATCGCTTCGACCAAGGCAGCGGCGCCCAACTGCGGAACGCGTCCAGCACCAAGGGCGCGCCGGATATGGTGAACAGGAAACACACCACCACGCTGACGATGAAGGCGATCACCTGGTTGTTGGTGCAGGCCGAGATGCAGGCGCCGATGGAAAGATAGGCCCCCGCCATCAGGAAGCTGCCGATATAGGAGGCCAGGATCACGCCATTGTCTGGATGTCCCAGGTAATTGACCGTGATCCAGATCGGGAAAGTGAGAACCAGCGCCAGCCCCGCGAAGGCCCAGGCGGCGAGGAATTTTCCCACCACCGTGGCCCATAGCGGCACCGGAAGCGTGAGCAGCAATTCCATGCTGCCGCTGCGGCGTTCCTCGGCCCAAAGCCGCATGGCCAGCGCCGGAACCAAAAACAGGTAAAGCCAAGGGTGGTAGCCGAAGAACACGGTGAGGTCGGCAATGCCATTGTCGTAGAAATGGCCCAGATAGAATGTGAAGGCGCCCATCGCGAACAGGAAGATCACGATGAAGACGAAAGCGAGCGGGGTGGCGAAATAGGATTTGAATTCCCGCGCGAAGACCGCGCCCAACGCGTTCATGCCGCCACTCCGCTGGTGTCGCCGGTGGTGAGCTGGCGGAAGACGTCGTCGAGCCGGCCGGACGGCGCCTTCGCCGCCAATTCCGCCGGCGTGGCATCGATCACGATCCGGCCGCGGTCGATGATCACCGCGCGGGTGCAGATCGCATCCACTTCTTCCAGGAGATGGGTGGAGACGATGATGGTCTTGTTCTTGGCCATGCCGCGGATCAGGCTCCGCACCGCATGCTTCTGGTTGGGGTCGAGGCCGTCGGTGGGTTCATCCAGGATCAGCACGTCGGGGTCGTGCAGGATGGCCTGGGCCAGGCCCACCCGGCGGCGAAACCCTTTGGACAGGGTCTCGATCGGCTGGTCCATCACGCCCTGGAGTTCGGTTCCGGTGACGGCGCGGGCGATGGCGGCCTTTGCCGCCTCGCCCGACAGTTCACGCACCTGGGCAATGAAATGCAGGAATTGACGGGGCGTCATCTCGCCATAGGCGGGCGCCCCCTCGGGCAGATAGCCCAGCTTCTTCTGGGCGGCAATGGTGTCCTCGACAATGTCGTGGCCGCAGATGCGGGCATGGCCCTCATCAGGGGCGAGGAAGCCCGTCACCATCTTCATGGTGGTGGATTTGCCCGCGCCGTTGGGACCCAGAAAGCCCAGCACCTCGCCCGGCCTGACCGTCAGGCTGAGGTCCGAGACCGCGGTGAGCGGCCCGAAACGCTTGGTGAGATGCTCAATTTCTATCATATTGAAGGGAACCTTTTTCTCCCTTTAGAGAAATCAATAGGGAGCCGCAAGCGGACCTCTCGTCACGGTCCGTCCCGGCAATATTGGGTGGGAGTCTTTGGCGTGGTGAATTTGAAAATTTTGCGCCGCGCCATCGCTGTGGGCGTGATGTTCGAACTGCTGCTGGTGGTGGCGGCGCACTACCGCCCCTGGCTCAAGCACACTTTCCTGTTGTTCGGCTGCATGCTGATCGCGGGCGTGGCGGGCCTGCTCTATGCCCGCGACCTGGCGCGGGGCTTTCGCGCGGGCGCGCTCGGCGGGGGCGCGGCGGGGGCGCTGTGCGGCTTTGTGGCGGTGGCGGCCTCCAACCTCTTCGGCGACCGGCCCGATCTCTATATTCCCTGGGGCGTGATGGTGCTGACCCTGACCGGCATCGTCGGCGGCCTGTTCGGCCAGCTCGACGCCTTGTTCAAGGCGTTCATCCGTTCGCAGAAATAAGGGGGGAAATTGTCGGTTGGCTCGATCAGGTCAGACCCAGAAAGGGCTGGGGGGCTTGAAGTTCCGGGCCGACTTAAAAAGCACGGCCAACCGACGAAGGGATGTTCGATCCCGAAAGCGGCCAGCGCGTGGTTCAATCGTGACCATTTCGGGGCGGGAATTACAAATGCGAAAGGCTTGCGGGGAAGGGGTTCCCGGCCCATCATGTGACAGATGGTTGAAGACCCCATAGCGTTCCGCGCTTCTTCGCCGGAAGGAGCGCGGAATTCCCAGGAAAATCCCGCCGACGCGCCGGTGACCCGATTTCGACCGTTCCGAGCTCAACCGCATTCTGACCGTGTATGGCCGTATGGTCGCGGCCGGGGAATGGCGCGATTATGCTGTGGATTTCCTGGAAGAGGCGGCGGTGTTCTCGATTTTCCGCCGAGCCAGCGAAATGCCCCTGTTCCGGGTGGAGAAACGGCCCAAGCTGCGCCAGCGCCAGGGGCAATATTGCGTGATCGCCGCCGGCGGGCTGGTGATGAAGCGCGGCCATGAACTGGCGCAGGTGCTGAAGGTCTTCGACAAGAAGCTGCTGAAGGCCCTGGCCGATTGAATAGGGCGGCCCAGAGGTCCAACCGTTCGGGGTTGCCCTCTTGCCATAGGAACTATTTGTTGCTGGCCTGTTTGTCGAGCGTTCCGCCAGCCGCAGCCACGCGCTTGGCGTAAGCATCGGCGTCGCCCATCGCGAACTGGTTGGTGGTGTCCACCAATTTGCCGTCCTCGTTGAAGGTCATATAGAGCTCTTTCTCGACCGCATGGATCGGGCGGCCATATTCGTCCTTCATGACGCCGATCACCTTGTGGGCCCGCACATCGATGATGCTGCCATCACCGACAAAAGCCAGCTTGCCGTCATTGGTCATGGAGATCCATGCGGAGCCGACATTGGGCTGAATTGGGATGGTCTTGGAGGGATTGTAAACGGGATTGCGGCCATCTCCCGGATTGTCCCAGATCTGCCAGGCATCATTGGCGGCGTCGGTCACCCAGATCTCACTTTCGTCGGGCGTCATGCCGATGCCGTGGCTGGGAAGGCCGTGACCGAAGAAATGGCCATTGGGATTGGCCCATTTGTCCTTCCACATTTCGCCTGGCAGCTCGACCCGCTTGATCATCTTGCAGGTCTTCGTGTCGGCGATCTCGAAGCCGTCGAGATTGTTGACGTTCACATAGATCAGGCTGCCGTCGTGATTCATCGTCAACGGGCGCGGGGCGCTCGGAGAAGGTGATGTAGCAATTCACCTTCCTATGCTGGCGACATCCACGATTGCCACCTTGGCGTCCGGCGGCGAGGCGAGTGCGGCCAAACGCGCCAAACTTGCCGTCGGCGGTCAATGTGAGGTTGTGCGAGCGCGGCGCTTCGGGCGTGTCGATGCGTCCCTCGATCTTGCCGGTGTGCGCGTTGATGAACCACCACCACTTGTTATAGCTGGAAGCGACCAGGAGCTGGTGGCCGCCGGGCATGGTCCAGGGGCGTTCGCAGCAGCCATCCTTGGCCGAGCCCGGGACGCTGACAGCACAACGGGCTTGCCGTCGCCCTTGAAGGTCCAGGCGATCTTGTCGGTGCCGAGATCGAAGGCGATCATGCTGCCGCCGTCGGTGGTGACGTAAATCTTGTTTTCGGGAACGCTGGAGGTCATGCCCGAAATCTTCGGCCCCGGCATCATGCTGGCCGGCAGGCCGTAAGGGATGCGCTTGACAAACTGGTAGTTGTGATCGGCGTCCAGCACGATCACGCCGGATTGATCGTCGGCGCCATTATCACCGGGCACCGCGATATAGAGCAGATGCCGAAGCTTGGCTTGGGGCGCACGCGGCGCGCGAGCAGGCGTGGCATTGTCTTGGGCCCAGACGGAACCGGCCATGCCGGCCATGGCGGCCGTCGCCATGAAAATATTGCGAATTTTCATGTGGTTTCTCCCCGATGGCGGGACTTTACGGGCCCTGCGCAGGGACGTCAAACAACAGACGTGGCCTGATCGCCGCGATCACCGCTTTGTCCACGCCGGGCACGGATTCCAGGTCTTCGGCGCTGTCGAACCTGCGGTCATAACGGCGGCGCACAATATCCACGGCGGTTTTTTCGCTTACGCCCAGCACGGTGGAAATCTCGTCCTCGTCGGCGCGATTGACATTGATGGTGGTGAGGCTCTTGCGGAAATAATCGTAGTATGCGGCCCCATTGCTCGTCGGTCGCCTTGGCGCCATTGGCGAACATGCGGCTGAAGACATCCTGCCATTGCGGCCAGTTGCAGGCGTGGAGGTAATTGGCGGGACTGTGGCAGCTTGTACAGACCGGCTGGACGAATTTGTAATCCTCAGGGTCCAGCGAAGCGGCCCGGGCGTTCAGGGTGGCGATGTCGTCCTGGGCAAAGGCAGCGGATGCGGTGGCTGCGAGTCCGGCGGCTACCGAGCGCCGTGGCGGCGATACCGCAACGCAGGCACTTGGGAAGTTTTTCTCGCATGGGCTGCTTTTGGTTTAGGCGGTCATTGCAATAATCGAAAATGAAAGATGCCGGCCGGCGTTGCCCAAAGCGTCGTAATCGCCGCCCGTTCCGCCAGCGCGACATTTCAGGCGGATCGATGCCAGGCTTGGCGACCTAAATCCGCCCCAGCCGGACGCGTTGTTGGCGCAGCGTCTTTTCGATCTCGGCCTTGCGCGCGTCGGAGAGATCGACGAAGGGCGGGCGCTGGAAGCTGGCGGGCTTTCCCATTTCCGCCGTCATCGCATATTGCATGATTCCATATTGATCCAGGCCGTCCTTGGGTCCGTAAAGTTCGGCGATCTTGGCCTGCAACGCCGCGTAAGGCCCGTGAATGTCCTTGCCCGAACGCGCCACCGCGAACAGGTCGGCCAGCTCGCGGAATAAGGGCCCGCCTCTTGAATAATGCCGCCCATGCCGTGGTTCAGCGCAATCTCCAGATTCTTCCGTAGGTGCCGGTGATGATGCTGAGGTCCGGGAAATTGGTGACGAAATTGGTGTAGCCCTTGGCATCGGTGGTGGAGTCCTTGAGGCCCGCCACATTGCCATAGCGCCGAAGCTGCTTGACCAGTTCCACAGGGATCGGCACGGCGCTCCAGCGCGGCACATGGTAGAGATAGAAGCTCAAATTTTTGGGCAGTCCGTCCAGCACCATGGTGTAGTAGCGCAGCATGCCTTCCGTAGAGATGCCTTTGACGTAATAGGGCGGCGACACGATCACGCCATCGGCACCATGATCGGCGGCGTGTTTGCAAAGCTCGATCGTGTCGGGGACATTCGCGGTGCTGGCCGTGCAGAGCACATTCAGATTGCCTTTGGCTTTGCCCACCACTTCCATCAGCGCTTTGTGCTCGGCCATGGTGAAGGCGGTGAATTCGCCGGTCGAACCCAGGAATGTCATGCCGTCGGCGCCGTGGCTGTTGTACCATTCGACCTGTTCGCGCATTGCGCCCAGATCCACTTTCAAATTCTTGTCGCAGGGCGTGGTGGCGGCAGCCCAGAGCTTCATTTTCGAAGAGGGCATTTTCGAGGAGGGCGCCGCTTTCGCCGCAGCGAACGCCACGCTGGCGCCAGCGATCGCGCCGCCGATCATGCCGATGGTTTCTCTGCGAGTGGTTTGCATCTGTTTCCCCCGGTTCGTTCAACTCTACTGCTTCCCAGGCCGTCATGCACGGAGATGCCTTGTGCGTTTCTAGCTATCGCGAAGCGCCTTCTGATGGGCCTCCGCAAGCTCCGCCAGTGAGTTGAATTTAAAGTCGATTTTGGGTCTTTGCCCGGGGTCCATCGCGGCGCCGAATACCCTCCTGGGCATGGCGGCGATGGATCCAGCAATTTGTGATCCCGTGCCGGCGCGCCGGCACATGATCGTGAAACAGACTTTCCGCAGTGTGAAGTAGGTCGCCCTTGGTCAGGCCCAGATCACCGACATGCTCCAGCATGTACGCGAAATTGCGGTCGTCAGGTTTGTAGGAACCGATATCTTCGGCGGTGTAGATCGCGTCGAATTCGACGCCGAGCGCATTGTTGCTGAAGCTGAAGCTTCGGTTGTCAACGTTGGACAATATGATGAGTTTATAGAATTTCTTCAGATATTGCAGCGCGCCGGGCGAATCCGCGAAAGCAGGCCAGTAACGGATCGACTGTCCATATTCCTCGCATTCGTCAATGCCTACCGTGACGCCCCATTCCTCGGCCAATCGCTTGTAGACCACTGACAGAAGATCGCTGTAGCGCTTTGTCGGCGTTTGACGCTGCTGTGCGATTCGTGCCGCGCATGCGCTTCCAGAATCAGGTCCCGCATAAGCTTGCGCTTGCTTTTTCCGACCAACCGGTTCAGCGCCTGCATCATGCCGGCTTCCCAGTCGATCAACGTCCCATAGCAATCGAATGTCAGCGCCTTAAAATCGGTTAAGCGCATCACGAACCTCTCGCCTTGAGTTTACGGATCGCGTCGATCTCCGCCCAGGGTCGTAAGCGGTCATCGCAATATTCGAGAATGAAACAGGCCGACCCGGTGTTGCCAGAAGCGTCACCTGATCGGCCTGTTCTTATACGTCTACGTCCCGGTTGAAACCGGGGCTTTTCTTTTGCGGACGGATTTAGCGCCTCGAATTTCCCATGAACCGCAAGAGGAAGAGGAACAAATTGATGAAGTCGAGATAGAGGCGCAACGCCCCCATGATCGCCTTCTTGCCCATTACCTCGCCGTCATCGCCCACGTAATACATGTTCTTGATGCTCTGGCTGTCATAGGCGGTGAGGCCCGTGAAGATCAGCACGCCCAGAACCGAGACTACGAATTGCAGCTGGGTGGAGTGGAAGAACAGGTTGGCCAGCGAGGCCAAGATCAGCCCGACCAGACCCATGAACAGGAACGAGCCGAAGCCGGTTAAATCGCGGCTGGTGGTATAGCCCCACAGGCTCATGGCGCCAAAGGTGGCCGCGGTGACAAAGAAGGTCATCGCGATCGACGTGCCGGTGTAGATGAACAGGATGGTGGCCAGCGAAACGCCCATCACCGCAGCGTAGGCCCAGAATGTCATCTGGGCGGCGGCGAAGCTCATCTTCTGGATGCGGAAGGAGAAGAACAGCACCATCGCCAGCGGCGCGAAGACGGCAATCCAGCCCAGAATATTGGGCTGCAGCATCACGCCATTCACGGTCTGAACCTGATTGTAGAAAACCTGGGAGAGGGGGGTATCGGCGGTCAGCCACGCCACGGCGCCAGTCAGGCCCAGGCCCACCAGCATGTAATTATAGACTCGAAGCATATAGGCGCGCAGGCCGGCATCCACCGCCGCAACGCCGGCTGTCGCACTGCGCGCCAGCCTATTGTCATAGTCCGCCATGAAACACTCCCTTTAGGCTTCCATTATATCGTGATTTGCAACGGGAGTATCAAGCGCCAGGCCAAATAAAGACATGGGCCTAACTTGCGGATTTCGAAGGGTTAATCTCCTGTCACATCAGGCGTTTCTGAGCCGGGCGGCGGGCCGGGCGTTGAGAGCGGTAATCGCGCCCAGAAGCCCGAACAACAGGGTAGCCGCCCCTCCGCCCACCACGGTCCAGAGCACGGCGCTGCCGTCGAAGACGAAGGGCGCATCCAGCAACTGCCGGGCGATCACTCGCGCCGCCAGGGTTCCCGCGACAAGTGCGATAATGCCGGTGGCGATGCCCAGCAAGCCATATTCCATCACATAGACCAGCCCGATTTGGATCTCGCGTGGCACCCACGACCTTGAGCACGGTGGCGTCATAGAGTTTGGTGCGCGCGCCCGCGGCGATGGTGCCCGCCAGCACCAACAAGCCTGCCAGGATGGTGACAAGGCTGGCGATGCGGATGCCTTGCGCCAATTGCTGAAGCAGCGTGTCCACCTGGGCGATGGCGTCCTTCACCCGCACGGTGGAGATGTTGGGGAACTTGTCCGTCACTGCCAGGTACATGCGGTTTTCGTCCAGGCCGTTGATCTTGACGGTGGCAAGGAAGGAATGGGGCGCCTTGTCGATCAGCCCGGGGGACAGCACCAGCACGAAATTCTGCCCGCCGGTGGAGAAATCCACTTTGCGCAGATTGGCGATGCGGCCGCCGATCTCGCGGCCCAGCACATTCAGGCTTATGGGATCGCCGATCTTGAGACCGGTGCCTTTGGCCACTTCCGCATCCAGCGAGATCAGAGTGGGCCCGTCATAATTGGCGGGCCACCATTTGCCGTCTGTGATGATGGTGCCTTTGGGCGGCGTCGCCGCGTAGGTGATGCCGCGGTCGCCCGAGAGCGCCCATTTCACGTCGCTGGAGACCTTGGCTTTGGCCGATGGCACGCCGTTGAGCGAGGTGATGCGGCCCCGGATCATGGGGGTGCGTTTGTAATCCTGCGCCGCCTTGAAGGATTGGATGGTCTGGTCGAACGCCTGTACCTGATCGGGCTGGATATCGACAAAGAAGAAGCTGGGGGCGCGGCTGGGAAGCGAGTCGTTCACTTCCTGCGCCATGGTACGGTCGATCAGGATCACGGTGGCGAGCAAGGTGAGGCCCAGCCCCAAGGCGGTTATCACACCGGGGGTGGCCGCACCCGGGCGGATGAGATCGCCAACTGCCAGACGCGCCAGCGGCGAACGCGGCCTGGGCAATTTGCGCAAGCCCCGCGTCAGACCTTCCGCCAGCAGGCGCAACAGACCGAGCAATATGAGCGCGCCGCCCAGGAATTCCCCGGCGTAAAGCGGCGAAGGCGCCAGCCCCAACATCAATCCCGCCACACCCAGGCCGGACAGCGCTGCCACGACGATGTAAATCATGCGCGGACGCGTGCGTCCGGGCGCCACGGTTTCGCGCAACAGGCTGGCGGACGGTATCTCGCGGGCGCGGCCCAAAGGCGGCACCGAGAAAGCGATGGCCGACAGCAGCCCGAAACCTGCCGCCAACAGCAGCGGGCCGGGATATATGCCCAGCGCGGGCGGCAGCGGCAGCACCGAGCCGTAGAAGTACGCGAGCAGGAAGGGCGCAGTCGCGCCGATGGTCGCGCCCAATATCAATGCACCCAAGGCAATCGCCATCACCTGCAGGAAGAACACCATGAACACCAGCGGGCCGTCCGCGCCCAGGGCCTTGAGGATGGCGATATCGAAACGCTTGCGGTCCAGGAACGCGGTCACCGCCTCGCTGGCGCCCACGCCACCTACGCCCAGCGCCGTCAATCCCACCAAGGTGAGGAACATCGAGACCTGTTCGACAAAGCGGCGGATGCCGGGCGCGGCGTCGTTGCGGTCATGAATCTGCCAACCCGCGTCGGGGAAGGCGGCGGTAGCGTCGGCCTTGAAGCCCGGTATGGTGATGCCGGGTTTGAACGCCACGCGATAGGAATAATCGATCAGGCTGCCCGGCTGGATCAGGCCGGTGGCGGGAAGCGCTCGCGACGAGATCAGCAAATGCGGCCCCAGCGAGAAGCCGGTCGAGATGCGGTCGGGTTCTTTGTCCAACGCGGCGATGATGCGGAAAGTGGCGCCGCCCACCTTAATCAGGTCGCCGCGCTTCACATGGAGACGATCGAGAAGGTCTGTTCCGCCGCCGCGCCGCAGATGCCGTCTTCTTCGCAATGGATGACGTCGGCCAGACTGATGTTGGGCATGAAACTGGGCGCGCCGAACAGGGGCCAATGATCGTCCACCGATTTCAATTCGACCAGATCGCGTTCGGCCTGCTTGCCGTCGCGCAGCGCATAGGCCATGGCGCGCATGGAGGTGGTGGCAGCAACCCTGCCATAACGGGCAAGGAACGCGCGCTCGTCCGGTGTGGCGGGACGGTGCACCAGATTGACGGCGACATCGCCCCCCAGAAAGACCTGGCCGGAATCGCGCAAGCCGGTGAGGAAGGCATCGCTCAGCGATTCGACCCCGGCGATCGCCGCGGTGCCCAAGAGCAGGCAAAGGAAGAAAATGCGAAAGCCCTTGAGCCCCCCGCGCAGTTCGCGCCGCGCCATCCGCCACGCCAGCCCGAGATTGCTCATGCCGAGAATCATGGGACGCACGGTCTCGTCGGTCAGGATATGGCCGCTTTCCAGCCGCACAATTCGACCGCAACGCCGGGCCAGGCTTTCTTCATGGGTGACCAGAAACAGCGTGGCGCCGCGCTCGGCATTGAGCGCGAAAAGAAGATTGGCGATAGCCTCGCCATTCTCGCTGTCCAGATTACCGGTGGGTTCGTCGGCGAACAAATCTGCGGCCGGGGCGCCATGGCGCGGGCCAGCGCCACGCGCTGCTGCTCGCCGCCCGACAATTGACCGGGATAATGTTCACCGCGTTCCGCCAGACCCACAGCTTTCAATTCCTGCGCGGCGCGGTCCCAGGCATTGTCCACGCCCATCAGTTCCAGCGGCACGGCGACATTCTCCAATGCCGTCATGGTGGGGATGAGATGGAAAGACTGGAACACGATTCCGACCCGTCCGCGGCGGAAGCGGGCGGCGGCATCTTCACCCATTCCGGTAATGTCGGTACCGGCCACGACGATGCGTCCGGCACTGGGCCGCTCCAGGCCCGCCGCCACCATCAGAAGGGACGATTTGCCGGAGCCGGAGGGACCGGTGAGGGCGACCGTCTCGCCCGCGGACACCGTAAGCGACACGCCATGCAGGATATTGACGGGACCCGCCGCACTCGACAGCGTCAGCGCCACATTGCTCAGCGATATGGCTGGCAAATTGCCTGGTAAATTGTTTGGGAAACGGGAAGGCTGCATCTGCATATCGAGGCCTGGATAGGATAATGTGGCAAGTGGCAATCATGAACCGCCAATTCAAGCTCATTAGCATAGGCCAGATAGGAATAGCATTGGTGCTTTGGCTGGCTTTCTTTGCCAATTCCGCGCTCAGTCCCGCTTGGGCGCGTCCCATCAAGATACTGGCCTTGGGTTCCAGCCTCACCCAGGGCTATGGCCTGCCGCCCGGAACCGAATTCACCACCCAATTGCAACAGGCGTTGAAGGCGCAGGGGATCGACGCGGAGGTGGTCAATGCCGGTGTCTCCGGCGATACCAGCGCCGATGGGCTCTCGCGGCTGGACTGGTCACTGGCCGATCACCCCGACGCGGCGATCGTGGAGCTGGGTTCCAATGACATGTTGCGCGGTACATCCCCGGCCGAGACCGAGAAGAATTTACGCGCCATTCTCGCCACCTTTCAGAAGGACCACATTCCCGTCCTCCTCACCGGCATGCAAGCCCAGCGCAATCTGGGTCCCGAATATGTGGCGCAGTTCGACGCGATCTACCCCAAACTGGCCAGGGAATTTCCCGTGATCTTCTATCCTTTTTTCCTGGACGGCGTGGCGCTCAATCCCAAACTCAACCAGGCCGACGGGCTTCATCCCAATCCGGCGGGCGTCAAGATCATCGTCGCGCGCATGCTGCCAGACGTGAAAAAGCTGATCGCCAAGGTCCATAGTTGATGTGGCGGCGGCTGCTATCGGTGAGCGGATTCACGCTTCTGTCCCGCATCACCGGGTTTCTACGTGACGCGGCGCTAGCTTGGACAATGGGCAGCGGAATTCTTTCTGACGCTTTTTTTGTCGCCTTCATCTTTCCCAACAATTTTCGCACGATCTTCGGCGAAGGTGCGATCAATCCAGCCTTCCTGCCTCGCTATGCGGCGCTTAGGGCACGGGGGGAGGACGCGGCGGCAGCCAAATTCGCTGACAATATCTTCTCCTGGCAGATGGCGGCGCAGATCGTACTTTTGATTTTGGCGACGATTTTTATGCCTGCGATCATTCATGTATTGGCGCCGGGCTTTGCGGACAATCCGCGGCAGTTCGCGCTGACGGTGTCGCTGGCGCGTATCACCTTTCCTTACCTGATCTTGACCCTAGTCGCGATCCAGCTTTCCGCGATGCTGAACGCAATCGAGAAATTCTGGGCGGCGGCGGCTTGGTCGAATTTCCAGAACCTCGCCATGATTGCGACCTTGCTTGCTTGGCACTGGTTTCCCAATGCGGCCTATGCGGCAGCCTGGGGCGTTTTAGCCGGGGGCGTCGCACAGTTGGTCTTCATTCTCTGGGCGGGTGCACGCGAAGGATTGTGGCTGCATGTCACGTGGCCGCGCTGGTCGCGGGAGACCGCGGAATTCTTCAAGGCGTTCGGCGCGGTCACCATTGGGGCCGCCACAATAGTGATTTCGCCTTTCATCGACACGATTCTTTCCAGCTTGCTTGCCACTGGCAGCCGTACCGCGCTGTATTATGCCGATCGCATCAACCAATTGCCTCTCGGCGTGCTGGGCATAGCGCTGGGTACGGTGCTTGTTGCCGGAAATGTCCGCCCGGTTGGCAAAGGGCGACGCGAGCGGTTCGCATGCTGCGCAAATCGAGCTGCGGCCTTTGGTCTTGATTTCACTCTTCCCCTTCATGGTTTCCTTTATTGCCATTCCCGGTACGATCATGCGCGCGTATCTGGCCCATGGTGCATTCAACCGGTGGCGCCGCCTCGATAGGGCTGCGTTGGCGCTTGCGGCCTATGGCGTGGGTCTCCCAGCGATGGCCTTGGTTCGCTATCGTCCAATCCACATTCTATGCGCGTCATGATACCGCGACGCCAGTACGCCCACGCTCGCGGCCATGGTCTGCAATATTGTCCTAAAGATCGTCTTTGTTTGGGGGCTAGGTTTGGGAGTGGCTGGCCTGGCGCTCGGCACCGCGGTGCGGGGCTTGGATTAATGTGGGCTTGTTGACGTGGCTGGGCCGCAATCGCGATCTGCTTTCCATTGAACGGCAATTTGTGCGGGCGTTACCGCCAGCGCTACTCGCGGCATTGGCGACTGGCCTGGGCGCCTGGATCGGCTCTTATCTCCTTAAAGCTCATGGCGATGTGGCGGCCCTCACCGCCGCCATCCTCTTCGCGGGCCTGTTCTACAGCGCAGTCATCTTCATGTTCCGAAGCCGCTTGCCGCTGGGCCGGCTGGCGCGATGAGATTGTTCGTGGCCCTGTCGCTGCCGCAAGCGGTGGCGCAATCCATCATGCTGATTCAGGGCGGCGTGCCCGGCGCGCGCTGGCAGAGTCGCGAGCAGTTGCATATGACTTTGCGCTTCATCGGCGAAGTGCATGGCCGCGAGGCCGCCATGCTGGACGATGCGCTCTCGGGGATCGCGGCGCCGGGTTTCGCGCTTCAACTTCATGGCGTGGGCCAGTTTGGCAACAAACTAGCCGCATACGCTTTGGGCGGGGGCGCGGGCGAACGATGCGCTCACCCATCTGCAGCGCAAGGTGGACAATGCCATCCGCCGGGTGGGCCAGCCTCAAGACGCGCACAAATTCACCCCCCATGTCACGGTGGGGCGGATGCGGAATCCCGACAAGGGCAAGGTGATCGAATGGCTCACCCATCACGCGCTTTTCACCAGCCCCGAATTCCCCGTCGGCGCGTTTCATCTTTATTCCAGCCGCCTCACCAGCGACGGCAGTGTGTATGCCATCGAGGAGCGACTATCCTTTGGAGAGTACCCATGACCAAATTACCGATTGACGAACTCAAGACCGCGCTCAAGCGCCTGCCGGACTGGTCGCTCGCCGAGGAAGCGGGAAGCGATCACCCGCAATTCCAGTTTGTGGATTTTGATGCCGCCTTCGCCTTCATGACGCGCGTGGCGCTGAAAGCAGCGGAGATGGACCATCATCCCGAGTGGTTCAATGTCTACAACAGACTGGAGGTGACGCTCGCGACCCATGACGCCGGCGGCGTGACCGGCGAAGGATATCGAACTGGCGACGGCGATGGACGGCTATGCCGCGCTTATGTCGGGCGGATCAACCTGATACTCCAGCGATTGAGAGCCCGAGCAGATACGCTTCCGCCCAGCGGCGTGAGGATCACCGAAACCATGAACCACCAGAAGGGATGGCGAAGGATGAGTTTGGCGGCATAAGCGACGCCGAGCGACGCGAGAATCAGAAAAAGACCAGCATTATTTTTTACGCGTTCTTCACCAGGTCTTCCACCACCGACGGATCGGCCAGGGTGGAGATGTCGCCCAGGTTTCCGATGTCGCCCTCGGCGATCTTGCGCAGGATACGCCGCATGATCTTGCCCGAGCGCGTTTTGGGCAGGCCGGGCGCGAACTGGATGATGTCGGGCGTGGCGATGGGGCCGATCTCATGGCCCACGAATTTCTTCAGTTCCTCGGCCAGCGCGTCGCTCGGCTGGATGCCCGGAATTCAGCGTCACGAAGGCATGGATGCCCTGGCCCTTGATCTCGTGCGGATAGGCCACCACCGCGGCTTCCGCGACCTTGGTGTTGCCGACCAGCGCGCTTTCCACTTCCGCCGTGCCCAGGCGATGACCCGAGACATTGATCACGTCATCGACACGGCCGGTGATCCAGTAATAGCCGTCGTCGTCTCGGCGGCAGCCATCGCCGGTGAAATATTTTCCGCGATAATGCGTGAAGTAAGTGTCGATGAAGCGCTTGTGGTCGCCATAGACCGTGCGCATCTGGCCCGGCCAGCTTTGCGCCAGGCAGAGATTGCCGGTGACCGCGCCGTCCAGCACCTTGCCGTGGAAATCCACGATCTCGGGCACGATGCCGAAGAAGCGGCTTGGTGGCCGAGCCGGGCTTCAAATCGGTAGCGCCGGGAAGCGGCGAAATCAGAATGCCGCCCGTCTCGGTCTGCCACCATGTGCCCACGATCGGGCAGCGTCCGCCGCCCACCACGCGGTGATACCAGAGCCAGGCTTCCGGATTGATCGGTTCGCCCACGCTGCCCAGAAGGCGCAAGGAGGCGCGGCTGGTCTTCTTCACCGGCTCGTCGCCTTCGCGCATCAGGGCGCGAATGGCGGTGGGCGCGGTATAGAAGATGTTCACCTTGTGCTTGTCGATCACGTCCCAGAAGCGCGAGGTCGAAGGGATAGTTGGGCACGCCTTCGAACATCAGGGTGGTGGCGCCGTTGGCCAGCGGCCCATAGAGGATATAGCTGTGGCCGGTCACCCAGCCCACATCGGCCGTGCACCAATAAATGTCGCCGTCGTGATAATCGAACACGTAATGATGGGTGACAGCGGCGTAGAGAAGATAGCCGCCGAAGTGTGGAGCACGCCCTTGGGCTTTCCGGTCGAGCCCGAGGTGTAAAGAATAAAGAGCGGATCTTCCGCGCCCATCGGTTCGGGCGGGCAGGTCGGCGGAAACCTTCGCCGCTTCGTCGTGATACCAGCGGTCGCGGCCTTCCGTCATCGGCACGGGATGGCCCGTCCGCCGCACCACGATCACATCCTTGACGCCCGGCGCCTTGGTCAGCGCTTCGTCGGTGTTGGCCTTGAGCAGCACGGGCTTGCCCCCGCGCAGGCCTTGATCGGCGGTGATCACGATACGGCTGTCGCAGTCGGTGATGCGCCCGGCCAGGCTGTCGGCGAGAAGCCGCCGAACACCACCGAATGAATGGCGCCGATGCGGGCGCAGGCCAGCATTGCATAAGCCGCTTCCGGGATCATCGGCAGATAGATGGTGACGCGATCGCCTTTCTTGACCCCATAGGCCTTCAGCACATTGGCGAAGCGGCAGACTTCTTCGTGCAGTTGGCGATAGGTGATGCGTTTGTGTCGCTTGGGATCGTCGCCTTCCCAGATGATCGCGGTCTGGTTGGCGCGCTTGGCCAGATGCCGGTCGATGCAATTGGCGGCGACATTGAGCACGCCGTCCTCGAACCATTTGATGTGGAGCTTCTCCGGGTCCCAGGAGACGTCGCTCACCTTGGTGAAGGGCTTGATCCAGTCCAGCCGGGACGCCTGGTTCTTCCAGAAGGCGTCGGGGTCCTTGATCGATTCGACATAGAGGGCGGCATAGTCCTGCGCGTTGCGGACATCAGGCGCGCTTCTTCCACTCCTCGGGTACGGGGACGATCATGTCGCTCATGACTTTCCTCTGGGCGGACGCTTCCTCAAGCTGAACCGCGCCAAGGGAGAGATTACGGCATGGCGGGCGTCAAGCAAGCAAGCAAATCCAAAACCAAGGCGGTGATGACCGACGACGCCATCAAGTCCCGCACCGGCAAGGATTGGACCCAATGGTTCAAGGCGTTGGACAAGGCCGGCGCCGCCAAGCTCGATCACAAGGCGATCGCCCGGCTGGCGCGCGAGGATATGGGCGCGGGGCCCTGGTACGGCCAGATGATCGCGGTGAGCTATGAACGGGCGCGGGGCATCCGGGCCATGAATCAGAAATGCGATGGTCAATTTTCCGTCAGTGTGACCCGGGTAATGCAGGTGCCGCTGCCGCCGAACTCTTTGCCGCCGCCCCAAGCCCGCAGCCTGGTTTCCCAAAGGCGCGTTCGAGGAGACCTCGCGCACCAAGGACAAATATTGGCGGGGAAAGTGGAACGGCGGGCGGCTGGAAGTGGGCTTCTATGCCAAGGGTCCGGGCAAGGCGCAGATTGCGCTCCAATCCAACAAGCTGGCGAGCGCCGGCCTGGTGGAAAAAGAGCATGCCCGTTGGAAGAAGCCATGGACAGCTCCAGCACTTCGTCGAAACAACGCCCTGATGCAGGTTGCAGCTTTCCTCCTGGCCGGAGGTCGAGGCCTATCTGGCCCGCTCCAAGGCGATCCTCATCCCCATCGGCTCCACCGAGCAGCATAGTCCCAACGGGCTTCTGGGAACGGATGCGCTTTGCCCGGAGATCATCGGACCGGCGCGCGGGCGATGAAGCGGCATCCTGGTAGGCCCCACCTTCAATGTGGGCCAAGCCCGACATCATATGGCGTTTCCCAGCACCATCACGCTCAAACCCTCCACCATGATCGCGTCCATGCGGGACTGGACCGAGAGCCTCGGTGCGCCACGGCTTCGACGCGGATCTATTGGCTGAACGGCCATGGCGGCAACATCGCCACCATCACCGCGGCGTTCTCGGAAATTTATCCATGGGGTGACGTTCGCGGACACGGGTGGCAATCGGCCTCCACTGCGCTGCCAGTTGCGCAACTGGTGGGAGCTGCCCGGGGTAATGGATTTGTGCCGCGAATTGTTTCCGGTGGGTGAGGGCAGTCATGCCACCCCGTCGGAAATCTCGGTCACCTATTTCGCCTATCCTGATGCGGTGAAGGCGGTCGCCATGTCGCCCAAGATCGCGCCCAACGGGCCGATCCGCGATGCCGAGGATTTCCGCCGCCGTTTTCCCGACGGCCGCATGGGCTCCGACCCGTCGCAGGCCAATGTCGATGCGGGGCGGCGCATCGTCGAAGCGGCGGCGAAGGCCCTGATTTCGGAATTCCAACAATTCGAGGCCGCATGGGTCAGGATTTCATCTTCTCCGTTCCCCGGCCCTTCATCGCCATCAAGGGCAGCGACCGGCTGTTTCCCGTGCGCCGGGTGTGGTGCGTGGGCCGCAATTACGCCGCCCATGCGCGCGAGCTGGGAAATGACGCGCGCGAGCCGCCGTTCTTTTTCTCCAAGCAGCCCGACATGCTGGTTCCGGGTGGCGGTGAGCTGCGCTATCCCAGTCTCACCTCCAATTATCATTTTGAGTGCGAACTGGTGGTGGCGCTGAAGGCAGGCGGTGAGAATGTCTCCATCGAAGCCGCACCCAATCTGGTGTTCGGCCATGCCGTGGGCTTGGACATGACAAGGCGCGACCTGCAGAAACAGATGCAGGAAAAAAGCCGGCCCTGGGAAATCGGCAAAAGCTTCGAGCAGAGCGCGCCGGTGGGCGTACTCACGCCGGCTTCGGGCACGGCGCCGCCGGGCCGCATCCATCTGTCGGTGAATGGCGAGGCCAAACAGGATTCCGACACCGGGCTGATGACCTGGAACGAAGCCGAGATCATTTCCCGGCTGTCGCAGCAGGTGGCGCTGGCGCCGGGCGACGTGATCTTTACCGGGACGCCGGAAGGGGTGGGCCCGGTGGTCAGGGGCGACCGGATTTTGGCGGAAATCGCCGGCCTGGAACCGCTTTCGGTCACGATTGCTTGATTGCGACGGCCTGACTGGCGCGGAGATCGGCGCTGATTGGCATCGGGAGGGCTCTCGCATGATCCATGGCGCGCACGTCATCATCTATTCGACCGACGCCGAGAAGGACAAAATCTTCTTCCGCGAGGTGTTGAAATTCGGCCATGTCGATGTCGGTCATGGCTGGCTGATCTTCAAGCTGCCGCCGCCGAAATGGCGGTCCATCCTTCAGACGAGAATGACCGGCACGAACTCTATCTGATGTGCGACGACCTGGAAGCCGAGATGGCCCGGCTAAAGAAGGCGGGCGTGGCCTGCGAGTCCGCCGCGCAGCAAGCTTGGGGCATGCTCACGCACCTGAAATTGCCCGGCGGCGGCCGGCTTGGACTTTATCAGCCCCGGCATGCCAGGCCCTGAACCCGGCCTTGCACCCCGCTCCAGCGGGTCTATGATTGGTTTTTCCCAGGGGTGCTCCTTGCGAGCTGAGACGGCAATTCCGCCGATCCCTTAGAACCTGATCCCGTTCATACGGGCGTAGGGAGAGGTGCAATGAACAAACCGATTCTCAATCCCAAATCCGTTGCCATCACGCGTGGGCCTTTGCCGGGCTCCAAAAAATTGATGGTGAGCGGCGTGCCGTTCCGTGAAGTGGCGCTGTCGGGCGGCGAAGCGCCGGTAAGAATTTATGATACGTCCGGTCCGTATACGGATGAAATCCGTGGCCATCGACATCGGCAAGGGGCTCAAAGGCCGTCGCCGCGACTGGATTTTGGCGCGCGGCGACGTCGAGGAATATGTGGGCCGCGACCGCAAGCCGGAAGATGACGGCCTCAAGCGGGGCGAGCGTCTCTCGGTGCCGCAATTCGAGCGCGCGGGGCTGAGGCTGCTGCGGGCCAAGCCGGGCCGGAACGTCACCCAGCTTCATTATGCGCGCCAAGGCATCATCACCGAGGAGATGAAATATATCGCCGCGCGCGAGAATCTGGGCCGCAGTGCGCTCGCCGACGGCAATTCCTTCGGCGCGAATATCCCGAACGAGATCACGCCCGAATTCGTGCGCGACGAGGTGGCTCGAGGCCGCGCCATCATCCCCGCCAACATCAACCATCCCGAGACCGAGCCGATGATCATCGGCCGGAATTTCCTCACCAAGGTGAACGCCAATATCGGCAACAGCGCCGTGACCTCATCGACCGCCGAGGAGGTGGAAAAGATGGTCTGGTCGATCCGCTGGGGCGCCGACACGGTGATGGACCTGTCCACCGGGCGTCACATCCACACCATCCGCGAATGGATCATCCGCAATTCGCCGGTGCCGATCGGCACGGTGCCGATCTATCAGGCGCTGGAGAAAGTGGGGGGCGTCGCCGAGGAACTCACCTGGGAGCTTTACCGCGACACGCTGATCGAGCAATGCGAGCAGGGCGTGGATTATTTTACCGTCCATGCCGGGGTGCGGCTGGCACATATCCCGCTCACCGCCGAGCGCGTCACCGGCATCGTGTCACGCGGCGGCTCGATCCTGGCCAAATGGTGCCTGGCCCATCACAAGGAGAATTTCCTCTACACGCATTTTGAGGAAATCTGCGAACTGCTCAAGCAATACGACGTCTCATTCAGCCTGGGCGATGGCTTGCGCCCCGGCTCGACCGCCGACGCCAATGACGCAGCGCAATTCGCCGAGCTGGACACGCTGGGCGAATTGAACCGCATCGCCCAAAAGCACGACGTCCAGGTGATGATCGAAGGCCCGGGCCATGTGCCCATGCACAAAATCAAGGAGAATATGGACCGGCAATTGGCAGTCTGTGACGAGGCGCCGTTCTATACGCTTGGGCCACTCACCACCGATGTGGCGCCGGGCTATGACCACATCACCTCCGCCATCGGCGCGGCGATGATCGGCTGGTTCGGCACCGCCATGCTTTGCTATGTCACGCCGAAGGAACATCTGGGCTTGCCGGATCGCGACGACGTGAAGGCGGGCGTGATTGCCTATCGGATTGCCGCCCATGCCGCTGATCTGGCCAAGGGCCATCCCGCCGCGCGCATCTGGGACGACGCGATGTCGAAAGCACGGTTCGAATTCCGCTGGCGCGACCAGTTCGCCCTGGCGCTGGATCCGGAGACGGCGCAGCTTTTCCACGACGAAACGCTGCCCGCCGATGGCGCCAAGGTGGCGCATTTCTGCTCCATGTGCGGCCCCAAATTCTGCTCCATGAAGATCAGCCAAGAAGTGCGCGATGCGGCGCGTGGCACCAATGACAGCATGTCCACGGCCGAAATTCGTGCCGCCATGGCCAGGAAGGCGGATGAGTTCAAGCAAAGCGGCGGGGAAATTTATCTCCACAAACCCGCGGCGGAATGAAGATAAGGTCTGCGACGCCAGATGACAGCGAGGTGATCTGGCGCATCATGGAGCCCATCATCCGCGCAGGGGAAACCTATTCGCTGCCGCGTGACATGAACCGCGACGACGCGCTGGCGCATTGGTTCACGCCCGACCGCAGCGTCTTCATCGCTGAGTCGGACGGCAAGGTGCTGGGCACCTATTATCTTCGCGCCAACCGTCCCGGGCCCGGTGCTCATGTGGCCAATGCCGGTTTCATGGTGTCGGGCGAAGCAGGCGGCAAGGGCGTAGGTCAGGCGATGTGCGGACATGCCCTTGGCGAGGCCCGGGCGCGGAACTTTTCTGCCATACAGTTCAATTTCGTGGTCGCCGCCAATGACCGTGCGGTGCGGCTGTGGAAGCGGATGGGCTTTGCCGAGGTCGGCCGCGCGCCGGACGCATTCCAGCATCCACATTTGGGCCTGGTCGATGCGCTGGTGATGTATAGGAAGCTTTGATCCTGCGTGCGCTGCTTTGTCTAACCTCATCCTGAGCCCGTCGAAGGATGAGGCTGCAAGGTCTATCAGGGCACCATCATGCTTCGGCAAGCTCAGCATGAGGAGATCAGAGCTTACGCCCGGTTACTTAGCGCCTCTCCGTGAACAAACCATGCGGTCCGTTGAGGTCGCTCGAAAACATCAGCTTGACGGTGAAGCCGTCGCTGGCGGAGGTGAGCCCGGCGCCGGCGCCGAATTCCACCGAGATGGGATCGCCACTGTAATCGCCGGTGAGCCATAATTCATGGAACTGCTGGCCGCCAGGCAGGAATTTCCTCAGCTGCCCGAAGCCGTCATATTCCTCCACCGCCGCGGTCCAGGTGTCGTCGATCTTGTAGTCCAACCGCGTCGCGGGATTGAATTCCAGCCCGCCGATGCCGCCGTGATAGTAATTGTCCACAATGGGATTGAAGGTGAAGCTCCAGCGACTGTCGGGGCCGAAGCGGAAGCCGATGATGGGGCGGATCTCGCCGCTATTGACTTGGGATTCCCACCATTTCTGGCTCCAGCTGAATTCGAAATTCATTCCGTAATAGAAATCATTGTTGGCATAGTCGGGCTTGACGAACAGCGCCCGTAACTTGAAGCCGTTATAGGTCAGGCCCTGGGTTTGGGTGTCGGCAAAAAGCGGAAGATACAGGCCCGCCTCGAACCAGGGCGTCACGCCATAGGCCCATTCGACCACGCTGCTATAGGCGTGATTGTCGACCAGCGCGCCGGGATAGTCGGCAGTCTTCAGACCGTCCGGCGTGTAATTGTTATGCCAGGTGACGCCGAACACCCCTTCCTGCTCGATCTCGCTGGTATAGACCTGGATTTCGTCCGTCGGCGTGGCGAGCGCGCCGCCCGTGGAGGCAAGCAGAAACAGTCCGGTCAGCCAGCGCGCTTTCATTGTTTCCCCGCTTCAAGAAATCTCTGATAGCGCGGGTGAAGCGGGCTTTCATCCGCAATCTCTGCGAATGAAAGGAATTCGCACGATGAGACAATTAGCGAAACATGCGCTCAAGCAGCGAAGGGCAAAGATCAGCGAAGCGTACGGTTGCCCGTGACGGCGTAATAAATGACCAGCACGATGATGGCGCCGATCACCGCCACGAACATGGAAATAAAGAAGCCGTGCTCCTCGTAATGGAAGCTGGCCAGCTGGCGGAACAGCCAGCCGCCAACCACGGCGCCCACCAGGCCGAGCGCGGTATTGACCATGCAGCCTTCGCCGCGCCTGTTGACGATCCGGCTGGCGATCCAGCCCGTCAACGCGCCGAAGAAAATCCAGCCCAGCACGAACATCATTGTTCAAATCCGCGAAATCAGGCAATGGCCACATATATCATGGCGATGGTCGCCGCGGCCATCACCGCGGTCGAGATCCAGCCCAGCGTACCCAGGACCGGGCCGATGCGAAAATGCCCCATCTTGCCGCGATGACCCGCCACGAACATCATCGCCACCATCATCGGCACGGCGATCACACCATTGAGCACCGCGCTCCAATAGAGCGCCTTGATGGGATCGAGCCCGGAATAGTCGATGCCCAGCCCCAGCACCATGGCCGCGCCGATCACGCCGTAAAAGCCCTGGGCCTGCCATGGCAGATTGTCGAGCCCGATCTTCCATCCTCGCGATTCGCCCACCGCGTAGGCGGCCGATCCCGCCAACACAGGGATCGCCAACAGTCCCGTGCCCACGATGCCCAGCGCGAACAGCAACGACGCAAAGTGCCCCGCCAGGGGTGCCAGCGCTTTGGCGGCGTCGGCGGCGGTCTGGATGTTGGTGACACCGGCCTGATGGAGGGTCGCCGCGGTCGAAATCATGATCGCGATTGAGATAGCGTTGGAAAAGAACATGCCAACGATCGTGTCCACCCGGATGCGATGGAAGGCGCGCCGCGCCTGCCGTGGCGCTTCCAGCAGGGGCTTGCGCGAATTTTTCTGGTCCACTTCCTCCACTTCCTGGGCGCTCTGCCAGAAAAACAGATAAGGACTGATAGTGGTGCCGAACAGCGCTACGATGGTGGTGGCGGCTTGTGGCGAAAGGTCGGCGTGCACGCCGATCAAGCTCAGCCCGATCTTGGTCCAATCCAGGTGAATAAAGAACAGCACCGCCACGTAAGCGAAGAGCGAAAGCGTGAGCACCGTAAGGAAGCGCGCATAGCGGCGATAGGGAATGAAAAGCTGCAACACCAGCGAGAAAATGGCGAAGGCGATGGTAAATTCATGCTCGCCGAAGCCCACCACCAGCTTGGCGGCTTCGCCCATTGCCGCCAGGTCGGCGCCCAGATTGATGGTATTGGCGACGAAAAGCAGGGTCACCAGCGACGTGACCACCCCCTTGGGCATCACGTCGCCCATGTTGCGCGCCAGCCCGCGGCCGGTGACTCGTCCGATGAAGGCGCTCACCATCTGGATCGCCACCATCAGGGGAAAGCAAAGGACCATGGTCCAAAGCAGGTTGAGGCCCGACTGGGCCCCGGCCTGGCTATAGGTGGCTATTCCGGACGGATCGTCATCGGCCGCGCCGGTGATCAGGCCCGGGCCAAGCTGATTCAGCACGGCAATATGAGAGAGCCGCTGGACCAGGGTTTTTCTTTGCTTTGCGGGGATCATGGGCTCAAGCGAGGTGGATGGTGCAAGAATTTCAGGAGCGGGAGGCGGCGTCAAAGCTTATTATAGAGAATGCATCTCCGCTCCGGAGGTTCTCGATGAAGTTTGCTGTTTCGAAATTCCTTGCCCTTGCATGGCCGTTCCTGCTGCCGGTGACGGCGCTGGCACAGCCCCAGGCCATGACGCAGGCAAAGCCCGCCGATGTCTGTCTGCGCCAGGACATGGTGTGGGGATGGAATGTGGTGGACGACAAGACGCTGGTCGTCACCGACAAGGCGCAAAAGACCTTCAAGGTCACGCTCAAGCCCGGCTGTTTCGACCTCAAATGGCACTTGCGGCTGAGCTTCCGCAGCTTTTCGGGCTTTGGCGTGTCCTGCCTCGCCAAGAACGACTATGTGATTGTGCCGCCGGCCGCGGGACTTCCGCCACAGCGCTGCTTTATTTCCGATATCGTGGCTTACACGCCGACGCCGGTGCCCCCGAAATAATGGCCACGCCCTCGGCGCGAAGCGCTTGGAGGGGGAGATGCCGTAGCACGCTCTCGAGCGTGCGCAGGCAGAGGGGGTTCAAAGAAGCGCTACTCAGGTCTGTACGGGATCGCACGGACGCGTCTCCCACAGCGCAACCGCACCTTCTCAGCGCGGCATCTTGGCGGCTGCGGCAAGGCGGTGTTCGTCATGGCGCGTCAGCGGCACGCCGCAACGCGCCAGCACGTCGCGCACATCGCGCACTGGCGGAAATACCTCGTTGTTCCAATCGCCGCCTTGGAGGTCGTGCGCCTTTTGCTCTTGCTCCACGATATGCTTGTCCTGGGTGAAGATTCCTTCGGTGAACCAGGTGACGAAGGGCCACGCAAGATGGATCAGGCCCGGTATCTTGGGTTTCTTCACGGACAGATAGCCGAAGGTGCGGTTGGACTTCTGCTGGGCGTCGAGCGGCGTATAGGCCAGCCAGACATCCAGCACCGGATCGCCGCCCATCACCCAGACCTTCAGGCGCTGATAGGGATACTCAGTGCGGATGGTCATCAGGTCGCTGCTTTCGGCGTCCCTGGGCGCGCGCATCACGCCCAGGATGGTGGTCTCGCCCAACGTGGCGCGGCCCTTGGTGCGGGTGAAGGTGTAATCCACTTCGCACCAGTCCGGGCCTTGCCTGCGGCCCAGGCACGTTGCTTTGATCGAGCCCATCAGGCTGCGGTGCAGAAGCTGATGATTCATGTCGAAGAGATTTTCGTGCATGAAGCTGTAGTGACAGTCGACATGGCGGTCCAGCCGCCGTGTCTTGTAACCCGAGTTGGCGAAGGACCCCAGCGAGGCGGGCATGCGTTCGTCGGCCAGCGTCGGATCGCCCGGGAAGATGAAGATCATCCCGTCCAATTCGCGGGCGGGATAAGAGGTCACGCCATTGGGAAGCTTCTCGCGGCCCAGATAGGGGATGTTCACGCAGCGGCCGCCGCAATCATAGGTCCAGCCGTGATAGCCGCATTTGATCGCTTCGCCTTCGACGATCCCCAGCGAGAGCGGCACTTGCCGGTGGGCACAGCGGTCTTCCAGCGCATGCACCTGGCCGCTGTCGCCGCGATAGAGCACCACCGGTTCGCCGGCAAAACGGCAGGCCAGCGTTTTGCCCCGCTTCAATTCCCAAGACCATGCCAGGGGATACCAGTAGTCGGGATGCGCGCCGATGCGCCTCAAGTCCGACTTCTGAGCGGGCAACGCTGTCATCGACAATATCTCATGCCGGTACTCTCCCACTGCGCCATCGACATTGATGCGCCGCACGGCCCCAGGCAGCGGCCCAATAACCGGACCATGCCTTGCCGTTAATGTCCACTTTTATATACGGGTTTTTCCAGCCCGAATGACAATTTGCGGCTTTTGGTAAAAGCGGGTTCCTTTCCGTGCGCTTGCGTGCCTTGAAACAATCACGGAATTTCCTTCTCCGCATGGCGAAGCCATTGGCGGGGAGGATGTCTTCCGAGGGCTTGTCCCGAGGAACACAGATGGGGGCCAAAAACTTGCGCGGTTACTTCGGCGTCGGCGTGGACGGCATTTCCAAGCCCATGAATCTGGGCAATCTGGTGCGCATCGCCCATGCTTTCGACGCCAGCTTCTTTTTTCCATCGCGCCGCGCCTGAAATTGTCGGACGCGCAAAGCGACACCTCGCGCGCGCAAGGGGCACTGCCTTTCTACAATTTCGCCAAGCCGGAGGATCTGCGCCTTCCCATCGGCTGCCGACTGGTGGGTGTGGAGATCACCGAGGATGCGGTCGTGCTTCCCCCGTTTCCGCCATCCAACCCGCGCGGCCTATGTGTTCGGGGCCGAGCGTTTCTCGCTTTCGCCCAAAGTGCTCAAGGCCTGCGATTTCGTGGTCAAGATTCCCACCCGTTTTTCCATCAATGTGGGGATGGCTGGCGCCATCGTGCTGTATGACAGGCTGGTGTCGCTGGGCGGTTATGGCGCGCGCCCGGTCAAGGCGGGCGGCGAGGGGGCAGAGGTGCCGCCGCCGCACACCTGGGGTGCACCGCTGGCAAGGCCCAGGGAAGACGGCGATTAGTGCGCCATCAATTCGCGTCAAGCCCGCGCGGGCAAAAATAGTGCGCTTTCCAATAAGAGGGGGGCGTGTTAGTTCCCCCCATCACTCCCGCCTTGTCCATCTCTCACCTGCGCAAGGTTTATCGCAGAGGCACCGTTGCGGTCGAAGACCTGTCGATGACCATCCCGGAAGGCGAGTTCTTCGGCTTCCTGGGTCCCAATGGCGCGGGCAAATCCACCACCATCCATTGCGTCACCGGCGTGGCCGAACCCACCTCCGGCAGGATCGAGATATTCGGCATCGACGCGGTCAAGAATTACCGTGAGGCGCGCCGCCTGGTGGGACTATGCCCCCAGGAATTCAATGTCGATCCCTTCGCCAATCCACGCCAGATCGTGGACTGGATGGGTGGGTATTTCGGCATGCGTGCGGCGGCGCGGAAAGAGCGCATCGATTACCTGATGGAGCGCTTCGATCTCATCCCCCACATGAAGAAGCAGTTCCGCGAATTGTCGGGCGGCTTGAAGCGCCGCGTGGTCCTGGCCCGCGCGCTGGTCAACGATCCCAAGCTGATCATCCTGGATGAGCCCACCGCGGGCGTGGATGTGGAGCTGCGCCGGGTGTTGTGGCGCTATCTGGCCGAGATCAACAAGGACGGCCGCACCATCCTTCTCACCTCGCACTATCTGGAAGAGGTGGAACGGCTTTGCCGCCAGATCGCCATCGTCGCCAAGGGCCGGATCGTGCGCAGAGGCACCAAGGACGAGATCGCGGGCACGCCGGGCGGGTTGGAGAATGCCTATCTGGTGGCGACCGGCGCCGAGCCCGATCATGTCCCGGGGCAGTGATATGCAAAAGGGCGTGAACTGGATCGGCCTTTACACCATGGTGCGGCGGGAAGTGTCGCGCATGTCGCGCGTGCCCATCCAGGCTTTTGTCGCGCCCTGGATCTCGGCGCTGCTTTTCATCTTCATCTTCGGCTCGGTGGTGGGCGGGCGCATCTCCCAGATTGGCGGGCATAAATACCTGGAATTCGTGCTGCCGGGCATCCTGATGATGAACATCATCAACGCCGCCTTCCTGCAGTCTTCGACCGCGATCTATTTCGCCCGCTTCATCAAATTCGTGGAAGAAATGCTGGTGGCGCCGCTCTCCTACGCGGAGATGATCGTGGGCAGCCTCAGCGTGGTGGTACTGCGCGCCACCGTGACCGGCATCGGCATTCTTCTGATGGGCATCGGCTTTGGCGCCACCCACATCGAATCCTGGCCCCTGTTCATCTTCTGGGTGGTGGCGGTTTCTACCGTGTTCGGTTTCCTGGGGCTGATCGTGGGCCTCTGGTCCAAGAGTTTCGAGCAACTTTCCATGCCGGTGGTGTTCTTTCTCACACCGCTGTCGATGGTGGGCGGCGTGTTCAATACGGTGCAGATGCTGCCGTCCTGGCTCCGCTGGCTGGCCTGGGCCAATCCGTTCTTCTATTTCATCAACGGCATTCGCGGCGCCATGATCGGCTTCGATGAAACCCCGCCGGGCCTAGGCGAGGGTTTGACCGTGGCGCTTATCGCGGTGCTGGGCTTGTTCGTGTGGCGGCTCTATTCCAGGGGCTACGGTCTGCGCGAATAGTCTGGCGGGGGCTTAGGCGCCTGGGCTATTCTGGCCGTAACCGGCGCAAAGCCCATGAAATCGCCTGATTTTGGCCCCATAGAGTGGCCGCACCGCAAGCTGGAGCATTCATGATTCGTCACCTGTTGCTGGGTTCCCTTTTTGCCGCCGGGCTGGCCGCGCCTTCTTTGGCCGCCGACAACGCCGATCTTCTGGGCGCGTTCGGGAATTGGACGGCTTATTCTTCGGGAACCGGCGACAGCATGACTTGCTTTGCCATGTCCAAGCCCCGCGCCACCGAGCCCAAGAAGGGCCTGAAGCGGGGCGCGATCTATTTGATCGTCACCGACTATCCCGCGCGCAAAATGAAGGCGGAACCCGAAATTGTTCCCGGCTATGAATTCAAGGAAGGCGCGCCGGTGACGTTGGAGATTGGCGAAGACCGCTTTGCCTTTTTCGCCCGCAACGAGGCCAAAAGCGGCACCGCCTGGCTCGCGGCGCTGGGCGATAATCCCCGCCTGATCGATGTGATGAGCAAGGGCGTGTCCGCGGTGGTCATCGGGACGCCGTTGCGCGGCGCCAAATCCATAGACACCTATTCCCTGACCGGATTCAATGACGCCCTCGCCAAGATCCATGCCGTCTGCAAAATGTAAATCCCTGATCGGGTTGTCGCCGGCGGAGTTGTCGGCGGCGCTGATCGAAGCCGGCGTGCCGGAAAAACCGGCGCGCATGCGCACGCGCCAATTGTGGAACTGGACTTATGTCCATGGCGCGCGCGACTTTGCCGGCATGAGCAATCTCGCCAAGGATTTCCGCGACCAGATGGCCGGGAAATTCACCTTGGCGCGGCCGGAGATCGTCACCGAACAGATTTCCACCGACGGGACGCGCAAATGGCTGCTCAAGACCGGTCCCGGGATCGAATTCGAGACCGTCTATATCCCCGAAGCCGACCGCGGCACGCTCTGCGTCTCGTCGCAAGTGGGCTGCACGCTCAATTGCCGCTTCTGCCACACCGGCACTCAGAAGCTGGTGCGCAATCTCACGCCCGACGAGATCGTGGGCCAGTTGCTGGTGGCGCGGGATTCGCTGGGCGATTGGCCGTCCACCGCGCCGGGGCGCAAGGTCACGAACGTCGTGATGATGGGGATGGGCGAGCCGCTCTACAATTTCGACAATGTGAAGGCGGCGCTGGCCATCGTCACTGATGGCGACGGCTTGGCGCTGTCCAAGCGCCGGGTGACGCTCTCGACCGCAGGCGTGGTGCCGATGATCCAGCGCGCCGGGGCGGAAATCGGCGCCGGCCTGGCGATTTCGCTGCATGCCGTGAATGACGAATTGCGCGACGTGATCGTGCCCATCAACAAGAAATACCCGCTCCAGGATCTGATGGCGGCTGTGCGCACCTACCCCGGCGCGTCGAATTCCCGCCGCGTCACCTTCGAATATGTGATGCTCAAAGGCGTCAATGACAGCCTGGCCGAGGCGCGCGAGCTGGTGCGGCTGGTGGCGGGCATTCCCGCCAAGATCAATCTCATTCCGTTCAATCCCTGGCCGGGCGCGCCGTATGAATGCTCGGACTGGAGCCAGATCGAAAAATTCGCCGAGATCGTCAACAAGGCGGGCTATGCCAGCCCGGTCAGGACCCCGCGCGGCCGCGACATCATGGCGGCGTGCGGCCAGCTCAAATCCGAGAGCGTCAAGGAACGCGCCTCGGCCCGTCTGGCGGCGGAGAAGTTGGCCAAGGTCCAGTCGGACCACTTGGCACGAATGCCCAATTGATGCAGGTCTGGCTTTCCGCCAGAACGCTGGATTTTCGGGCCTAAATCCCTATAGTCCCGGCGCTTCGAGGGATCCCCATGGCCAAGCGTGATGTGAAGAAAGTGGTGCTCGCCTATTCGGGCGGGCTGGACACGTCGGTGATCCTCAAATGGCTGCAGACCGAGTACGGCGCCGAAGTGGTCACCTTCACCGCCGATCTGGGCCAGGGCGCTGAGATCGAGCCGGCGCGCCAGAAGGCGCTTACGTTGGGGATCAAGCCCCAGAACATCTTCATCGAGGACCTGCGCGAGGAGTTCGTGCGGGACTATGTTTTCCCCATGTTCCGCGCCAATGCCCTGTACGAGGGCGTCTATCTCTTGGGCACATCGATCGCGCGGCCCTTGATCGCCAAGAAGCAGATCGAGATCGCCGAGAAGGTGGGCGCCGATGCGGTCTCCCATGGCGCCACCGGCAAGGGCAACGACCAGGTGCGTTTCGAACTGTCCTATTATGCGCTCAAGCCCGACATCAAGGTGATCGCGCCGTGGCGGGAATGGGATTTGACCAGCCGCACCAAGCTGCTGGAATTCGCCGAGCAGCACCAGATCCCCATCGCCAAGGACAAGCGCGGCGAGGCGCCATTCTCGGTGGATGCCAATCTGTTGCACTCATCTTCCGAAGGAAAAGTGCTGGAGGACCCGTCCCAAGAAGCCGACAGCATCGTCTATCAGCGCACCATTTCGCCCGAGGAAGCGCCCGACAAGGCCAGCTATGTCGAAATCGGCTTCGAGAAGGGCGACGCGGTCAGTATCGATGGGGAAAAACTCTCGCCCGCCACGCTGCTCACCCGGCTCAACGAGTTGGGCCGGGCAAATGGCATTGGCCGGCTCGATCTGGTGGAGAACCGCTTTGTCGGCATGAAATCGCGTGGGGTTTATGAGACGCCGGGTGGCACTATCCTGATCACGGCCCATCGCGGCATGGAAAGCATCACGCTCGATCGCGGCGCGGCGCATCTGAAGGACGATCTGATGCCACGCTATGCGGCACTGATCTATAACGGCTTCTGGTTCTCGCCCGAGCGCGAGATGCTGCAAGCGATGATCGACAAGAGCCAGGAATATGTCAGCGGCACCGTCCGCCTCAAGCTCTACAAGGGCAACGCTACTTTGGTGGGGCGTTCATCGCCCTATTCGCTCTACAGCGAAAGCCTGGTTACCTTCGAGGACGACAAGGGCGCCTACGACCAGAAGGACGCCCAGGGCTTCATCAAGCTCAACGCGCTGAGGTTGCGCACGCTCGCCATGCGCAAGCGGCAGGCCGAAATAGTGGCCAAGAAATGAGCACCATGAATTTGAACCAGGCCCAGATCGATTTTTGGAATGGGCCCACCGGCCAGAAATGGGCCAAGCATCAGACCGACATGGACCGCAATCTGTCGGATGTCGGCGCGGCCAGTCTGGCCTTGGCGGATGCACGGCCCGGCGAGCGGGCGCTGGATATCGGCTGCGGCAATGGCTCGACCAGTTTCGCGCTGCTCGAAGCCGTGGGTCCGTCCGGCGACGTGACGGGCGTGGACGTCTCCCAGCCCATGTTGGCGCAGGCCCGCGCGCGCATCACCCAACCCAATATCCGTTTCATCGAAGCCGATGCCGCCGCTTATAATTTTGCGCCGGATCGCGACCTGATCTTTTCTCGCTTCGGCGTGATGTTCTTCGTCGAGCCCGCAACCGCCTTCGCCAATATCCGCAAGGCGGCGGCCAACGGCGGAAGGCTCGCCTTCGTCGCCTGGCGCAAGGTGGAAGAAAATGAATGGGCAATGCGGCCTTACCGCGCCGCGCTGCCTTTTCTGCCGGAACAGAAAGCCGTCGATCCCAATGCGCCGGGGCCGTTCGCCTTCGCCGACCGCGAGCGCACGCGCGGCATCCTGGCGGAAGCCGGCTTCCGCGATATCGTGATCGAACCATTCAATGGCCATATGCGGCTGGGCACGTCGCCGGAGCATGCCGCGTTGCAGCTCACCTCGCTGATGGGCCCGGCTTCACGCGCCCTCAAGAATGTGGACGAGGAGATCCGCGCCAAGGCGCAAGCAGCCATTGCCAAGGACATGGCGGTGTTCCAGGGCAGCGCACCCGAAATCGCGCCCGGCACCGCCTGCTGGCTGGTTACAGCCCGCGCCTAGCCGAGCACGAGGATTTTTGCGGTGTGAGCAGGAGCGTCGGGCGGAGCGTGCATAGGGCACGTGAGCACGCGCGACGAACTCACGACGCAAAAAGACCGCGCCCTTAGATATCCACAGACGCGGTCAGGGCATTGTCCTGGATAAATTCGCGCCTGGGCTCGACCACGTCGCCCATCAGCTTGGCGAAGAGTTCGCCCGCCTCGTCGGCATGCTGGACCTTGACCACCAGGAGCGAGCGGGCGTTTTCGTCCAGCGTGGTTTCCCAGAGCTGTTCGGGATTCATTTCGCCCAGGCCCTTGTAGCGTTGCAGGCCAAGGCCCTTGCGGCCCCACTCGAACACGGCGCTGAGAAGCTCGGATGGCGAGCGGATCTCGCGCGTCTCGTCCTTGCGTCTCAAGGTGCCGGATCTGAGATAGGTCTGCTGCAACTCGCCCGCCATCTTGTCCAGTCTGCGCGCGTCCGCCGACGAGATCAGGGCGCCGTCGATCGCCACCGCCTCGCGCACGCCGCGCACGTCGCGCCAGAATTTGAGGCCGCCATCCGGCGTGGGTTCGCCATGCCAGCCGCGCTCGAATTCCTCGGACAGGGTGTCCAGCCTTGTGGCGATGTAGCGCGCCGCCTCGGAGGCGCGGGCGGCGTCGGAAAGAATGTCTGGATTCATGGCGCCCGCGATGGCCGCCTGTTCCAGCACAAAGCGAGGGTAATGGCGCGGAAAACCTTCCAGCGCCGCCACCGCGCCGCGCGCGCTGTTCACCAGCATGGCGAAATCCGCGCCCGCCACCGTCTCGCCGGTGTGGAGTTTGAAGGACGCGCCGGCTTCGCCTTCGTTGATCAGGTATTTCTGCAGCTCGGCTTCGTCCTTGAGATAGTGTTCCGATTTGCCGCGTGTCGCCTTGTAGAGCGGGGGTTGGGCGATGAAAATATGACCGCGGTCGATCAGCTCCGGCATCTGGCGATAGAAGAAAGTCAGAAGCAGGGTGCGGATATGCGCGCCGTCCACGTCGGCGTCGGTCATGATGATGATCTTGTGGTAGCGCAGCTTGTCGGGATTGAACTCTTCCGGCCCGATGCCGGTGCCCAGCGCCGTGATCAGCGAGACGATGCTGTCCGACGACAGCATCTTGTCGAAACGGGCGCGCTCGATATTGAGGATCTTGCCGCGCAAAGGCAGCACCGCCTGGTTGGCGCGATTGCGCGCCTGCTTGGCGCTGCCGCCGGCGCTATCGCCCTCGACGATGAAGATTTCGCATTTGGAGGGATCGCGTTCCTGGCAATCGGCCAGCTTGCCGGGCAATGACGCGCCGTCCAGCACGCCCTTGCGGCGGGTCAATTCGCGGGCCTTGCGCGCCGCTTCGCGGGCGGCGGCGGCTTCCACCACCTTGCCCACCACCATCTTGGCTTCGGCGGGATGCTGTTCGAACCAGGCGCCCAACTGATCGATCAAGGCGCCTTCCACTACGGGGCGGACTTCCGAGGAGACCAGCTTGTCCTTGGTCTGGGACGAGAATTTTGGATCGGGCACTTTCACCGACAACACGCAAGTCAGCCCCTCGCGGCAATCGTCGCCGGTGAGCGCCACCTTGTCCTTCCGGTTGCTGGGCATGTCTTCGGCATATTTGGTGACGACGCGGGTCAGACCGGCGCGAAAGCCCGCCAGATGGGTGCCGCCGTCGCGCTGGGGGATGTTGTTGGTGAAGACCAGGGTGGAATTCGTGATAGCTGTCGTTCCAGGTGAGCGCGATCTCCACCGTCATGCCGTCGCGTTCGGACTGGATCATGATGGGGGCGGGGATCAGCGCGTTCTTGGCGCGGTCGAGATATTCCACAAAGGCTTTCAAGCCGCCCTCATAATGCAGCACCACTTCCTTGGGCTCGACCCCGCGTTTGTCGGTCAGGATGATAGTGACGCCGGAATTGAGGAAGGCCAACTCGCGCAGGCGATGCTCGAGCGTGGCGTAATCGAATTCGGTCTTGGTGAAGGTGACGGGCGAGGGCAGGAAGGTGACTTCGGTGCCGCGCCGGGGCTTGCCGTTCTCGATGGGCGCGTCGCCCACGATCTCGAGCGGCGCCACCGCGTCGCCGTTGCGGAACTGCATGTAATGTTCCTTGCCCTCGCGCCAGATGCGCAGGTCCAGGAATTCCGACAGGGCATTCACCACCGACACGCCCACGCCATGCAGGCCGCCGGAGACCTTGTAGGCGTTTTGCTCGAATTTTCCGCCCGCATGAAGCTGGGTCATGATCACTTCGGCGGCGGAAACACCTTCTTCCTTATGGATGCCGGTGGGGATGCCGCGGCCATTGTCGCGCACGGTGCAGGAGCCGTCGGGATTGAGCATGACATCGATGCGGTTGGCGTGGCCGGCCAGGGTCTCGTCCACCGCATTGTCCACCACTTCATAGACCATGTGGTGCAGGCCCGAGCCGTCATCGGTGTCGCCGATATACATGCCGGGGCGCTTGCGCACCGCATCCAGGCCTTTGAGCACCTTGATGGAGCTGGCGCCATATTCGTTGGTCACCTGGTTCGCAGGTACCGGACTAAACCTTCAGACATTTACTTCACCATGATCGCTATACCGGCGCCGGCCATCACCAGGCCTGCGCCTTTGTTCATGCGGCGGCGCGCCTTCACGCTCGCCACCAGAGTTTCGAGCCGCGAGGCCAGCGCCGCATATCCCATCGTCACCGCCGGGATCAGCACCAGGGTAGCGGCCACCAGTTCCAGATAACCCACCCAATTGAGGCTCTTGAGGTCGATGGCGGTGGGTTGCAGCGCCACGAAAAAGGCGATTGCCTTGGGATTGGAAAGCGTAATCCCCATCTGGGTGAGAAACCCGCGGCTGGCGCTTTCGGGAACGACGGTCATCTCTTCAGTGACCTTCGCCGTCCAGTATTTGTAGCCGAGGAAGAGCAGATACAAGCCCCCCGCGACCTTGATGACCACGAACATCGTGCCCATCGCCTTGGCCACCAGGGCCAGGCCAAAGGCTGAAAGCGTCATCAGGATCAGATCGCCCACCATGATCCCCAGGCAGGCGGGCACGGTCTTGCGGAACCCCTGGCTCAAGGCACGGGCAATGATGGAGAAGATGCCGGGCCCCGGCGTGGCGATGGCGACTGCGTAGAGCAGGCAATAGAACAGGAAATTGTGCAGCGGGATCATGCGCCCGCCTCGCGGAAAAGTCCGTCGCGCACTTCGAAGATTTGCGCTTTGGCGTTTTCGAACAGCGAAAGATCGGTGCCCGTCATCCAGGCCTGGGCCTTGAGATCGGCGATCTCCTCGAACAAGGCGGCGCGGCGGATGAAATCCAGATGCGCCGCGATCTCGTCCAGCAGCAGGAGCGGCGCCAGCCCGTCGCGGACGCGGGTCAATTCGCGGGCGAAGGCCAGCATGATCGAAATCAGCAGCGCCTTCTGTTCGCCGGTGGAGCAATCCCGCGCGTCGGCGCGCTTCTGCACATGGCGGGCAAGAAGATCGGTCACGTGGGGTCCCACCAGGGTGCGGCCGCTTTCGGCGTCGCGGATGCGGCGTTTGGCCAACGCATCGCGCAACGCGTCCGCATCGGCGTAGATTTCGTCGGAAAGCGTGAGCGTGGCGGCGGGGAAGGCGCTCACCCGTTCGGCCAACACGCCATTCAGGCGTTCCACCGCGGCCTGGCGCGCTGTGGCCACCAACAGGCCCGCTTCCGCCATCTCGTTTTCCAGACCATCCAGCCATGCCGGATCGCGCGGGCCATACTTGAGCAATCGCGCCCGCTCGCGCATCGCGGTCTCATAGCGCGTGGCGGCGCGGGCGTGGGACGCGTCGAACCCCAGCACCAGCCGGTCCAGGAAACGCCGTCGTCCTGACGCGCTTTCGATGAAAAGCCGGTCCATCGCCGGGGTGAGCCAGACCATCTGCACGACTTCGCCCAATTCGGCCGAGCCCTTGGCTTCCACGCCGTTGAGGCGCACATGTCTGCTAGCGGATTGTTCCGAAAGGCCCGTGCCGATTTCGTAATCGATCTCGCCCCGTTTCACCGTGGCCGACACCGCCCACAACGCATCGGACGGCGCCATGGGGCCTTTGCGGGTGTGCTCGGCCAACCTGGCGCCGCGCAGGCCCCGGCCGGGCGACAACAACGAGATCGCGTCCAGCAGATTGGTCTTTCCCGCACCGTTGGGACCGGCCAGCACCACCGCCGCGCCGGCGGTGTTCAACTCCGCCCCGCCATAGGAACGGAAATTGGTCACGGCGAGCCGCGTCACCGCCAGCTTCGCCGGAAAGGCGGTCGGAACGCCGGAACGGCGTGTGTCGGGCGCGGCGGTCAATCTCAGACCCTGAGCGGCATGAGGACGTAAAGCGTGCGCGCGTCCTCCGCGTCTTCGATGATGGCGGGAGAGCCCGCGTCTGACAGCAGGAAGCGCACTTCCTTGCCTTCGATCTGGCCGGTGATGTCCAGCAGATAGCGCGCATTAAAGCCGATCTCCAGCGCCTGGGCGCTATAGGTTGCGCCCACATCCTCGGTCGCGGTGCCGGATTCCGGATTGACCACCGAGAGCGTCACCTTGTCCTTGCCCACATTGAGCTTCACTGCGCGGGTCTTGTCGGCGGAGATGGTCGAGACGCGGTCCACGCTCTGGGAGAATTCCTTGGAGTCCAGCACCAGCACCTTGTCGTTGCCGGTGGGGATCACCCGCTCATAGGGCGGGAAATTGCCGTCGATCAGCTTGGAGGTGAGTTCCACGCCGTTGAAGCCGAACTGGATCTTGGTGTCCGACAGCGAGATTTCGATGGCGCCGTCGGCATCGTCCAGAAGCTTGCGCAGCTCCGCCACGGTCTTCCTGGGCACGATCACGCCCGGAATCTGGGCGGCGCCGTCGGGCAGCTCCAGCTCGTAGCGGGCGAGCCTATGGCCGTCGGTAGCCACCGCGCGCATCACTGCGGGCTTCGAGTCCTTGGCGGCATGGAGATAGATGCCGTTGAGGTAATAGCGGGTCTCTTCCGTCGAGATGGCGAAACGGGTCTTGTCGATGATGCGCTTGAGGTCGTCCGCCGCCAGACGGAAGCGGTGGGGCAGTGCTCCCGCCGCCATCTGGGGGAAATCCTCCTTGGGCAGGCAGGCCAACTCGAAACGCGAGGAGCCGGCGGAGACCGCCAGCCGGCCGCCTTCGCTGGTCAAAAGCTCGACTTGCACCTGGGCGCCGTCGGGAAGCTTCCTCACAATGTCGTAGAGCATGTGGGCCGGGGCAGTGGCGAAGCCATTGCGGAGAATGTCGGCGGGAATGGATTCCACGATCTCGATGTCGAGATCGGTGGCGGTGAGTTTGAGCGCGCTCTTACCCGCCTCCAGCATCACATTGGAGAGAATGGGGATGGTGTTCCGGCGCTCCACCACGCTCTGGACGTGGGAGAGAGCCTTCAAGAATGCGCCCCGTTCGACATTGATCTTCATCGGTCTGATTCCCGCTTCCTGATGGAAGCGTCCCATCGCTGATAAAAGCCCCGTTTCCAGGCCACGGTTTTGCCCGCGCGAGTAATGCCCGGAAACCCCAATTTTCTTGTGTTTTGGAGCGGATGCTGGTCGCCTGAAGGCGGCCCCAAGACTTAAGTGGGAAACCATAGCAAAAGGGGGGCGAAAGGGCAAAAAAAACGCCGGCAGAACCGGCGTTTTTCTGCCCGGAAATGGGGCTTTTTCGAGCCTTTTGGACGGGGTCTAGAGATCGCCCTTCCGCTGCAGCATCTGGGAGAGGAAATCCACCTCCTGGCGGAACAAGGGATCCTCGTCGATCAAGGCCTCGATGCGCCGGCAGGCGTGCAGCACCGTGGTGTGGTCGCGGCCGCCGAAGCGCCGGCCGATCTCGGGCAGAGAGCGGGTGGTCAGCTTGCGCGACAAATACATTGCCACCTGGCGGGGACGGGCCACACGGCGCGCGCGCTGGGGCGAATGGAAATCCTTGACGTCGAGCTTGTAGAACTCAGCCGTCTTGCGCTGGATATCCTCGATCGAGGTTTTGATGCCGGGACCGCCGCGCAAGCCCACCGCTTCTTCGGCCGTCTCCAAGGTCACCGGTTTTTTGGTGAGATCGGCATAAGTGGCGAGCTTGGTGAAGACGCCGATCAATTCGCGCGGGCTGGCATCTTCCAGATCGGCGATGCGCTCCAGCACCGTGTCCGGCAGCACCACGTCGGGCTTGTGGCGGGCGAATTCCGCCGCCCGCGCCTTCAAGATGGAAAAGCGCGTGTCACGATCGGGCTTGTCGAGGGCGACGCAAAGCCCGCCCGCCAGGCGCGATTTTACGTCCGCGCCCAGTCCTTCCAGGCCTTGCGGCGCGCGGTCGGCGGCGATCACCACCCGGCGCCTCAGATCGGCAAAGGCGTTCACGGTATAGAGAAACTCCGATGCCGTGGCGGTGGAGCGGCAGATATGCTGCAGATCGTCGATGATCAGCACTTCGGCGGTGCGCAGTTCCTCTTTGAAGGCCAGCGTGTCCTTGCGGTAGAGCGCGCCCAGGAAGTGGCGCATGAAATCCTCGGCCCGAAGGAACAAGGTGCGCTTGCCGCGCTTGCGGAATTCCAGCGCCGCCGCGTTCAAGAGATGGGTTTTGCCGAAGCCGAACCCGCCATGGATGTAGAGCAGGGGGAAGTCGGCCTGCTGGCCTTCAGCAAAGGCGCGCGCTGCGCCATGGCCGAATTCATTGGCGGGTCCTGGAATGAAACTGTCGAAAGTCTGCTGGGGATGGAGCATGCGCGTCCAGAGTCCGCGCGCCCCTTCCTCCTGCTCGGCCCGCTGGGGCGGCGAGAGATAGGCGATGCTGGCCGAAGGCGGCGGCGGCATCGCATCGCGCATCACCCCGCCTCCCACCGACGGCGATGCCTGGGTAGAAATCACGATGGAAATCGAGGCCGGCTCCGCCCCCTCGGCGCGGAAGGCGCGCTCGATGCGGGCGACATAGTGGTTGGCCACCCAATTGCGCACAAAAGGCTTGGCGGCGCCGATCTTGAGTTCATCGCGCTCAAAGGACTCCAGGCTCAAGGGACCGATCCAGGCCTCGAACACCGGATCACCCAGCTCGCGCCGCATCCGGTCGCGCACCGCTGCCCATGCGTTTGACCAATCAGGCCGGCTCGACTTGCCCGTCAAATGTCCCATGCTCTCATACCCGTCTTGTTGTGCGCCGCGCGTAAAGCCGCGCGCCTGCCCGAGCTTTCAAAGCTCTTTCACTTTTGATGCGCCTTAAGGCGCTTTTTTCCCTCGTCGCATGTCCCGCCCCCTTATGATTGCCGCCAGGGAAGGCCAACCGCCTTCCAGCCATCGATCGCCCCCCGATGTCCGTCGGGATCGATCGCGCCTTCAAATCCGCTCGCGATGTTGTAGGCCCCGCTATAACCCGCGCGCGTCATCGCCATGGCCGCCGCGCGCGAGCGCGCGCCCGAGCGGCAGAGAAACACCACCGGCACGGAAAGGTCCGCGCCTGCTTCGCTCAGCGCCTGGATGGCGTCGGGCACGAAATTCGGATTGGGCTGCATGCTGGGATACGACTGCCACTCGATCCGGTGCACGCGGCGGTTCAGGCTGGACAGATCCGGCAGTCCGACAAAGTTCCATTCCGGAACTGTGCGGACGTCGATCAATTGCGCCTTAGGATCGCCGGCCAGCAGCGACCATGCTTCTTGGGCGCTGAGATCACCGGCATATTCTGGGGAGGGGGAAGCAGACATCGCTGGCGCCTGGTGAAAATTCGAGCATTGCCGGGGTCATCGCCCAGCATAAAAGGTTCACAATTTCAAGAATTCAGCGCGGTCTAGTCGGCAGTTCAGCGTCCGAACTGTTATCAGAGTTGTCGAATATTATGTCTATATTTGTTCTATACTTCGACATTTCTTGGTACCCGCCCGACCGTTAGGAAAGATACGCTCAGGTCGGCCGCCCACACAAGAGGAATGAAACTGGAACAAAGACTGATTCGTCAAAATTTTTCAGTTTTGCAAATCCGGCTAAATGATTGTGCCGTATACGGAAAAACTGCGTACGGCAGCGAAGTCTGGCGAATCAGACACTTAGCCGCTTCGGCGGGTGAATGTTGCATCGCCAAAACGTCACATTCAGCGAATGTCAGCCTACTGACAATAAAAAAGGCCCGATTTCTGGGCTCGGGCCTCTTCTAGACTTGGCTGTTACTGAGGATTCCGGAATGATTCCAGCCGCTTCGGTTATTTTTGCAGTTTTGCGACTTTTTGGGTCAGGCGGGAGACTTTCCGCGAACCGGTATTCCGATGCAGCACGCCCTTGGAAACGCCCCGCATGATCTCGGGTTCGGCCGCTTTCAGGGCCTTGAGCGCGGCGGTCTTGTCGCCCTTGGCGATGGCCTCTTCCACTTTGCGGATGAAGCCGCGGATGCGGGTCTTGCGCGAGGTGTTGATCGCGGCGCGCTTGGCGGTGGTGCGGACGCGCTTGCGGGAAGAAGCAATATTGGGCATGGGCCTTCCTAGGGTCTTGAAAAGAGGCGGGCCTATAGCGTTTTGCGGGCCCCCCGTCAAATCACAGCAGGGGGCGAAAAGGAGGCGAGACGATGACGGGCAAAATCAATCTGGCAGAGAAATTCGGCCTCTTCCGTGACCATTGGCGGCCCAAAGTGATCGCCTCGCTGAACGGCCAGGACATCAAGCTGATCAAGGTCCGCGGCGAATTCCCCTGGCACGTGCATGAAGGGGAAGACGAGTTCTTCCTGGTCTGGAAGGGCCGGTTCCGGGTCGAATTCCGCGATCGCATCGTTACCATGAATTCGGGCGAATGCGTGGTGGTGCCGCGCGGGGTCGAGCACCGCACCTGCGCCGAGGAGGAAGCAGAAATCCTCTGCTTCGAGCCCCAGGGCGTCGTGAATACGGGCAATGTGACCGACGCGGATTTCACCGCCCCCCAGGATGTGCGGATCTGAAGGCGTCTATTTCTGGCAGGCGGGGCAATAGAAGCTCGAACGGCCACTCTGGACGATGCGCTTCATGGTGCCCTTGCAACTCTTGGCGCGGCAGCTTTTGCCCTCCCGGCCATAGACACGGAAACGGTGCTGGAATGAGCCGGGATCGCCGGTGGCCTGGGCGTGGTCGCGCAAGGTCGAACCGCCCGCTTCGATCGCGTCCTTCAGCACGCTCTTGATCGCCTTCACCAGTGCGGCGATCTCATCTTTTTTGACCGCGCCTGCCAGGCGTTTGGGCGAGATATGGGCCATGAACAAAGCCTCGCAGACATAGATGTTGCCCAGCCCCGCCACCACCCGCTGGTCCAGCAGCGCCGCCTTGATAGAGGTCTTTTTGCCCTCCAGCGCTTTCGCCAGATGGCGCGCGTTGAACCCGGATGACAAAGGCTCGATGCCGATGTCCTTGAACAGCTTGTCGTGATCGAGCGTATCCGTCTGCACCAGGGTCATCAGCCCGAAACGGCGATGATCGTTGAACACGATCTTGGCCGGGGCATCGGTTTCGATCACCACATGATCATGCTTGCCGTGACCTGCGCCGGGTGGGGCAGGGTTATAGACATAATCGCCCAGCCGCTTTTGCTTGCCCTCGGCATAGACGCTGATCCTCCCCGACATGCCCAGATGGATCACCAGGCTTTCGCCGTTATCGAGCTCGGCCAGAATATATTTGGCGCGCCGGGTGAGGCGTAAGACTTTGCGGCCGGTCAGCCGCTCGGCGAAACGGGGCGGGAAGGGCAGGCGCAGATCACCCCGGCGGGTTTGGGCCTTGAGGATGGTGCGGCCTTCCAGCGCGGGTTCCAGCCCCAGGCGCACGGTCTCGACCTCAGGTAATTCCGGCATGCAATTCTCTTGTCATCCTGGGGCGGCCAAGGCAATGACCATGCTCTAGGATGGAGCTCATGACCGCCAAGGACGATCCCACCGCCAGCTTCGGTTTCCGCGACGTGCCCGAGGCGGAGAAGGAAGCCATGGTGCGCGAGGTCTTTTCCTCCGTTGCCTCGCGCTATGACCTGATGAACGACCTGATGTCGGGCGGCATCCATCGCATCTGGAAGGACGCGATGGTGGAATGGCTCAACCCCCAGCCCGGCTGGCGGGCGCTGGACGTGGCAGGCGGCACCGGCGACATCGCCATGCGCATCACCGCGCTGACACGGGCGCGGGGCGATGCCGCCCTCGTCACGGTGTGCGACATCAACCAGGACATGTTGCAGGAAGGAAAGCGCCGGGCCCGGGAAAAGCGCGAGGACACGGTCGAATGGGTTTGCGCCGACGCGGAAAAGCTCCCCTTCCCGGATGCGCAGTTCGACGGCTACACTATCGCCTTCGGCATCCGCAACTTCACGCATATCGACGCGGCCTTGCGCGAAGCGCGCCGGGTGCTGAAGCCCGGCGGGCGGTTCCTCTGCCTGGAATTCTCGCATGTGGATCTGCCGGGGCTGGACAAGATTTATGACAGCTACTCCTTCAAGCTTCTGCCAAAGATGGGTGGTCTGGTGGCGGGCGATGAAGCCTCTTATCGCTATCTCGCCGAAAGCATCCGCCGCTTTCCCTCGCGCGAAGCCTTTGCCGCGATGATCGCGGAGGCGGGCCTCGGCCAGGTGAAAGTCCGCGTCCTGTCGGGCGGGATTTGCGCCATGCACTCGGCTTGGCGTCTCTGATGGGCATGGTGGCGAGCTTTTTGCGCCTGATCCAGGCGGCATGGCTGCTGGCGCCGCGCCTGTGGGATTTTCACAAGGGCCGGCCCGACGCAGGCACCAGGCTTGCCGCAACTTTGGAGCGGCTGGGGCCCGCCTATATCAAGCTGGGCCAGATGCTGGCGACACGCCCCGACATCGTGGGCGAGGACGTAGCCTCGGCGCTGGAGCATCTTCAGGACCGGCTCCCGCCTTTCTCCGAGGACGCGGCGCGCAAGGTCATCGCCAAAAGCTTGGGCCGCCCTGTGGAGACCCTATTCTCCCGCTTCGGTGCGCCGGTGGCGGCCGCTTCCATTGCGCAAGTGCACCGCGCCACCACCCCCGATGGCGTGGACGTCGCGGTCAAGGTGCTGCGTCCAGGCATCGAGACGTTGTTCGCGCGGGACCTCCGCGCGCTGGCGCTTTTCGCCCGCGCCGCCGAAAGCATTTCCAGCGAAGCCCGGCGCCTGCGGTTCACTGCCCTGGTCGAGATGCTGGCCGCGTCGGTGGCGCTGGAGCTTGATCTGCGCATGGAAGCGGCGGCGGCGTCGGAGCTTTATGACCGCACCAAGGGCGACGCGGAATTCCGCGTGCCCCATGTGGACTGGACACGGACCTCGGCGCGCGTGCTCACCAGCGAGTGGATCGATGGCGTGCCCATTCGCGACCCCGAGCTGTTGCGGGCGGCGGGTTACGATCCCCGGAAAATCGCGCTGACTTTGGTCCGGAGCTTTCTCACCCAGGCGCTGCGCGACGGTTTTTTCCATGCCGACATGCATCCGGGCAATCTCTTCCTCGACAAGCAGGGACGGCTGGTGGCCGTGGATTTCGGCATCATGGGCCGGCTCGATGCCGGGATGCGCCGCTTCATGGCCGGCACCCTGGCGGGCTTTCTTGCGCGCGATTATCGTCGCGTGGCCGAGCTCCATTACGATTTCGCCTTCGTCCCGCCCCAGCATCCGGTTGAGACGTTTGCCCAGGCCCTGCGGGCGATCGGCGAGCCCATTTTCGGCAAGCGCGCGCGTGATGTCTCCATCGCCCGTCTTCTGGCGCAGCTGTTCGAGACCACGCGCCGCTTCGACATGCAGGCGCAGCCGCAACTGGTCCTGTTGCAGAAGACCATGGTGGTGGTCGAAGGGGTGGCGCGCAGCCTTGATCCCGATTTCGACATTTCGGAAGCGACACGGCCGGTGGCGGAGCAATGGGTGTCGGACAATTTCGGTCCCGAGGCGCGGCTGGCGCGCGCCGCCGAAGGCGTGAGCGCACTGGGCAAACTGGCGCAAGACCTGCCGCAACTGGTGAAGAATGCCGAGCAGCTCTTCCAGATGGTGGCGGAAGGCGGGGTGCGGCTTCATCCCGATACGGCGCGCGAAATCGCCCATGAACAGGAACGCAAGGGCAGACCCGCGCGCGTGGTTCTCGATCGCGCTCCTGGCGGTCCTGGTCGTGGCGGTGTTATGGCGCTGGCATGGGCTTTTTTGAAAGCCACAAGAAGCGGCTGACTAGAAGCACGGCGGCAACGGTGAGCCCGAACGCCAGTCCTAGCCAGATGCCCAATCCCTGCATGTGCAGAACAAAGCCCAGAAGCACGCACATGGGCGCACCCCCGAGCCAATAAGACGCTCCCGCGAGCCACATCGGCCCCTGTGCATCCTTCAGACCGCGCAAGCTCATCGAGGCGGTGACCTGAAGCCCATCCATCAGCTGGAACGCCGCCGCCACATGCAGGAAGGTGACGGCCAGCGCCAGCACGTCGGCATTGGCCCCTATGTCGGGCAACCACAAGGTGGCGATGGTGCGGGGAAAGATCAGCAGCACCAGCGCCATGGAAAGCATGAAGAGGGCGCCCAATCCCATGGCGGTAAGGCCGGCGCGCCGCGCGCCATAGGCATCGCCCGCGCCCGCCGCCAATCCCACCCGCACCGTGGCCGCCAGTCCGATGCCCAGCGGAATCATGAAAGTGAGCGAGGGAATGGTGATGGCGATCTGATGCGCCGCCAAAGGCGCAATTCCGAACGTGCCCATCGCCAAAGTGGCGGCGTTGAACAGCGCCACTTCGAACAGCATGGTGACGCCGATCGGCAGGCCCAGATGGAACAGCTCGGCCAGCGAGCGCCAATGGACACGAAAGAAGCGATGCAACATATGGTATTTCTTCAATGCCGGCATCCGAAGCGCGATCACCGACATCACCACCAGGGTGAAGAAATTGGACGAGGCGCTGGAAAAACCCGCGCCCACCAGACCCAGGCGGGGAAAGCCGAAATGACCGAAGATCATGGTGTAATCGCCCAGCGCGTTGAACAGGATGGCGAGCCCCATCACGATCATGGGCGGCACCGGGCGGCTGAGCGAGGTCGAAAAATTGCGCAGCACCTGGAACGCCAGCGAGCAGGGAAGGCCCAGCGCCAACGCGGCGGTATAGCGGCCCGCGTCGGCGGCCAATTGCGGCTCCTGATACAGCAGCAAAAGGATGGGATGGGTGAAAAACAACACCAGCAGCAAAGGCAGCGAAATCAGCGCCACCGACCACAGCCCCATGCGCACGACGGCACGAACTTCTCGCCTCTCCCGTGGCTTGGCGGATCGTGCATGTCTCCCCACCACATGAGCGATCATGGGTGAGACCGCGGAGACTGGCCGGTCCCCATCAGCCAGATGAAGAAGAACACGGTGTTGCCGATGGCGCCCGCGGCCAGCGCTTCCTTGCTGAAATGACCCAACATCACCGTGTCGGTGGCAAGAATGATCATCTGCGCCAGTTGCGTTGCGGCCATCGGCACCGCCAGGCGCAAAAGCGCACGCGCCTCCGCCGCCCAGGCGGCGAAGTTGTGGCCCGTGACGCGGGGTCCGGGATCGCTGACGTCAAGGCTTGCGTCCATGGGTTCTTTTAGCGGATTCGGATGACATATGGGCGCAATGCCGTCATGCATTGACGAACAGTCTGCGAAGTTTAGCGTGGCTCCGATGAAATGTTTGAATGTTGCACACAGAGGTGGCGCGGGATTGTGGCCAGAAAACACGCTGGTGGCGTTCCGCCATGCGTTCGCGCTGGGGGCCGACGGCGCGGAACTTGATGTTCAGCTATCCGCCGACGGAGTCGTGGTGGTGCATCATGATTATCGGCTCAATCCGGCTTTGACCCGCAAGGACGGTGTCTGGCTCAAAGGCAGGACGCCGCGCATCAAAGATCTCAGCTTCGCGGAAATGCAGGACTTTGACCTGGGCCGCGCCGATCCAGGAAGTGATTACGTCCGAGAGCATCCGATACTCACGGCGGAAGACGGCGCGCGGATACCTTCATTGAAAGAGGTCGCGGCGCTGCCGGCGTCATTCCTTCTGCTGGTGGAACTGAAGTCTTCCACCGATCCCGCCTCGGCCGATCCCATCGCCTTGGCCGATGCCGCCTTCGAAGTGATGAAGGATCAACTCCCCCGCACCATCTTTGTCGGGTTCGACTGGCGCGGTCTGGCAGAGATCAAGAAACGCGCGAAAGATGCGCGCTGCTGGTTCACCACCGATGAACTCAAAGGTGATGCGCGTCTGGTGCTGGATGTGATCAAGGCCGCGGGCGGCGACGGCTGGTTTCCCCGCTACCAGGACGCCACCGCCGAGATGGCTGCCCATGCACGCGGGCTGGGGCTTCAGATCGGCGCCTGGACGGTCAACGAAGCGGACGAGATGAAACGTCTGATCGATCTGAAGTTGGACGCGATCTGCACCGACCGGCCGGATCTCTTAAAGACCTTCGAATAGCGCCGTGGACAGATAACGTTCGGCGAATGACGGCACGACGGCGACAATGGTCTTGCCCTCGTTCTCGGGCCGCGCGCCCACTTCCAGGGCCGCGGCGATGGCCGCGCCCGAGGAAATCCCCACCGGAATGCCTTCCAGCTTGGCAGCCTGGCGCGCGGTCTCCAGCGCCGTTTCGTTGGAGATGGTGATGATTTCGTCGATCACTTTGCGGTCCAGGATGGCGGGAACGAAGCCCGCGCCCAGGCCCTGAATTTTGTGCGGACCGGGCTGGGCCGCCGGAAAGCACGGCGCTGTCTTCCGGTTCCAAAGCGATCATCTTCACCAAGGTTTCTTCTCTTTCAGCACCTGGCCCACGCCGGTGATGGTGCCGCCCGTGCCCACGCCCGAGATCACAATATCCACCTTGCCCTCGGTGTCGTTCCAGATTTCCTCGGCGGTGGTGACGCGATGGATGGCGGGATTGGCGGATTCTCGAATTGCTGCGGGATCACGGCGCCGGGAATTTCTTCGGTCAATTCCTGGGCCCGCGCGATGGCCCCGGCGCATGCCCTTGGCGGCGTCGGTCAGTTCGAGTTCCGCGCCCATGATCAACAGCATCTTGCGCCGTTCCTCCGACATGGATTCCGGCATCACCAGGATCAGCCGATAGCCCTTGGCGGCGGCAACGAACGCCAGCGCGATGCCCGTGTTGCCGCTGGTGGGTTCGACCAGGACGGATTTGCCGGGGCTGATGCGGCCATCTTTCTCCATCGCCTCGATCATCGCGACACCGATGCGGTCCTTTACCGAGGACAGCGGGTTGAAGAATTCCAGCTTGAGCAGGATGTCGGCCTTGGCGCCGGCATCCTTGGCCATGCGGTGCATGCGCACCAGGGGCGTGTCGCCGATGGTCTCCGTGACCGAATCGTAGATGCGTCCGCGGCCCGGCTTGCCTGTTCCATACGAACACCTCAAATCGTGAAATCACTCCCGCTGCCGGCGCGTCAATTCCACGCCATGGGCGCGGGCGCGTTGGCACAGATCCTCGATGGAAATGGCGTCGAGCCGCGCCAGAACATCGTCCTGAAGGGTCTGGATCAAAGGGACAACGATGCGCAGGCCCAGTTCCGAGCGCGGCCTGATTTTTTCTTCCTCGCCATCCTCGATGCTTTCGGCGATGCGCACGACATCGCCGACCGAGATGCGGCGGCGCTCGCGCGCCAGCCGATAACCGCCGCGCGGCCCGCGCACACCCTTGAGGATTCCGGCGCGCACCAATTGCTGCATCACCTGTTCGAGGTAGCGCTGCGGCACGCCCTGGCGCCGGTGATCTCCTTGGCCTGGACAGGCTCGGGCCTGGCATTGAAGGCGATATCGATCACCGCTTCCAGCGCCAAAAGCGTCTTGCGGGAAAGCCGCAGCATCATGGCGTCTTGACCGTCATGCCGGTGGAACCGAAGCCGCCCGCGCCGCGCGCGCTGTCCGACAGGGCGTCGGTCTCCACGATCTCGGCCTGCTCATGGCGGGCGATCACCATCTGGGCGATCTTGGCGCCGCGCTCAATCTTGAACGGCTTGTCGCCATGATTGATCAGGATCGCTTTCACTTCGCCGCGATAGTCGCTGTCGATGGTGCCCGGCGCATTGAGCACCGTGACGCCATGGTTGAGGGCAAGCCCCGAACGCGGCCGCACCTGCGCCTCGACGCCATGCGGCAATTCGATTGCGATGCCGCAGGGAATGGCGGCGCGCTGGCCGGGCAGAAGCTCGATATCGCTTCCACGGCCGCGATCAGATCGAGGCCGGCCGCAGCCAGGGTCGCGTAATGGGGCAAGCGCCAGATCCTGCCCATGGGCAGCCGTTCAGGATCATCACTTCATGCCGCGTCGTCCCTGAATTTTCGGCGATACGGCGGCCAGGCGGTCGGCGACTTCGGCTTTGGTCATTTCCGGCCAGCTTTCGCCGGTGCGCGCGTGATGAGATGGACCTGGTTGCGGTCGCCGCCCATGACATTGCCGGACACATCGTTGGCGATGATCCAGTCGGCGCCTTTGCGGCTGCGCTTGGCGATGGCATGTTCCAGCACATCATCGGTCTCCGCGGCAAAGCCGATCAACAGACGCGGGCGCTGCTTGTGCTGCGCCAGGCGCGGCGAGAATGTCGGGATTTTCGACCAGCTGGAGGTCGGCGGCCTCGTCCGCTCTTTTTGATCTTGCTGTTGTTGGCGATGTCCGGCCGCCAATCGGCCACCGCGGCCGCCATCACCGCGATATCGGCGGGCAGCTCGGCCTCGCAGGCCGCCAGCATTTCGCGCGCGGTGGTGACACGTTGCAAGCTTGACGCCGAAGGTGCCGGGAGCTCGACCGGGCCGGACACCAGCACGCGTGTCGGCGCCCGCCCGCGCCAAGGACGCGGCGATGGCATAGCCCTGCTTGCCGGAGGAGCGGTTGGCGAGGAAGCGCACCGGATCGAGCGGCTCATGCGTCGGCCCCGCCGTCACCAGCGCTTTGAGCCGTCAAGCGGTCCGGGCGTCGCCAAGCGCGCGTTCGATCGCGGCCACGATCTCCAGCGGCTCGGCCATGCGGCCCGGACCGAATTCACCGCACGCCATCTCGCCGTCATTGGGGCCGACGAAGAGACGCCATCGCGCTTCAAGGTCGCGAAACTGCGCCGGGCCGGCGGGCTCTGCCACATGCGCACATTCATCGCCGGCGCCATCAGGATTTTCTTGTCGGTGGCAAGCAGCGCGGTGGACGCGAGATCATTGGCCAGTCCGCCGCCAGCTTGCCCATCAGATCGGCGGTAGCCGGCGCCACCACCACCAGATCGGCCGCGCGCGACAATTCGATATGCCCCATCTCGCTTTCGTCGGTGAGGTTGAAGAGCTCGGAAAAGACTTTCTCGCCGGTCAGAGCCGACACCGACAAAGGCGTGACAAATTCCGCCCCGGCGGCGGTGAGGATGGCGCGGGCATTCACGCCGCGTTCGGCCAGCCGGCGGATCAGCTCCAGCGACTTATAGGCGGCGATGCCGCCGCCTATGATCAGAAGAATCGCTTTTGCCGCGCATCGCAGTGAAATCTCTCCGGCCTCAAAAACTACCGATTGTCGAGTGGAAAATATAACAAACTACTCTAGGAAAGTGTAGTTTGTATAATTCTACAATTATCGATATAAGACAACACCTTATAACGCTCCGCGGGTTAAGGATTCCCTAAACTTACTGTGGTCTGATGTCTCCCGGCTTGGGGGCTAACATGGTGACGACGAGATCTGGTTTTGGATGGCCCGTAAAACACCATCTCAGCACGAATGACATGGTGCGCCTGGCCTCGGATTTTGCCGAGGAACATGGCGCGGATGCCTGCGATTACGCCTATCGCGCCGTGCTGTCGTTCGAGGCGGAAGGCGAGGGCGAACGCGCCTATTTCTGGTTCCTGCTCTTGGTGATGCTGAGCGATATCGCCAGCCACCGGCTCGACCCCGAAGCGGCCGTCACCATTCATTGATTGCCCCCATCTGCCTTCCTCGGGGCAAGCCCTCGGAAGACATCTTCCCCCACCAATGGCTTCGCCATGCGGGGGAAGAAAGCCGGTGCCCGCCAGGGATGGGATAGGCTAGACTGGCCACCCGACATCTTCCCAGGAACCGATGCCGCTCGATCCGCTGGTAAAGGCTTTTCTCGACCAGGCGGCGGCGATGCCGCGCCCCAAGCCATGGGAAACACCCATCGGGGTGCTGCGCAGGAATTTCGCCGGCTTTATGGGCATGGTTGGACCCAAGGACGTGCCCGTCGGCAAGACCAAGAATTTCTCCATTCCTGTACCGGCCGGCGAGATCCGCGCCCGTGCCTATGCCCCGGTGGCGGAGGGCGGCGACGCGTTGCCGGCGCTGATCTATTTCCACGGCGGCGGCTTTGTGGTGGGCGATCTCGACACCCATGACGGGCTTTGCCGTCTGTTCGCCCATGAAGGCGGTTTCCGCGTGATCGCGGTGGATTATCGTTTGGCGCCCGAGCACAAATGGCCAGCGGCGCTCGACGACGCCGTGGCAGCGCTGAGCTGGATTGCGGAGAATGCGCCGTCCTTGGGCGTGGATGCCGGGCGCATCGCCGTTGGCGGCGATTCCGCGGGCGGTTTGGTCGCCGCCTGCCTGACGCAGACGATGAAAAAGAAGGGCGGCGTCACCATCGCCTTCCAGCTTCTGATGTTTCCTTCCACCGATCTCGCCGGGGGGTTCGCTTCGCTGGAGAAATATGCGGTCGGTTATTTCATGGACAAGCGCACCATCGAATGGAACATCGAACAGGTACTGCCCAAGGGCGCCGATCCCACATCTGCGCGAATTTCGCCGTTGCGCGCCAAGGATTTCTCAGGACTGCCGCCCGCCTATGTGATGCTGGGCGGTTACGACCCGCTGCATGACGAGGGGCTCGCCTATGCCGAGAAGTTGCGCCAGGCGGGCGTGAAAGTCACCGTCGCCGATTACAGCGACATGGTGCATTGCTTTATCTATCTGCAGACGGTGTTGCCGCAGGCGCATGAAGCGGTAAGCGCGGCGGCGAAGGCAGTGAGAGACGCCCTGGCGGAGGCGTGAACTCTTACTTGATCTTGCCTTCTTTGAATTCGACATGCTTGCGCAGGACGGGATCGTATTTCTTGATTGAGAACTTTTCCGTCATGGTGCGGGTGTTCTTCTTGGTCACATAGAAAAAGCCGGTCCCGCCTTCGCTGTTGAGGCGAATTTTGGCAGTGGTGGGCTTGGCCATGGCGGACTCCAAAGAAGCGTCGAGAGGCGCGGGTTATTGGGGAAAGCGCCCTATCTGTCAAGGCAAAGGCGACAAGTTTATGGAATCTAACGCCTTTTCGGCTTGAAGCGGGTCTTTTTGCCGGGCTTGGGAGGCCGTCCATGGCCCCCAGCCGCTTTGGCTTCCGCCAGTTCGAAGCGCAGGCCCCCGGTCACAGGCGCGGCCTCCACCAGTTTCACTTCCACCGTGTCGCCCATCTTGTAGGTCACGCCGGTGCGCTCGCCCCGCATCGCCAGGGCCCGTTCGTCGAAGCGGAAATATTCGTGACCCAGTAATCGCGCGGGCAACAAGCCCTCGGCGCCGAACTCGGTCAGCCGCACGAACAGGCCGAATTTGGTGACGCCGGTGATGCGGGCCTTGAAGGTGCCGCCAACCTTCTCTTCCATGAAAGCCGCGACATAGCGGTCGGTGGAATCGCGTTCGGCCGCCATGGCGCGCCGCTCGGTAATGGAAATTGCTTCCGCGATCTCCGGCAATTGCTTGATCTCGCGGTCGGTGAGGCCGTCGCCGCCGGGAAGTTTCAGGCCCCTGATCAAGGCGCGATGGACGATAAGGTCGGCATAGCGGCGGATGGGCGACGTGAAGTGGGCATATTTCGCCAGGTTCAGGCCGAAATGGCCGATATTGGCGGCGTCATAGATGGCCTGGGCCTGGCTTCTCAACACCACGTCGTTCATCACCGCTTCATGCGGCGTGCCTTTGGCCTTTTCCAGGACGCGGTTGAAGGTGCCGGGCTGCACCACTTGGCCCTTGGCGAAGGAGATATTCAGGGTACGGAGGAAATCGGAAAAGGTATAGAGCTTTTCCCGTGATGGCGTGTCGTGCACGCGATAGATCAGAGGCGTGCGCGCCTTCTCCAGCGCCTCGGCGGCGGCAACATTGGCTAGCACCATGCATTCCTCGATCAGGCGCATGGATTCCAGCCGCTCGCGGAAAGCGATACTGTCGATATGACCTTCGGGCGACAATTTGATGCGCCGCTCCGGCAGGTCCAAATCCAGCGGCTGGCGTTTTTCTCGGGCGATGATGAGGGTTTTGTAGGCAGACCAGAGATCGGCCAACGTCTTCTTCACCAACGCGCTCATGCCGGCATCGGGGTGGCCGTCGAATGCCGCTTGGGCGCGGGCATAGGTGAGCCGCGCCGCCGACCGCATCACCCCGCGCATGAAATGATGCGAACGCTGATGGCCGTTTTTGTCGAACACCATGCGCACGGCAAGGCAAGGCCGGTCCACGCCTTCTTTAAGCGAGCAGAGATCGGCGGATAATTCCTCTGGCAGCATGGGCACCACGCGGTCGGGGAAATAGGCGCTGTTGCCGCGCTTCAAGGCTTCCTTGTCCAGTGCCGAACCGGGCGTAACGTAATGGGCGACATCGGCGATGGCGACGACCACAATCTGGCCACCGGGATTGGACGCGTCGTCGTCCGGCCCAGCCCACACCGCGTCGTCATGATCGCGGGCGTCTTCCGGATCGATGGTGACGAGGGGCACAGCACGAAGATCCGTGCGGCCTCTCGGATCCACAGGTTTGGCGGCCTTGGCTTCATCCAGCACGGCTTGCGGAAACACAGTGGGGATGCCATGGGCATGAATGGCGATCAGGCTGATGGTCTTGGGCGAATCCATGCTGCCGATGCGTTCCACCACCCGCACCTTGGCGTTGGCTTTGTTGCCCACCAGATCGCACAGCACCAGTTCGTTGTTCTTCGCGCCCGCGGCGTCGCGCTTATCCAGCGCATAGTCGCCACGCGCTTTGCGCTCGACCGGGATCACGCGCAGGCCATGGGTGGTTTCGCGCACCACGCCCAGCACACGCTCGGCTTCGTTTTCCAGCCGGCGCACAATCCTGGCTTCGTAGCTTTCGCCGCGCCGTTCCAACTTGGCCAGGATGCGCGCGCCGGACCCCGGTGCGCCGCCGTCCTTGGGCGGCATCACATGGATCAGAGGGGGTGTTTCCAGGGATTCCCAGTTGAGCGGCCGCGCCAGCACTTCGCCGTCATCATCCACGCCGATGATTTCCAGCACCGCCATTTCCGGCAATTCGCCCGCTTTGGTCAGGCCGCCCTTGGCGCGCCCCGCAATCGCGCCTTCGGCTTCCAGTTCGCGCAGCAACCGCTTCAGCACAATGCGGTCAGAACCTTTGAGGCCGGTAAGTTTCGCCAAATCGCGCTTGGTCGCGCCCGGATGTTCGGCCAACAGGGCAAGCAGGCGGGCTTTATCCAGCTTGGGCGTGGCGGGTTTGGCGCGAGCCAATTATTCGCCTGCCACCGGCTCGGGCTTTTTCTTCGCCTTCGCGGTCTTCTTCTTGGGGGCCGGTTTCTTTTCCGTCGCCGGCACTACGCTCTCGGTCTTTTCCGCTTTCGCGTTTTTCTTTTTGGCCGCCGGCTTTTTCTTGGGTTTCTTGCCGGATTTGGCGGCACGGTCGGCGATCATCGCCAACGCCTGTTCCAGCGTCACCTCCGTCGGCTCCATGCCCTCGGGAATGGTGGCGTTGGTATGGCCGTCGCTCACATAGGGTCCGTAGCGGCCCTTGAGCACCTTGATGGCGTTGCCGTCGCCATCATTGCCCAATTCCTTCAGTGCTTCCGGTCCGCGGCGTTTGAAACCCTTGGCCTTCTTTTCCGCCAGCAAGGTGACGGCGTGATTGATGCCGATGGTGAAGACATCGTCGGGCGATTCCAGCGAAGCATATTTGCCATCATGGGCGACATAGGGTCCGAAGCGGCCGAAATTCGCCGTGATTATTTTGTTGTCTTCGGGATGTGTGCCCACTTCGCGTGGCAAGGACAGCAGTTTCACCGCGAAGGGCAGATCCACGGTCGACGGATCGGTGCCCTTGGGCAGGCCCGAACGCTTGGGTTTCTTGCCTTCGCCCCGCTGCACATAGGGGCCGAAGCGGCCGGAGCGCAAAGTCACTTGATCTTCGCTGTCCGGGAACAGTCCAAGCTCGCGCGGACCGGCATCGCCCTCGCCCGGCTTGGCCCCGATCTGGCGGGTGAATTTGCACTCGGGATAATTGCTGCAGCCGACAAAGGCGCCGAAGCGGCCCAGCTTGAGATTCAACCGGCCATCGGCGCAGGAAGGGCATTTGCGCGGATCAACCCCGTCTTCGCCCGGCGGGAAGATATGCGGGCTGAGCACGGAATCGAGCTCGTCGATCACCTGACTGATCTTGAGGTCCTTGGTCTCGCCCACCGCGGCCGAGAAATCCTTCCAGAAATCGCGCAGCAGCTGCTTCCAGTCCAGATCGCCTGCCGAAACTTCGTCCAGCTTCTCTTCCAGATCGGCGGTGAAGTCATAGGCGACATAGCGCTTGAAGAAACTGTTGAGGAAGGTCGTGACCAGCCGGCCTTTGTCCTCGGGATAGAAGCGGCCACGGTCCATCCGCACATAGGCGCGGTCGCGCAAGGTGGAGAGGATCGTGGCATAGGTGGAGGGCCGGCCGATGCCCAGCTCTTCCAGCTTGCGCACCAGGCTGGCTTCGGAATAGCGCGGCGGCGGCTCGGTGAAATGCTGGGCCGGTGTGACTTTTTCGATCTTGCTGGCGTCGCCGGCCGTCACTTTGGGAAGCCGCGAACCATCCTCGTCGGAGGTGTCATCCTCGCCTTCTATATAGAGGGTGAGAAAGCCGTCAAACACCGTGACCGTGCCGCTGGCACGCAGGGTGATTTTCTTGTCGGCAGAGATCACATCCACGATGGTGCGTTCCTGCTCGGCCAACTCCATCTGGCTGGCGACGGCGCGTTTCCAGATCAGTTCGTAAAGCTTGGCCGCGTCCTCGTTGAGATAGCGGCCCACATCTTCCGGCATGCGCGCGAAGCTGGTGGGGCGGATCGCTTCATGCGCTTCCTGGGCGTTGGCGGCCTTGGAGGTATAGGTGCGGGCGGTGGCTGGCACGTAACGCGCACCATAGCGCTTGCCCACCACGTCGCGGGCTTCGGCGATGGCTTCGCCCACCATGGTGACGCCGTCGGTACGCATATAGGTGATCAGGCCGACCGTATCGCCACCGATATCCACGCCTTCGTAGAGTCCTTGCGCGACTTGCATGGTGCGCTTGGCATTGAAGCCCAGCTTGCGCGCGGCCTCCTGTTGCAAGGTCGAGGTGATGAAGGGCGGGGCGGGATTGCGCTTGACCGGCTTGGATTCGACACTGCCGATGGTGAAACTCTGCGCCTCGATCGCGGCCACGGCGCGCTTGGCGTCGGCCTCGTTGCCCAGCGAGAGTTTTTCCAGCTTCTTGCCGTCGAGCTGGATCAGGCGGGCGCCGAAATCGCCGCTCTTGGTCGAGACATCGGCGTCGATGCTCCAATATTCCTGGGCCTTGAAGGCCTCGATCTCGGTTTCGCGCTCCACCACCAGGCGCAGCGCCACCGACTGCACCCGTCCGGCCGAACGCGCGCCCGGCAATTTGCGCCATAAGACCGGCGACAGCGTGAAACCCACCAGATAATCCAGCGCCCGGCGGGCGAGATAGGCGTCCACCAGCTCTTCGTTGATGGCGCGGGGATGGGCGATGGCGTCCAGGATCGCGGATTTGGTCACCGCGTTGAACACCACCCGCTCGACCGGCATCTTGCCCAGCACATGCTTCTGCTTGAGCACTTCCAATATGTGCCAGGAGATGGCTTCGCCTTCGCGGTCCGGGTCGGTGGCAAGGATCAGCTTGTCGGCGCCTTTGACCGCGCTGGCGATGTCCTTGATCTTGGCCTGGGCGCGGGCATCGACTTCCCACACCATCGAGAAATCTTCGTCCGGTTTGACCGATCCGTCCTTGGAGGGCAGGTCGCGGATGTGCCCGAAGCTGGCCAGGACCTTATAGTCGCTGCCCAGATACTTATTGATAGTTTTCGCCTTGGCGGGGGATTCGACGACGAGGACGTTCATGCCGGCTGTATGGACCTGTTGGTGGGCTTATCTGGGGTCGCCAAGCCGGAGCACAAGGCAGGGAACCGCGGAATTGCGCCTTTTTTTGAAAAATGCGGCGGGACACTGATGGAAGCGGGTCGAGCCTGTCAACGCCGGGACTGCTAGAATGGCATAACTTATGGTTGAGTTGATGCTCAAATAGGCCAAAAGCCACAGCTATAAGTAGTCCCGTGCCGGATCCTTCGCCATGGCCGCTTTTGCGGCGGAGAAGGCCGGAAAATCGGGCTTGCCGGACCGCCGGGATGAGGGCCAATCCGGCTGCGGCGAAAATATTTTTGCGTCAGACGGCGGGAAGCTCCGCCCAACTCACCCGGTTGCCGGGGTGGCGGCGGCATCGGCCGGCCATTTCCAGCTCGAGAATCACCATCTGCACCGCCGAGGGTTCCGCACCGGTCTGGCGAATCAGTTCGTCCATTTCAACCGGCGCGGCGCCCAGCGCACTCTCCACCAACCGGCGCACATGATCGGTTTCTTCCGGAATTTTCAAATCGATCTGTGCCGGAACAGATTCCGGCTTTGCGCTTGCCGAAAACCCCGCGCCCAAGATGGGACGCAAGACGGCAAGCACATCCTCGGCACTTTCGATCAGGGTCGCGCCCTCACGGATCAGGCGGTTGGCGCCCTTGGCGCGGGGATCGAGCGGCGAACCGGGCACCGCGAAAATCTCGCGGCCCTGTTCCAGCGCATAATGCGCGGTGATCAGCGAGCCGGACCGTTCCGCAGCTTCGACCACCACAACGCCGCGCGCCAGGCCCGAGATCAGACGGTTGCGACGGGGAAAATGCCGGGCCTGAGGCATCTCGCCGAACGGCATCTCCGAGATCACCGCGCCTTTCTCGGCAATGGCGCGATAAAGCGTTTCATTCTCTGGCGGATAGATCACATCCACACCACCCGCCACGACTGCCACGGTGCCATGCTCCAGCGCCGCATCATGCGCGGCAGAGTCGATGCCGCGCGCCAATCCCGACACCACGGCCAAGCCGGCTTCGCCCAGATCGCGGGAAAGCAGCTGGGTGAATTTCCGCGCCAGCGCCGAGGCATTACGCGCGCCGACGATGGCGATCATTTCCCGTTTGGGCAAGCGGCCCAGGACGGAAATCAGCGGCGGTGGCGGACTGAGGGCGGCGAGGCCGGAAGGAAAATCTTCGTCGCAAGACAGGACCAGGTTGCCGCCCGCTTTTTCCAGCCGCTCCCATTCGCGTTCGACCTCTTCCAGGGGCGCCGGCGTAAAGGTTTTTCCGCCGGCGCGCCGGGAGAGACGGGGCAATTCCTCAATCGCCGTGGAGGGGTTTCCGAAACGCGCGATCAATTGTGCGAAGGTGACGGGGCCCACCTCGGGCGTGCGCGCAAGCCTCAGCCAGTCGAGCCTATCGCGGAACGAGGGGACCATGGCTATTTCCTGCGGCCTATGCGCGGCTCCTCACCCCGGAGCAGGCGGCGGATATTCTCGCGATGGGTAAAGAAGATCAGCACGGCGAGAAGCGCAGCCAAAGGCGCATATTCCGGGCGGCGCAAGAGGAAGAAATAAACCGGCGAGAGCGCGATCGCGATCAGGGCAGAGAGAGAAGAGATGCGCCAGATCAACGCCGCGAGAAGCCAAGTTGCTCCCACCAGCAGACCCACCGGCCAATAAAGCGCGGCGGTGACGCCGATGAAGGTGGCCACCCCCTTGCCGCCCTTGAATTTCAGCCAGACAGGATAGATGTGGCCCAAGATGGCGGCCAGCGCCGCGAAAATCTCGCATCCCGGCGGCAGATAGGCGCGCGCGATCAAGACCGCGATCGCGCCTTTCAATCCGTCGCACAGAAGGGTCGCTGCCGCCGCCCATTTCTTGCCGGTGCGCAGCACATTGGTGGCGCCGATATTGCCGGAGCCGATCTTGCGCACATCGCCCGCGCCCGAGGCGAAGGCAAAGAGCAGCCCGAATGGAATCGAGCCCAGCGCATAGCCCAGCGCCAAGGCCTCGAATACGAAAAGCAATGGAATGGGCCCGATCATGGCGCGAAACGATAGGGGGGTTCGGCGACAAAAACTAGCGTTTGAACACGCATTCGCCGGCAACAAAGCTCATCACCGCCCAGCCCTGGAATTTGCGCCCTTCGAACGCGGTGTTGCGGGAGCGCGAATGCAGCATGCGCTCATCCAGCACAAAGGGATGATCGGGATCGATCAGCACCAGGTCGGCGGAGGCGCCCTTGGCCAGGGTGCAGCTTTTCAGTCCCAGGATTCGTGCCGGCGCGCTGGTCAACGCCGCCAGTATATGGGGCAGGCTGGCATCGCCATTGTGATAAAGGTTGAGCGCCGCCGGCAGCACCGTCTCCAGCCCTACCGCGCCGAACGCGGCGGAGGCGAATGTCTGGCGCTTGGTGTCGGCGCCCTGCGGTTCATGACTGGAGACGATCACGTCGATCGTGCCCGATGCCACCCCCTCTACCATGGCGGCGCGGTCGGCTTCGGAGCGGAGTGGCGGCTTTACTTTGCGATAGGTGTAATAGGCGCCCACATCCAGTTCGTTGAGCAGGAGGTGATGGGCAGCGACACCGCAGGTGATGGGAAGGCCGCGTGCCTTGGCGGCGCCGATGGCGTCGAGCGCCGCGCGCGTGGAAATCTGGCCGAAATGGTAGCGCGCGCCGGTCAACTCGACCAGGCGGATATCGCGTTCCACCATGATGGCTTCGGCCAATGCGGGCCCGGCGGGAAGCCCCAGCCGGGTGGAGAATTCGCTTTCGGTGATGGCCGCGTCTTCGACCAGTTCGGGGTCTTCGGCATGACCCACCACCAGCGCGTCGAAAGTTGCGGCATAGGACAGCGCGCGGCGCATCACCCTGGCATTGGCAACGCCCCTGTCGCCGTCGGTGAAGGCCACCGCGCCCGCTTCTTTCAAAAGCCCGATCTCGGTCATCACTTCGCCCTTGAGCCCGCGGGTGAGCGCGGCCATGGGAGCGACGCGCACCTTGGCGGTGGCCATGGCGCGGCGGCGGATGAAATCCACCAGCGAAGGTTCGTCGATCACCGGATTGGTGTTGGGCATGGTGACGATAGTGGTGACGCCGCCCGCCGCCGCCGATTTGCTGGCCGAAGCCAGGGTCTCGCGATGTTCGCTGCCCGGCTCGCCGGTAAAGACGCGGCAATCGATCAGGCCGGGCGCCAGCACCAGGCCGCGGCAGTCGATCACTTCGGGATCGCGCGGCTCGGCATCGTTGAAGAGGCGGGGGCCGATATCGGCGATCCTGCCATTCTCGACCAGAAGCCCGCCCTTGACGTCCAGGCCCGAAGCCGGATCGATCAGCCTGGCATTGCGGAAGGCGATACGACCCGTGCTCATGTCATCCCTCGCGCGAGGGCATCCAGCACCGCCATGCGGATGGCGACGCCCATCTCCACCTGCTCGGCGATCACGCTGACTTCCAGGTCGTCGGCGATGTCCGAGGAAATCTCGACGCCCCGGTTCATCGGGCCAGGATGCATCACCAGCGCACCCGGCTTGGCGAAGGCCAGCTTCTCGCGGTCCAGGCCGTAGAAGCGGAAATATTCGCGAGACGAGGGGACAAAAGCGCCGGTCATGCGCTCAAGCTGCAGGCGCAGCATCATCACGATGTCGGCGCCCTCAAGCCCCTGTTTCATGTCGGTGAAAATCTCGACTCCGAACCGCTCGGCTGCGACGGGCAAAAGCGTCCTGGGCGCAATCAGGCGCACGCGGGCACCCAGCATGGCGAGCAGCCTTATGTTGGACCGCGCCACTCGGGAATGAAGGATGTCGCCGCAAATCGCCACCACCAGGCCTTCGATATGGCCCAGTCTGCGGCGGATGGTGAGCGCGTCCAGCAGCGCCTGGGTCGGATGTTCATGCGCGCCGTCGCCGGCATTGACCACGCTGCAGTCCAGCTTGCGCGAGAGAAGCTCGGCGGCGCCGGAATCCTGATGGCGCACCACCAATATGTCGGGCCGCATGGCGTTCAGGGTCGAAGCGGTGTCGATCAGGGTTTCGCCCTTGGAGACGGACGAGGTCTTGACCGACATGTTGAGCACGTCGGCGCCCAGGCGCTTGCCCGCCAGTTCGAAGCTGGACTGGGTACGGGTGGAGGCCTCGAAGAACAGGTTGATCAGGGTGCGTCCCTTGAGGACCGCCGCTTTCTTGTCGCTGGCCCGACTCTGCGCCACGTAAGTCTCGCCCAGATCGAGCAGGGCGGTGGCCTCGGCCACGGAAAGCCCTTCGATCCCCAGCAAGTGGCTGGTCTTGAGGATCGGTGTGGTTGGCCACAGATGTCATTAAAGGGGGCCTTATAGAGGGGGTTTCTTAAGGCCGCAATAAGGGGGAGGCGGCGGCCATTTCCTCCAAACTCTTTCCCGCCGGCTCGGGCAGGAAGAACAGGCGCCAGAGGGTTATGGGCAGCGCCACCAGAAGCGCCTGGCTGGCCGGGCCATGGCCATGGAGGCGGTCATAGAGCCGCCCCTCCAGGATCAGCGCCGCGCTGCCGGCGATAATCTCGACCAGATAGCGCAGGCCTGAAACGGTGGCGCGGTAGCGCGTGGGCACGATCTCCGCGGCAAATCCGGTCAACAGCGCCTCGCCGGAAAAATAGCCGAAGAATGAGAGCGTCCAGATCGGCGCCAGCACCCAGCCGGAAATTCCGCTGTAAAACAGATAAAAGCCGAGCCCGCTCAGCACGACGATGCCGGCCAGAACGACGCGGCGACCAATCTTGTCGCTGAGCTTTCCCGTGAGGATGGTGAGGGCCAGGCTCACCAATCCACCCGGAATGAACAACATGGTCACCTGGCCGGGCGTATAGCCCCGGACGCTCTGCAGATATTTGGCCGACAGCACGCTGGCGGACACGATACCGAACCCGAACGCGGCCACTGCAACCAGGAGGACGGCGACGCGGCCGGGATATTCCCGCGCCAAGTCACGCAGCAAGGCCATGCTGTCCTGGAATTTGGAACGGGCCTTGAGCGATCTGCGCCTGCGCCACGAAACGCTGCGTCTCGGGCAATTGGCGGCGCAGATAGGCCATCAGGAACAGCGGCAGCGCGCCCACCACATATATCGAGCGCCAGCCATAGGGCAGAAAATTGATCGCGGCGAAAATCAGTGACGCCACGCCCGCCCCCCAATATTCCATCGCGCTCAAAGTGCCGGCGGCCCAGCCGCGGGATTGCGCCGCGACCTCCTCGGCAATCACCACAAAGCAGAGAATTTCCTCGGTATAGCCGAACAGGCGGGTGAAGAATTGCGCCCACATGAACTGCATTTCGCTGGCAGTGAAGGCGGTCGCCAAGGTCGCGACCGCCTGCCCCAGAATGGTGAAAAGCAAGAGACGCCTGCGTCCCACCAGATCGGCGGAGGCCGCAAGCAGCAGCGAGAACAAAGCCGCCAGCCGGAAATAGGCAACCATCACGGTCAGATGATTTTCGGCGATATGGAAGCTGGCCTGGATCTGTGGCGTCGCCAGGGTGAAGACATTCATGTCGTAGCCGGCAAATAGCGCCGCCACGCCGACCAGAAGGAAGATCTTCTCCTGCCGCCATTGCATGACGACCGGTGGGCGCAGGCCGGGCGGCAGCCAGGCAAAACGCGCTGGTAAACTATCGGCTCTCATGCGCCTCTCAAATGGCGCAACCGGTCGAGCGCGCCCTGGAGGATGTAAGCAGCCGCCATGCGATCCACAACCTCGCTTCTGCGTTTGCGCGAGGCATCGGCGTCCAGCAAAGTGCGCGTCACTGCTGCGGTGGAAAGCCGTTCATCCCACAGGACGAGGGGAATTTCGCATCGCCCCGCCCAGTTGCGGGCGAAGGCCCGGGCGGACTGGGCCGACGGGCCATCCGACCCGTCCATATTGAGCGGCAGACCCACCACCAACCCGCCCACGCCCTGCTCACTTATTATATTGTCCAGCCGGGCGGCATCTTGCGGCGAATTTGCCCCGTTGCAGGGTTTCCATGGGGGTGGCGACCGTCAAAAGCCGGTCGGACAGGGCCAGACCGATGGTCTTTTCCCCCAGATCCAGGCCCAACAGCCGCGCTCCGGGTGGAAGTGCAAGGCGGTCAAGCTCCATCACCGCCATACGCAACCCTTTCCCGCTGCCAGTCTTCTTGCCAGTCCCGTCCCTGGTTGCTAGCAAAGCCCCGCTTTTCTAACAGACCGGAACGCCCCATGTCCGTCAACAAGGACACCGTGCGACGCATCGCAAGACTTGCTCGCCTTAAAGTGGCCGAGGAACGGCTTGAGCCCATGGCGGGCGAACTCAACGGCATCTTCCAGTGGGTGGAGATGCTGAACGAAGTGAATGTCGAGGGCGTGCCGGCGATGACCTCGGTGGTGGCGCAGAAACTCAAATGGCGCGCGGACGAAGTCACCGACGGCAATGCCGCCGACGGGTTGATGCGCAACGCGCCCGAATGCGAAGAGAATTTCTTCGTCGTGCCCAAGGTGGTGGAATGAGCCTGCCGTCATCCCTTGCCGCTTTCACCTTGGCCCAGGCGCGCGACGCCTTGAAGGCCAAAAGCATTTCCTCGTGCGAACTGACCGATGCCTTGATCAAGGCGGCGCAGGATTCGCGGGGCCTCAACGCCTATGTCACCGAGACGCCGGAACGGGCGGTGGAGATGGCGCAGGCTTCCGACATGCGGATCAAGCATGGCGAGGCCCGCGCGCTGGAAGGCTTGCCGTTGGCGATCAAGGATCTGTTCTGCACCAAAGGCGTGAAGACCACGGCCGGCAGCCGGATCCTGGCCAATTTCATCCCTCCTTACGAATCCACCGTCACCCAGAATCTCTGGAATGCCGGCGCCGTGATGCTGGGCAAGACCAACATGGACGAATTCGCCATGGGTTCGTCGAACGAAACCAGCGCGGCGGGTCCCGTCTTCAATCCCTGGCGCGCCAGGAACAGCAACGCCAATCTGGTGCCGGGCGGCTCGTCGGGCGGCTCGGCGGCAGCGGTGGCAGGCGACCTTTGCCTGGCCGCCACCGGCACCGACACCGGCGGTTCGATCCGCCAGCCGGCAGCCGTCACCGGCACGGTCGGCCTCAAACCCACTTATGGGCGCTGCTCGCGTTTCGGCATCGTTGCTTTCGCCTCGTCGCTGGACCAGGCCGGTCCGATGACCAAGACGGTGAGGGATGCGGCGGTCCTTCTCACTTCGATGGCGAGTGTGGATGCCAAAGATTCCACCAGCGTGGACATACCGGTGCCGGACTATGAGAAGCAGCTCGAAGGCGGCATCAAGGGCTTGCGGGTGGGCATTCCCAAGGAATACCGCATCGACGGCGCCCCCGCCGAAGTCAGTGCGCTGTGGGAAAAGGGCACCGAATGGCTGAAGGCGCAGGGCGCGGAGATCGTGGACGTCTCGCTGCCCCACACCAAATATGCGTTGCCCACCTATTACATCGTCGCCCCCGCCGAGGCCTCGTCGAACTTGGCGCGCTATGACGGCGTGCGTTTCGGCCACCGCGCCAAGGGCGTGTCGGACATCACTGAGCTTTATGAAAAGAGCCGGGCCGAAGGTTTCGGCGCCGAAGTGCAGCGCCGCATCCTGATCGGCACCTACGTTCTCTCGGCCGGCTATTACGATGCCTATTATGCCCGTGCCCAGAAGCTGCGCACCCTGATCAAGCGCGACTTCGAGCAGGCGTTCGAGCGCTGCGACGTGCTGCTCACACCCGCCACACCCGGCCCGGCTTTCGGCGTGGGCGAAAAGACCAACGATCCCGTCTCGATGTATCTGCAGGACGTCTTCACCGTGACCGTTAATCTGGCCGGACTGCCGGGACTTTCGGTGCCCGCGGGCCTGTCCGACAATGGCTTGCCGCTGGGGCTTCAGTTGATCGGCAAAGCGTTCGACGAAGGCACCATCCTGCGCGCCGGCAGGGCGATCGAAGAGGCCGCGAACTTTATCCACAAGCCGGCCAATTGGTGGCGAGCGGCATGAACGCGCCGAATAACCCATCCAAACTGGTCAAGGGCCAGACCGGCGATTGGGAAATCGTGATCGGCATGGAGGTCCATGCCCAGGTCCTGTCCAAATCCAAACTCTTTTCCGGCGCTTCGACGGAGTTCGGGGCCGAGCCCAATGCCCAGGTCTCGTTCATCGACGCCGGCATGCCGGGCATGCTGCCGGTGATCAACGAGAAATGCATCGAGCAGGCGGTAAGGACTGGGTTGGGTCTCAAGGCCCAAATCAATCTTGTGAGTATTTTCGACCGCAAGAACTACTTCTATCCCGATCTGCCCCAGGGCTATCAGATCAGCCAGTACAAGAACCCCATCGTGGGCGAAGGCGAAGTCACTATCGACCTCAAGGACGGGGAAAGCCGGAAAGTGGGGATCGAGCGGCTGCATCTGGAGCAGGATGCGGGCAAAAGCCTGCACGACCAGCATCCGGACAGCTCCTATGTCGATTTGAACCGCTCCGGCATCGCCCTGATGGAGATCGTCACCAAGCCGCATATGCGCACCAGCGACGAAGCTGCCGCTTTTTTGCGCAAATTGCGGGCGATCGTGCGGTATCTGGGGACTTGCGACGGCAACATGGACGAAGGCTCGATGCGGGCGGACGTCAATGTCTCGGTCTGCCGGGTGGGCGGCTATGACAAATTTCGCGAGACCGGCGATTTCAAGCACCTTGGTACGCGCTGCGAGATTAAGAACGTCAATTCCCTGCGCTTCATCGCCCAGGCGGTGGAATATGAATCGCGCCGTCAGGTCGAGATCATCGAAGGCGGCGGCACGATCAAGCAGGAAACGCGCCTGTATGATGCCAAAGCAGGCGAGACACGCGCCATGCGCTCCAAGGAAGAGGCGCATGATTATCGCTATTTCCCCGATCCGGACCTGTTGCCGCTGGAATTGGACGGCAAGTGGGTGGAAGACATCAGGAAATCACTCCCCGAACTGCCGGACGGGAAGAAAACGCGCTTCATGGCGATGGGATTATCGGCCTATGACGCCTCGGTGCTGGTCGCCGAACGCGAGCTCGCGGATTATTACGAAGTTTTGGCCAAGGGCGTGGATGCCAAAGCCGCCGCCAACTGGCTGAACAACGAGATCTTGGGACGTCTGAACCGCGACGGCCTCTCTATTGCGCAGGTGCCGGTCGCTGCCGCCGCCAACAACGCCATCGTGGCGATGATTTCCGACCAAACCATCTCCGGCAAAATCGCCAAGGACTTGCTCGACATCGTATGGAGCGAAGGCGGTGATCCGCGCGCCATCGTCGAAGTGCGCGGTCTGCGCCAGGTCACCGACAGCGGCGCCATCGATGCCGCGATCGAGAAAGTGATCGCCGCGAACCCCGACAAGGTGGAAGAGGTGAAGGCGAAACCGAAACTCGCCGCGTGGTTTGTTGGTCAGGTGATGAAAGCGACCGGCGGCAAAGCCAATCCGGCGCAGGTCAACGCGTTGTTGAAGACGCGACTCAATTTGCCCGACGAGGGGTGATTCGCGCAAAAATGCGCAAACTGGCAAAAATCGGCCAAATCACCTTTTGAAACGCACAAAAATCATCCGTATAAAGAATATCGCATTTAACCCAATGAAAATGGGTATTTTATGCATTCGCGAAAAATCGCTCTTTCGGAAAAGGCCGGGTGGAGTTGCATTTTTAAATGCAAGTCTTTCATATTCTTCGTGTTTTGGGGGGTGACCTGAGTCGCTCTGACCCGAACAAACGATAGAGGAGTTGATCATGGCTGCGAAGAAAAAGGCCAAGAAGGCCACGAAGAAGAAAGCTTCCAAGAAGAAGAAGAAGAAATAGTTGAATTGACCTGAGGTCAATTCGACTACCCGGAGGTCCCTTTCGGGGGACTTCCAGGGGCAAAGGTTATGGCCGCGGACTTAAAGGCATCTGCCTTTTGGGGTCCGCGGCCAAGCCCGTTTTGGCCCTACCCCTTCTGCCAACATGGGTTAGCCCGCAAGCGGGATGCGCGAATCCCGTGCTAGAGCCGGCACACGAAAAATGACAGCATGGCCCCGGAACGCACCCGGAGATGTCCATGGCCAAGAACCGCCAAAAGAAAACCGCCAAGAAAGCCGTCAAGAAAGCTGCCAAGAAGGCCGCCAAACCGATCGAGCTTTATTACTGGCCCACTCCCAATGGCTGGAAGATCTCCATCGCCCTGGAAGAAATGAAGCTTCCTTATGTGCTGAAGCCGGTAAATATCGGCAAGGGCGAGCAGTTCGAACCCGCCTTCCTCAAAATCTCTCCCAACAACCGCATGCCGGCCATCGTCGATCCCGATGGGCCGGGCGGACGTCCCATCTCGGTATTCGAGTCCGGCGCCATCCTCCAATATCTGGGGCGCAAGAGCGGCAAGCTTTATCCCGCCGACGAGCGCAGCAAGGTCCAGGTCGAGGAATGGCTTTTTTGGCAGATGGGCGGCCTTGGCCCGATGGCGGGGCAGGCCTTCCACTTTCTCAATTATTCCGCCGAGGATCTTGCCTATCCCAAGAAGCGCTACACCGATGAGGTTCATCGCCTGTTCGGGGTGATGAACAAAAGGCTCGAGACCCGCAAATTCCTGGCCGGTGCCTATTCCATCGCCGACATCGCCTGCTGGGGCTGGGTGGTGGCAGCGATGAATTTCCAGAAGCTGGATGAATTCCCCCACCTCAAGGCTTGGCAGGAGCGTATGGCGGCGCGGCCCGGAGTGAAGAAGGGCCATGAGCTGGGTGCTGAATTGCGCAAGCCCATGACCGAGGAGCAGAAGAAGATCCTTTTCGGGCAGCGCGCGCGGTAATTTCGTCCCGGGCTGGCGGTGCTGCGCCGCCGCCGCCCGGCGCCGGCGGCCTGCGTAGTTGTTCGTAGGCCGCGTCCGGAAAGGCCAAATTTTGCATCGGTTTATGCATTTTGGCCTCCCGGTAAATCCACTACGTAATAGGGATAAGCCCATATTTACCCCGTTTTAGGGTCTGTACCGTCACCATCCCCTCAACGCGAACCAACAAGGAGACGCGCGGCGTGTAGTTGGGAAAAAGGGGTGGTGGGTCATGGCGTATGTCGATATGGATTCCTTGGCGCAATTTGAACGTGAGGCCCGCTCGGGCCGGGCGGACGCGCTCTACAATCTCGGTTTGGCTTATTCCACGGGGCAGGGCGTGACGCAGGATTACGTCGCCGCCCACAAATGGTTCAACCTCGCCGCGTTGCGCGGGGTGAATGAAGCCAAAAGCTGGCGCAACCAGATCGCCGAAGAGATGAATGCCGGCCAGATCGCGCAGGCGCAAAAGCTTGCCCGCGAATGGCTGAATATTTTTAAGTAAACGATCCTCAGTCGGGCGGGCGCCGCGCGGACACCGTGGCCGGGGGCTGATTCAGCACTGGCTGGTTCGGCGGGGATGCCGGTCCATAGACGTCCGTAAGGATGGTGAGCGGCATGTCGCGGCCCGCCAGGCGGTTCTTGTAGACTTCCATATTTTCGATCACCCGCTCGACATAGTTGCGGGTTTCCCCAAAGGGGATTTCCTCGATCCAGTCGATCGCATCCACCTTGCCGTCGCGGGGATCGCCATTGGCGGCGAGCCATTTGCGCACATTGCCTGGACCGGCGTTATAGCCGGCGATGGCCACCACCATTGAGCCTTGCGCCTTGGCGTAGTTGCTGGAAAATTCGATCATGCCCAGCTGGATATTGTATTGCGGGTCGATCAGAAGATCGCCGGGCCGGTAGCGCAGCCCCGCCGTCTTGGCCGAGCTTTTCGCCGCCGACGGCATCACCTGCATCATGCCCATGGCGCCGGCGCTGGAGACCGCCTCGGGATCGAATTCCGTCTCCTGTCGGATCAAGGCCAGCACCAGCGCGGGCTCGGGCACCGGTCCCGGCGCGCGGTATGGCGGTATGGCGATGGTGGGGAAGGCGTAGGAGAGCATGGGCACGCCGACATAGCCCACCTGCTTGGCGACGCGGACGGCGATCTCGCGGTAGCCCCAATCGGTCAAGGTCTCGAGGAAGGCTTTGAGATGGCGGGGCGATGGATAGACTTCGGCTTCCCGCTCCGCGAAGAGGCGCAGATAGGTGAGCTGGTCGAGATCGGCCAGCACCCGCATCTGCGGCATCAGGGGATCATTCTCGATCTCCCGCTTGGCGATGGGGGTGACCGGCGTGTCGTTCAAATGGAGCAAGGGCGCGCTCTCCGTTCTCGCCGTGGCCAGCTGGCCATAGAAGGTCTCCGGATAGGACGCGGCGAGGCGGTAATGGTGATAGGCCTCGGCAGGATCCCCAGCGCTTCATAGGCGCGGGCCTGCCAATATTCGCCCCGCGCCCTGCTCAAAGGGCGCGTGACATTGCCGGCCAAGCGCTGAAAATAAATCAGTGCCCGTGACGGCTGACGCAAATAGCGCAGGGCAATAAAGCCGGAAAGGAATTGCTGGTCCGACATATTGGTCGCCAACCGGCACTTCGCCATGGTCAGCCAGTTGCAGCGCCAGGCCGGGATCGCCCGCCGCCAGCGCATCGCGCGCCTGGATTGCTACTTCGTTCCACCAGCGCTGGGTATGGTCGCGCGCAAGGCCTGTGGGATCGATCTTGAGCAGCATGGCATGGGCTTCGCCGTCTTGATGCTCGGCCCCGAGCGCCCGCGCCCAATCGAACAAAAGCGCCGGGTCGCTCGAGCCCTGGACGGCGGCGAGTGCCGTGCGCGCCCGCGGCAGACCCTCGGCCAGGGCCAGCCGCGCGCGCGCGACGGCCGCCGTGCGGGCATCGACCCGCGTCATCTGGCGCCGCGCGCCGGCCATGTCATCAGCCAGAGCAGCGCATCCATCCGCACCCGGTCGGCTTCGGGCGTGAGATAGCTGGCGTCATGGCTGAGGATGTCATTCTCGGTGAATTCGTCGAAGCTGCCTTGGCTCCAGCCCTGGCGGATCCAGACCGCTCCCTGGTCGGCATAGCCGCTCGCCACCATGGCCTCGCCCAGCCGCACATAACCGATGGGCGAGGCGGGCGTGCGGGCGTTGAACCACTGGATGATGGCGGCGGGCGCCATGTCGCGGGTGATCGCCGCTTCGGCGCGGGCATAGAGCGAGGCTCGTCCCGGCCAGTTGGCGCCCATTTTCAAGACGGCGTCGATGTCGGCGAATTTGGCGCCGCTGTTGCGGTCCAGCACATAACGCCACTGCAGCAACTGGCGCGCGATGCTGTCCCGGCCCTGGTCGCCCAAGGCAAGTGCCTTGGCCCAGTCGCCTTCCGTGGCGGCGGCGAAGGCGCGGGTGAAGATCAGATGGTCGCTTTCGGACAAGACACGGATACCTACCGGCCGCGCGTTGACGGGGCCGTTGCCCGAGGCGGCGTCGCCTGCGGATGCTCCGGACGAGGGCCCTTGCGCCCAGGCAACCGCCGAAGCCGTCAAAAGGACGGCAGCGGCAATGCCGATATGCTTCAGGGCCATAGGCGGAAACACGGTCATGCTTGTTGAAGTCCGAACTTCAGCTTAGACGGAAGCCACAATTCAAGGCCATAATGAGACCGCGACCCGGCTAATAAAATGATGACGGAACTTTCCCCATGACCAGCATGCGCGAGCGCATCAAAGGCTCCATTCCCGCCCTGATCACGCCGATGAAGAACGGCAAGGTGGACGAGGCGGCATTCCGCAAGCTGGTGTCCTGGCAAATCGAGCAGGGGAGCCAGGGGCTGGTGCCCTGCGGCACCACCGGCGAATCGCCCACGCTCAGCCATGAAGAACATATGCGCGTGATCGAGATCTGCGTCGAGGAAGCGGCCGGCCGGGTGCCGGTGATCGCCGGTGCGGGTTCCAACTCCACCGACGAGGCGATCTCGCTCCATCGTCACGCCAAGGAGGTGGGCGCGGACGCGGTCCTCTCTGTCACCGGCTATTACAACAAGCCGTCGCAGGAAGGTCAGTACCGCCATTTCAAGGCACTGGCCGAAGCAGTGGACATTCCCATCCTGCTCTACAACATCCCCGGACGCGCCATCGTCGAGATCAGCGTCGAGACCATGGCCAGGCTTTCGGAAATTCCCGCCATCATCGGCGTCAAGGATGCCACCGCCAACCTGATGCGGCCCACGCGCGAGCGGAATGCCTGCAAGAAGGGCTGGCGCATGGTGTCGGGCGAGGACGGCACCGCGCTGGGCTACATGGCCCATGGCGGCCATGGCTGCATCTCGGTGACGGCGAATGTGGCGCCCCGGCTTTGCGCCGAATTCCAGGATGCCTGCCTGCACGGCAATTACGACCGCGCCCGCGAGCTGCACGACAGGCTGATGCCGCTGCATGATGCCATGTTCTGCGAGCCCAGTCCCGCGCCGGTGAAATATGGCGTCTCGCTCCTGGGCTATTGCACGCCAGAGGTCCGCCTGCCGCTGGTGGAAGCGACCGATGCCGGCCGCGCCCAGGTCAAAGAGGCAATGAAGGGCCTGGGCCTTAAAGCCTGATGGCAAAGAAGAAAGACGATGGCACCAAGATGATCGCCGACAATCGCAAGGCGCGGTACGCCTATGCGATCGATTCCGTGCTGGAGGCGGGGATCGTGCTCACCGGCTCGGAAGTGAAATCGCTTCGCAACGGCAAGGCCACCATCGCGGAAAGCTATGCCCAGGCCAAGGATGGCGAGATTTTCCTGGTGAACGCCTATATCCCCGAATACACCCAGGCCAGCCGCTTCAATCACGAGCCCAAGCGCACCCGCAAGCTGCTGGTGCGGAAATCCGAGATCGCCAAATTGTCCGTTGCAGCATTGCGCGAGGGAATGACGCTGATCCCGCTGAAGATGTATTTCAGCCCCAAAGGTATCGCCAAGCTGGAATTGGGTGTCGCCAAGGGCAAGAAGATGCACGACAAGCGCGAGACCGAAAAACAGCGTGACTGGCAGCGCGACAAGGCGCGGCTGCTAAGGAATAGAGGATAACAAATTATGCGCATGTGGCTGGCGAAATGGCTCAGCGATATTCGCGTAAAGTTATTCTTGGCGGTTTGTAGTGTGCTCTTGATTATGTTGGGCGTCCTAGAACTCGCGATCACTCATTGGAGCCCTGTAATTATCGTCCGTAATGGTCAGGCTTATGATTGCAGCAACGGCAATCGGTATACCGGTCCAATGTGCCTTCCGATCAGCGAGAGACGGCGTCAGGAATTATTGCGAAGATTTCGTCATTAGCAGCTTCTAAGAGGCAGCTAATTGCTTTGCCTTTTTCACCACATCCTCGAACATCTCAGTGGTGAGCACGCCCGTGTTGGTGTTGTAGCGCGAGCAGTGATAGCTCGAGATCAACGTGTATTTACCCACCCGTTCATAGCTCATGCCATGCTTGAAGGGGTGATGCTTCTTCTTCACCCCCAGAGCGTCGCACACGGAGTCATGGGCGATCTTGCCCAAGGCCAGGATCACTTTGACATTGGGCAATGTCTCCAATTCCGAGCTCAGGAACTGGCGGCAGGTCTTGATCTCGGACGGTTCCGGCTTGTTCTGGGGTGGCACGCAATGCACCGAATTGGCGATGCGGCAATCCACCAGTTCCAGCGTATCGTCGGCGCGCTCTTCGTAACTGCCTTTGGCCAGCCCCAGCTTGAGCAGCGTGTCGTAAAGCAGATCGCCCGCCCAATCGCCGGTGAAAGGCCGGCCGGTGCGGTTGGCGCCTTGAAGGCCCGGCGCCAGGCCCGCGATCAGCAGCCGTGCGTCGAGCGGCCCGAAATTGGGCACCGGCGCATTGAACCAGTCGGGATGAATGCGGCGATTGTCCTTGCGGAAAGCCGACGAGCCTGGGGCAGAGCGGGCAATCGTGCGGTGGTTCGAGCGGGCTTTTTCATCCGCCTCGCTTAACCGAGTTTATTGCGCTCGGCGCAAATTGCGGGCGGTCTTGCCGCCCTCGCGCGCGATCTGACTCTTGAGATCGTCCAGCTCGATGAAATTGTCGGCCTGGCGGCGAAGCTCGTCGGCCACCATGGGCGGCTGGGTGCGGATGGTGGAGACCACCGAGACCCGGCGGCCGCGCCGCTGCACCGCTTCCACCAGGCGGCGGAAATCGCCGTCGCCGGAAAAGATCACCACATGATCGACATAGGCCGCCATCTCCATCACGTCGATGGCGAGTTCGATGTCCATATTGCCTTTGACCCGGCGGCGGCCTTGGGCGTCGGTGAATTCCTTGAGCGGCTTGGTCACCACCGAAAAGCCGTTATAGTCCAGCCAGTCCACCAGCGGGCGGAGCGGCGAAAATTCCTGGTCCTCGGCCACCGCGGTATAATAGAAAGCGCGCACCAGATTGCCTTTGCGGGCGAACAATTCCAGCAGCCGTTTATAATCGATGTCGAATTGCAGGCCTTTGGCCGCGCCATACAGATTGGCGCCGTCGATGAACAAGGCGAGTTTTTCGGTCGGATAGAAAAGCATATGGCCTCCAAAAAACCGGACCCGGATGGCCCCGGCGAAATGCCCAAATCTTCATTGCGCTAGGCGCCAATATTCCGTCTGCGGCCGGGCCGCCCGATGCTACCCTCAGGGCCGCCTTGGCCGCGCTGGAAAAGCGGGGGTGACCATTTCTGCGCTGTTCTCGCCTTCTACCGAAACCCAGGCCTGGCCCGACCCCGCCGACCCGCCCTTCATCAATGCGGTGGCCGAAATCCAAACCCATCTCCAACCCTTTGCTCTGCTGGGACTTTTGCACGAAGTGGAAACTGCCTTCGGGCGCAAGCGTTCCGTCCCAATGCGTCCGCGAACCCTGGATATTGATCTGATCGATTATCGGGGGCGGATCGCGGACGGGAGGTCCTGCAATTGCCCCATCCCCGGATGGCGGACCGCCGCTTTGTCCTGGAACCTTTGGCGGAGATCGCGCCCGGCTGGCGCCATCCGGTTACCGGACTGACGGTGGACGACACTGCTTCAGGCTCCTGGGCTGATCCCGCCGCAATTGTCTTGCCGGGCATGGGGTTTTTCTGTTATGCGGGCGTTCGAAATCCTCGTTACTGGCCCTGGTCCGACTTCCAGGACCGCCTGTAACCTTACTGATTCAAAAGGAATTCCATGGCGCGCGTCACGGTCGAAGATTGCGTCGACAAGATTCCCAACCGCTTTGATCTGGTGCTGGCGGCGGGTTTCGCGCCCGCCAGCTATCCGGCGGGGCCGAGCCGATGCTGGAGCGCGACCGTGACAAGAACCCGGTGGTGGCCTTGCGCGAAATCGCCGCCAAGTCGCTCAAGCCGGACGAGGCCAAGGAAGACTATATCCGCTCGCTGCAGAAGCATGCCGAAGTGGACGAGCCGGAAGAGGCCCGTCCCGAGGCCGACGACCGCGAGGATCCCTCGCATCGCCAGGTCACGGAGGAAGAACTGCTGCGCGCGCTGACCACCGAGGCCCAGCGCCGCGCCGAGCCGCAGCCGGAGCCTGAGGCGGATTACGAGGAGTGAGCCTGCGGCGCGCCTAAGCGCGCGAAATGGTCCAGTGGACCATTCGAGCGGCGAACGCCGCGAGCTTGGGCGAGCGGCCAGCGGATCCGTCGCCGAAGCTGGCGAAGCCATGCCGTTTATCCGCCAGCTTCTGTAGCGAAAGCCTGTAATTCCTATATAGTGGGGGCATGAGTGCCCCGTCCGTCCCCACCGCGGCCGCCCAAGCCGGCGTGACCGCTGCCGCTGTCGCCGCGGCCTTCCGGCCGCGCGGCCGCCGCAAGCTGATGCGCCAGACCGACCTGGTGGAGCGGGTCCAGGCCTATGACCCCGAGCGCCGACGAGGCCCTGCTCAACAAGGCCTATGTCTATGCCATGACCGCGCATGGCAAGCAGTTCCGCGCCTCGGGCGATCCCTATTTCGCCCATCCCCTGGAAGTCGCCGCCATCCTGACCGAGCTCAAGCTCGATGTGCCCACCATCGTCACCGCGCTGCTGCACGACACGATCGAGGACACGCTGGTCACCTATGAGGACATCAAGAAGAATTTCGGCGAGGAGATCGCCGGTCTGGTGGACGGCGTCACCAAGCTCTCCCAGCTGGAAGTTTTTTCCGAGCGCACCAAGCAGGCGGAGAATTTCCGCAAGCTGATGCTGGCCATCACCAGCGATATCCGCGTGCTGCTGGTCAAGCTGGCGGACCGGCTGCACAATATGCGCACCCTGGGTTACATCGACAAGCCCGAAAAGCGCCGCCGCATCGCCCAGGAGACGGTGGACATCTATGCCCCGCTGGCCGGCCGCATCGGCATGCAGAATATGCGCGAGGAGCTGGAAGACCTGGCCTTCGCCGAACTGGACCCGGAAGCGCGCAATTCCATCGTCACCCATTTCGCCCGCCTGGACATGGTGGGCGGCGACCGGGTGGGGCGCATCGCCGACCAGATCAAGCGCAAGCTGGCCGAGCATGGGCTGGATGCCTGGGTCTATGGCCGCGGCAAGCGGCCTTTTTCGATCTGGCGCAAGCTGCAGACCAAGAAGCTCAATTTCGAGCAGCTGTCCGACATTTTCGGCTTCCGCGTCATCGTCGGCTCGACCGCGGATTGCTACCGGGCGCTGGGCGTCATCCATACCAGCTGGCAGATGGTGCCGGAGCGGTTCAAGGATTTCATTTCCACGCCCAAGACCAACGGCTACCGCTCCATCCACACCACGGTGATCGGCCCGGAAAAGCAGCGGGTGGAAATCCAGATCCGCACCCAGGAAATGCATGACGTCGCCGAGCGTGGCGTTGCCGCCCATTGGCGCTACCGCGAGCATGTGCCCGACAGAGGACGGAAGGACAGCGTCGCCTATGGCTGGCTGCGCGACATGGTGGATCTGCTGGAGCGCGGCGACAGCGCCGAAGAGGTGCTGGAGAATTCGCGCCTCAACATGTATGCCGGACCAGGTTTTCTGCTTCACCCCCAAGGGAAGCCTGATTTCTCTGCCGCGCGGCGCCACCCCGATCGACTTCGCCTATGCGGTGCATACCGATCTGGGCCACACGCGCGGTGGGCGCCAAGGTCAATGGCGGTCATGTGCCGCTGCACACGCCGCTTCAGCAATGGCGACCAGGTGGAAATCATCTCCACCAAGGATCCGCGCCATCGCCGCTTGTGGGAGCAGTTCGTGGTAACGGGCCGGGCGCGGGCCGAAATCCGCCGCTATCTCCGCCATGCCCAGCGCGGCGAGCATGTGAAGTTCGGCCAGAAGATCCTGGAAAAGACCTTTGCCGAACAGGGCGCGGAACTGACCGAAAAGGCGATCGGCGAAGTCGCCAAGAAACTGCGTCTGGCCAAGGCCGAAGACGTCTATGCCGATGTCGGGCGGGGCGCGCTGCGCGGCCGCGAAGTGCTGGCAGGCGGTGTTCCCCGAACTGAAGCGCGCCGACAAGGCGCGCATCAAGCAGGGCGGCCCCGCCGACATGCCGGCCAAACCCATCTCGATCCGCGGCCTGACCGAAGGCATCGCCTACACGCTGGGCCAATGCTGCCATCCGCTGCCGGGCGACCGCATCGTCGGCATGATGACGCCGGGCGAGGGCGTCATGGTCCACACCATCGACTGCGGCGAGCTGGACAAGGCCCAGAACATGGACGACTGGCTGGATGTGAGCTGGGGCCGCAATGCCGCCGAGATGGGGCCGTCGGTGGCCCGCGTCGCGGTGCGGGTGAAGAACGAGCCCGGAAGCCTGGCCGCGGTGATGACGGTGATCGCCGCCAATGGCGGCAACATCTTCAACATGAAGGTGATCGCGCGCAATCCGCTTGTTCTTCGAGTTCATGATGGACATCGAAGTGCGCGACGTCGCCCATTTGCAGAACATCGTGGGTGCGTTACGGGTGAACAACGCGGTCGAATCGGTTGACCGCGTGCGAGAGGCGGAGCATTCCGAAAATGTTTGAACGCCTCAGGAAATCGGGCGCACGGAGCGGCGGGCAGGCGAGTGAAACGAGCCGTCGCCCGCGCGACTACTAAAAGAAGGCAAAATGACGGTTGAACAGGTATTGGCTGAGTTCAAAAAGTCCGGGCGCACTTGCTTGAAGGCCATTTCATTCTCTCGTCGGGGCTTCATTCCGACAAATTCCTGCAGAAGGCGCTGGTGTTCCAGGACGCCAAGCGCACCGCAAAATTGTGCAAGGCGCTGGCCGCCAAGGTGCGCAAGGAGGTGAAGGACGAGATCACCGCCATCGTCTCGCCCGCGGTGGGCGGCATCGTGCCCGGCTATGAGATGGGCCGCCAGCTGGGACTGCCCGCCATGTATGTGGAGCGGGTGGACGGCACGTTTCAGCTTCGCCGCAATTTCTCCCTCAAAAAGGGCCAGAAGGTGCTGATGGTGGAGGACATCGTCTCGACCGGCGTCTCGTCGCGCGAATGCATCGCCGCCATCAAGGCGACGGGCGCCAAAGTGGTGGCGGCCTGCTGCCTGATCGACCGCTCGGCGGGGAAAGCCAAAGTGGGCGTGCCCTTGATCGCGCTGGCGGAATGGAAGGTGGCGGCCTGGCCCGCCGACAAGCTGCCGCCACATCTGCGCAACATTCCGGCGGTAAAGCCTGGCAGCCGGGGTTTGGCATAGGAGCGTGATGTGAAGGCGCTGCGCCTGGGCGTCAATATCGACCATGTCGCCACCGTGCGGAATGCGCGGGGTGCCGACAATCCCGATCCCGTGCGCGCCGCCAAGCTGGCGGAAAAAGCGGGCGCCGACGGCATCACCGCGCATTTGCGCGAAGACCGGCGGCATATCTCGGATGAGGATATCGCGCGGCTGTCGCGCCACCTGGAAATTCCGCTCAATCTGGAAATGGCGGCGACCGACGAGATGCTGGCGATCGCGCTCAAGGCGCGCCCCCATGCCGCCTGCATCGTGCCGGAGAAGCGCGAGGAGCGTACCACCGAGGGCGGCATCGATGTGGCGGGACATATCGCCCGGCTGAAACCCATCGTCGCCGAATTGGTGGATGCCGGCATCCGCGTCTCCATGTTCATCGAGCCCGACCGGCGGCAACTTGATGCCTCCAAGCGCCCTGGGCGCGCCGGTGGTGGAATTGCACACTGGCGCCTATGCCAATGCCGGCGGGCGTCGCCCGCGAGACGCTCCTGGCGAAAATCCGCGAAGCCGCCGAACTATCGGCGCCTCGATCGGACTTGAGATCCATGCCGGGCATGGCCTCACCTATGACAATGTCCAGCCCATCGCCGCCTTCGCCGAAATTCGCGAGCTCAATATCGGCCATTTCCTGATCGGCGAGGCGATTTTCGTCGGTCTGACCGACACCGTCCAAAGGATGCGCCGCCTGATGGACGAAGCGCGCCTATGATCCTCGGGTTAGGTTCTGATCTGATCGACATACGGCGTATCGAAAAGACCTTGGAGCGGCATGGCCCGCGCTTCATCGCCCGCATCTTCACCGACATCGAGCAGGCCAAATCGGAACAACGGGCGGCCCGCGCCGCCTCCTATGCCAAGCGTTTCGCCGCCAAGGAGGCCTGCGCCAAGGCCTTGGGACGGGGCTTATCGCGGGGGGTGTTCTGGCGGGACATGGGGGTGGTCAATTTGCCGTCGGCAAGCCCACCATGAAGTTGACGGGCGGGGCGTTGAGGCGTCTGGAGGCCATGATTCCCGCCGGCCACAAGGCCCAGATCGATCTCACCATTACCGATGATTATCCTTTGGCCCAGGCCATCGTGATCATCTCGGCCATCAAAGAGAATTAACGAGGAAGAAACTTGACAGGTGGGCCGGGGGTCGTTTCTGTCCCGACTTATTTCCCAACATCCGGAACTTCATGGCCGACAATCCCATAGACAGCAAAACCGGCCGCGCGCGGAACCCCGCCAAGCCCAGGAGCGAATCCTGGGGCGAGTTGGCCAAGACCGTCATCTATGCCGGGCTGATCGCCGTCTTCATCCGCACCTTCCTGTTCCAGCCTTTCAATATTCCCTCGGCGTCCATGGAACAGACATTGCTGATCGGCGACTATCTCTTTGTCGAGAAATTCGCCTATGGCTAAGCCGCTATACCTTTCCGTTCGGCGGCTGGCCGTTCGGCGACGCCATGCATGGCCGCTTTCCCGATTTTGCCCCGCATCGCGGCGATGTGATCGTGTTCAAATTCCCCGGCGACAATTCCACTGACTTCATCAAGCGGCTGATCGGCCTTCCCGGCGACCGCATTCAGATGAAGAACGGCCAATGTGTGGCTGAACGAAAAGCCGATCCCGAAAGAGCGTGTCGCCGATTATGTCGAGACCATCGACGGCGAAGATCACCACGTGCCGCAATATCGCGAGACGCTCCCCGGCGGCAAAAGCTATCTGGTGCTGGACCGCGAGCCTGACGGGCCGGAGGACAATACCGATGTCTATGTCGTGCCGCCCGGCCATTATTTCATGATGGGCGACAATCGCGACAATTCCGCCGACAGCCGCACCGAAGTGGGCTATGTTCCGGCCGAGAATTTGGAAGGCAAGGCGATTTTCCGCTTCTTCTCCACCAATGGCGACGCGCACATTTGGGAAATCTGGAAATGGCCGTTCGCCATCCGCTATTCGCGCATCCTAACCCTCATCCATTGACGCCTTGCGCGATCTCTCGAGCCTGGAAGAAAAACTCGGGCATCATTTCTCCGATCCCGGCCTTTTGAAGCGCGCGTTGACCCATGCCAGCGCGGCATCCTCGCTTTCCAATGAGCGGCTGGAATTTTTGGGCGACCGCGTGCTGGGGCTGGTGGTGGCCGAGACGCTGCATGCCCGCCATCCGGAAGAGAGCGAGGGTCCATTGACCATGCGGCTTCACGCGCTGGTTCGCGCCGAGGCCTGCGCGCGGGCGGGAGAGTTGGCGGGGCTTTCCGCCCATATCCATCTGGGCGGTCCGGGCTTGGATAGCGCCCGGGCGCGGGCGGCGATCCTGAGCGATGTTTGCGAGGCTGTCATCGCGGCGCTTTATCTGGACGGCGGGATGGAGACGGCGCGCGGTTTCATCGCGCGCTATTGGGCGGAGATGTTCGACGATCCCGGCATCGTCGCCGAGATGCGCGATGCCAAGACAAAATTGCAGGAATGGGCGCAGGGCCGCGGCCTTCCCGCGCCCGCCTATCGCGAGATGTCGCGTTCGGGCCCCGCGCATGCGCCACACTTCGTCATCGAGGCGGCGGTGGAGGGGCTTGCGCCCGAGACGGGCGAGGGCGGCTCCAAGCGCGAGGCCGAACAGGACGCGGCGGCCAAATTGCTGGCGCGGGTCGCACCATGACCCGGTGCGGCTTCTGCGCCATCATCGGCGCGCCCAATGCGGGCAAATCCACCCTCGCCAATATGCTGGTGGGGTCGAAGGTGGCGATCGTCAGCCCCAAGGTCCAGACCACGCGCATGATCGTCAGAGGCGTGGCGATGATGGGCGATACCCAGATCGTGTTCGTGGACACGCCGGGCATTTTTCGCCCCCGCCGCAGGCTCGACCGCGCCATGGTGGGCGCGGCCTGGGCGGGCGCCGAGGATGCCGACGCGATCCTGGTGGTGGTGGATGCCGCCGATCTCGCCGCCAATCCCAACTCGCCGGCGGCGCGCGATACCGATGCGATCCTGGAAGGCCTGAAAGACCACAAGACCAGGAAGGCGCTGGTGTTGAACAAGATCGACGGCATGAAGCGGGAAGATCTTCTGCCCTTGACCGAAAGACTCCACGCCCAGGCGAATTTTGAAGACGTGTTCCTGGTCTCGGCGCTGAAAGGCGACGGCATCCCGGACGTGGCCGAGTGGGTCAAGGCGCGCATGCCCGAAGGCCCCTTCCTTTATCCCGAGGACCAGGCCGCCGACATGCCAATGCGGCTTCTGGCGGCCGAGATCACGCGCGAGAAAATCTATCACCGGCTGCATGACGAGTTGCCGTACGCCAGCGCGGTCGAGACAGAGAAATGGGAAGAGCGCCGGGATGGGTCTGTGCGCATTGATCAGGTGATTTATGTCCAGCGCGAAGGCCAGAAAGCGATCGCGCTGGGGAAGGGCGGCCAGACCATCAAGATTATCGGCCAGCTGGCGCGCGAGGAGATGGAAGAACTCTTCGGCCGCCGCGTACATCTCTTTTTGTTCGTCAAGGTCAACGAGAACTGGGCGGAAAGCCGAGAACATTATGAGCAGTTGGGATTGGAATATCCCAAAGACCAATAATGGAGTGGACCGACTCTGCTATTCTTCTATCCGCTCGCCAATATGGCGAGACGGGATTGATCGCCGACCTCTTCACCCGCGAGCATGGCCGTCATCAGGGTCTGGTGCGCGGCTCCAAGGCACGCGCGGTGTTGCAGCCCGGCAACGGCTTGTCGGCGACCTGGCGGGCACGGTTGCCGGAGCAGCTAGGAAATTATGTCGTGGAGCTGGCGCGGGCCCGCGCCGGCAGCCTGATGGAGACCCGCGAGGGCCTTATCGGTCTCAATGCCTTTTGCGCCGTGGCGATGGCGGCATTGCCGGAGCATCAGGCGCATGCGCCCGTGTACGATGTGGCTGAAATCCTCCTCGACGCCATGACCGCGGATAATTTCGCGCATTGGGGTGCGCTTTATGTGCGCTGGGAAGCGGGCTTGTTGGAGGCGCTTGGTTTCGGGCTCGATCTCGCCCGTTGCGCCGCCACCGGTGTCACTTCGGATCTGATTTATGTTTCTCCCAGAACAGGGCGGGCCGTGTCCGGGGAGGCGGGCGCGGACTATGCGGCGCGGCTTTTTTCCCTGCCGCAGTTTCTTTTGGGAAAAGGCGATGTTCCTGATCGGGAAGCCACTCGCGCCGGGTTGGCGCTCACAGGGCATTTCCTGCTCGAGCGCGTGCTGGTTCCCCAGGGCCGCGAAATGCCGCAGGCGAGGCATCGGCTGGACGCGCTCGCGGACAGCCAAACGAAATAAGCCTGGACGCGCTCGCGGACAGCCAAACGAAATAAGCCTGGACACGTTCGCGGACAGCCAAATTGAAATAGTCTCGAGGCTCTAGCGGATCGCGAATCGGACTAAAACCGGCCCATGGGCGCCCCCGTAAAAGAAGACGACATTCGTTCCCAGCCGCTGGTGCGGGCGCTGTCCGAACGCTACTTGGCCTATGCGCTCTCCACCATCACCCAGCGGGCGCTGCCGGACGCGCGCGATGGCCTGAAGCCGGTCCATCGCCGGCTGATGCATGCCATGCGGCTTTTGGGCCTCAATCCCGCCGCCGGATTCAAGAAATGCGCCCGCGTGGTGGGCGATGTCATCGGCAAATATCATCCCCATGGCGACATCGCGATCTACGAGGCGCTGGTCCGTCTCGCCCAGGATTTCGCACTGCGTTATCCCCTGATCGAGGGCCAGGGCAATTTTGGCAATGTCGATGGCGATAACGCCGCCGCCATGCGCTACACCGAAAGCCGGCTCACCGAAGCCGCCCAGGCGCTGCTGGAGGGCCTGGACGAGAATGCGGTGGATTTCCGCGCCACCTATGATGGCGAAGATGAAGAGCCGGTGGTGCTGCCGGCGGCCATCCCCAATCTTCTTGCCAACGGCTCGTCAGGCATCGCTGTCGGCATGGCCACGTCAATCCCGCCCCACAACCTTGGCGAACTCTGCGCCGCGCTGATCACCCTGATCGAAAATCCCAATTGCCAAGACGCGCAGCCTGCTCAAATTCGTCAAGGGTCCGGATTTTCCCACCGGCGGCATCGTGGTGGAGGACCAGGCGTTCATCACCGAGGCCTACAAGACCGGCCGCGGCGGCTTTCGCCTGCGCGCGCGCTGGGAAAAGGAAGAAGGCGCCCGCGGCGTCTATCAGATCGTGGTCACGGAAATCCCCTACCAGGTGCAGAAGGCAAAGCTGATCGAACGCATCGCCGAGCTGCTGGACCAGAAGAAACTGCCGCTGTTGGACGACATCCATGACGAAAGCACGGAAGACATCCGCATCGTGCTTTCGCCCAAGAGCCGGACGGTGGATGCCGATCTTCTGATGGAGCAGCTGTTCCGGCAGAGCGACCTGGAAGTGAAGATCCCGCTCAACCTCAATGTGCTGGACAAGGGCCTGGTGCCCAAGGTGATGAGCCTGAAAGAGGCGCTCCAGGCCTTCGTGGATCACCGGCGCGAGGTCTTGGAGCGGCGTTCGCGCTTCCGGTTGGAAAAGATCGCGGCGCGGCTGGAAGTGCTGGAAGGCTACCTCGCCGTCTACCTGAACCTCGACAAGGTGATCAAGATCATCCGCACCGAGGACGAGCCCAAGCCCAAATTGATCAAGGCGTTCCAACTCACGGACAATCAGGCCGAGGCCATCCTCAATATGCGGCTGCGCGCGTTGCGCAAGCTGGAAGAGATGGAAATCCGCGGCGAGCATGCCTCGCTGACCAAGGAACGCAAGGAGCTCACCAAACTCCTGGGTTCGGGCAAGCTGGTGTCCGAGAAGTTGATCGAGCAGGTGCGGGAGATCGACGCCAAATTCGGCGGCAAGACCAAGCTGGGCAAGCGCCGCACCGAAATCGCCGGCGCCCGCGACGTGGCGGAATTGTCCGCTCTGGCCGAGGAAGCGGTCGAGCTGGCCAGCGCGGTGGAGAAGGAACCCATCACCATTGTCTGCTCGCAGAAATTATGGTTGCGGGCGCTGAAGGGGCACCAGGAAGAAAACGAGACCATCAAATATCGCGAAGGCGATGGCCACCGTTTCTGGATTCATGCCCAGACCACCGACCGATTGATGATGCTGGCGACCGACGGACGTTTCTTCACGCTGGATTGCAGCAAGCTGCCCGGTGGGCGCGGCAATGGCGAGGCGATCCGCACCTTCATCGACCTGCCCCCGGAAGCCGACATCGCCCAGATGTTTGTCCATGTCCCGGGCCGTAAACTGCTTCTGGCCTCGACCTCTGGCCACGGCTTCATCACCAGCGAAGATGACGCCATCGCCATGACCAAGGCCGGTAAGCGCGTGATGAATGTGAAGCCGGGAATCGAGGCGCTGGTCGCACGGGACGCGGCAGGCGATTGCGTTGCCGTGGTGGGCGAGAACCGCAAGCTTTTGATCTTCCCGCTCTCCGAGGTGCCCGAGATGGCGCGCGGCCAAGGCGTCTATCTTCAGCGCTACAAGGATGGCGCGCTGGCCGATGCCGTGGCGTTCGAATGGAAGGACGGCCTGACGGACGAAAACAATCGCAACTTCCCGCCGTCGGAATTGAAAGAATGGAAGGGCGAACGGGCCCAGGCGGGCCGCATCGTGCCCCGCGGCTGGGCTAAATCAGGGAAGTTCACTCCCTGATCGTCAGGCGTGGCCGGTGACCAGCCAGAGAATGATGATAATGGGCAAAGGAATGCCGATCGCCCAAAGCAATACTGAGCGCATGAAAGTCTCCGCGTTGGATCTGGGCTAGATAACCGTTATTTCACGCCAGGGTTCCCGGCGGCCTTCAGACCGGCAGCCCCAGGAAGCGCCAAAGCCGCTCCACCTCGATCATGTCCAGCTCAATCGTTGTCTCGATCTCCTGGATCCGGCCGGGATGTTCGCCCTGGCTTTTGCGCTGGTGGGTGAGGTTCAGCAGCTTCTGCAAGGTGCCGGGGACCGGGCTTTCCTTATCCCGCACCAATTGCCATCCCGGCGTCTTCACCCGGGCCGCGAGTTCGTCAACCGAATATTTCTTTGTCATCAGATGATCCGTCCGAACCAGAGAAGCGACAGTGACGCCGACGCCAAGGTGAGAAGCAGCGCACCCACGACGAAAAAGACGGTGATCTCGCGCGTTTCGGTCTCATTCTGCAGTTTGGTGTTGAGGTCTTTGTAGATTTTCGCCAATTCCGTCTCGCTCTGGGCATGGAAATATTGCGCGTGGGTGATGTTGGCCATGTTCTTGAGTGTCGGTTCGTCCAGGATCACATGCATGGTGCGGCCCCAATAGGTGTGGATCTGGCCATTGGGGGTGCCGAAGCCGATGGTGAATACCCGCACCCCGAAATTGGAAGCAATGCGAGCCGCGTCCACGGGATCGGGTCCATCGGTATTCTTGCCGTCGGTCATCAGGATGATGGCGGCAGATTTATAGCTTCCCGGCTCGACGGGCTGGACTTTCGCCGCTTCGCGCGCCGCGGCCTTGGGCGCGCCGCCCAGGGGGATGCCGCCTTGCGCTACATTCGGCATGGAATTGCCGCTGGTGAATTCCTCGCCGCCGAAGCCCGGCAGCATGGTGTCGAAACGGATTGCGGGAAACAATGTTTGCAGCGACGTGAGCACTGCGGCGCCGATGGCGGTCATGCGTTCGGGTTGCAGACTGTCCACCGCCTGGTTGAGCGCCACTGTGTCGCTGGTGGGCGACTGCACCAGAAAGGCGGCGCCCGAGAAAGCGACGATCCCGATCTTCACCTTGCTGGGCCGGTCGTTGATGAAGGCCTTGGCGGCGATCTGGGCGGCGGTGATGCGGGTGGGGTGCACGTCATCGGCGCGCATGCTCCCCGACACGTCCATCGCCAGGATGATGGTGCCGCGCCGCGCCGCCAGGGTGATGGTGGCGGCGGGACGGGCGCTGGCCAGGATCAGCACGGTCAGCGCCAGCAACAGCAACACCGGCGGCAGGTGACGCCGCCAGCCCGATCTTGCCGCACGCATACCTGTCATCAGGGGAAGAAAGCGCAACGCATGCTGTTCGCGCCGCCGAGACACCATGACATATGCGGCTGCCAGCAGCGGCACGGCCAACAGCAGCCACAGCGCGGGCATGAAAAGAAATGTCATGGCGGTGACCGTGCCTCCGATCGGCTCAAGGAGATGGGTGCTGCCCTGCGCGTGAGCTTATAGTGGATCGTCCGGGACGGCTATGCACTTTTTCCAGACTTTTGGCGCTCTTTGTGACAGCGCTGCGCCGTCGGCCCGCTCTAACTTCGGTCCGCCCATGGATGCTTTTACAGAGGTCACAAAGCCGGTTGACCGCGAGTTCTTGGGAGCCGATATCAAGGTTCCATGCTGGTCCAAATTCGCCAAGTCCTGACCCCAGAGCAGGTGATGGAATTCCGCCGCCTGCTGGATGGTGCCGCCTGGGGTGACGGGCGCGAGACCGCGGGCTATCTTTCCACACGGGTCAAGAACAATGCCCAGCTGCCCGAGATGCATCCTTTGGCGCTTCAACTGGGCCAAAAGATCATCGAGACGCTTGGACGCAATCCGCAATTCCACTCCGCCGCGCTGCCGCTGAAAATCGTGCCGCCTCTTTTCAACCGCTATGCCGGTGGGCAGGCCTATGGCAGCCATGTCGATGGCGGCATGCGGCCTGTAGCGGGCAGCAGCGAACGCGTACGCACGGATTTGTCCGCTACCCTGTTCTTGAGCGATCCCGCCGACTATGACGGCGGCGAGTTGACGATAGAAGACACCTATGGGCAGCGCAGCGTGAAGCTGGATGCAGGCGATCTGGTACTCTATCCCAGCACCAGTCTCCATCGCGTGATGCCGGTGACGCGCGGCGTGCGGCTGGCATCCTTTTTCTGGATCCAGAGCATGGTGCGCGATAACGAGCGGCGCGCGCTGCTTTCTGAGCTCGACTCCATCGTCCAGAAACTGGGCGGGGCGGGAAGCGCGCAGCATGATGACGCGCTCCGCCTGGCGGGTGTCTATCACAATCTGATCCGCTTCTGGGCCGATAGTTGACTTTCAATGGAATGAAAATACCAACGGTACGGTGAGGTCCAAACTCTCTCCCCGATATTCGGGCGGCACCGGAGGGAAGGGATCGGCGCGGCGGATCATGTCGCGGGCCTCGGCGTCGAGCGAGGCAAAACCGGAGCTTCCCACCACCTCGTAAGACTGGACATGCCCCGACCGGTCCAGGCTGAAGCGCAGTTGCACGATGCCTTCCTCGTGATGGATGCGTGCGTCATAGGGATAATTCTTGTAGGCGTTGAGATGCGCCTCCAGCCGGGTGAGATAGTCCATCGGCGGGAGTGGCGGCTTGACCGGGCCTTGCGTGACGTCCGCGCCTGCGGGCGCGCGCGTGGGCGGCATGGCATGAATGGCATCGGGCGGTGGCGGCTGGCTGATGGCAATGCGGGGCTGGATCGCCACGATCTGGGGCTGTTGCGAAAAGCGCGGCAGGGGCAAAGGCGGCAGCTTGGGCAAAGGCTTTTGCGGCAATAGCGACACATACACGGTAAGGTGCGGCTGTGGCGGCGGCTTGACCGAAAGGTCCGCCAGCAGGCTCAGCAGAAGAAGTCCGTGCAGGACAAGAACGCAAATCCCTGCCGCCAACCGGCGGCTGGGAGAGATCAGTTGCGTGGGCCCGAGATGTTGAGGCCTAAGTATGATAGTTCAACGTCAGCATCGCAGAACGTCCCGCACCTGGCACGACAAACTGTGGATGCATCATATCATAATAGAGCTTGTCGGTCAGGTTGTAGGCGTTCAGCTGCACGTCCATCTGATCGGTGAGGGTATATTTGGCCATGGCGTCCAGGGTCATGTAGCCAGGCGCCTGCTCGATAGGCGCGGTGGTCTGGGCGTAACGCGACCCGACATATTCGCCGCCGCCGCCGATCTCAACCTGGGGCAGGAGCTGGTATGTGCTCCAGAATTTGACATTGTTGTGCGGCGCGAACGGCAGCGGGAATCCCAGCGGTGGGCCGCCGGCGACGGTCTTGGTGGTGCCGCTGGAGAGATAATCGTAGCCCAGCGAGACATTCCAACCTGTTATGATCTTGCCTTGGAGCGTCGCTTCGAAGCCCTGTACCTGTTCGTTGCCGCCCAGAATGTTGAACCCGGGAAGGCTGGGGTCTGGAATGCGGGCGTTGACTTTGTCGGTCTCGAACAGGGAGGCGTTTGCCATCAGGCCGCCATCCAGCAGCGACCATTTGGTGCCGAGCTCCATGGTCCGGTTTCGCTCCGGTCCAATATTCTCGTTGGCGAGGCTGAAGCTGGTGAAGCTCGAGATGATGTCCAGGGTCTCGGCGGACGGATTGAATGACGTGCCATAGGTGAAATAAAGCGTGCCGTTCTCCGTTGGTTTGTAGATCAGCGCGCCATGCCAACTGGGCAGTGTGTCCACGCGGTTGTCGACGTTGGTCGCGGTCACCACACCAGTCGCCGCCGGCGGCGCCGAGAAGGCCTGTTCGTTGAAATGCACCGAGAAACGGTCAACCCTGGCGCCCAGAATCAATTGCCACTGGTCCTGCCACTTCAACGTGTCGGTGAAATATCCGCCTTCGGTATTGGTGGTGGTGCGGATATTCACCCGCTGATAGGTGAGGGTGGGGGCGAAAGTCTGGTTTTCGTTGGGATTGAGCAGCGTGTTGGTCAGCCCGGTGCTGGTGAAATATCGGGGATCGGAGGTTTCGAAGTCATATTCGCCGCCCGCGATCACTTCATGCTGGATATCGCCGGTGGCGAATTTGGCGATCCCGTTCACCTGGTTCTGGAATTGCGTCTCGACGCTCGCCAGATAAAAACCGTTGAGCGCGACATTTGCAGAGCTCAAGGGGGTGGACGTCGTAACGTTTGAAGCCAGGCCCGGCTTTTCCACGCGCTCGGAGCGTCCATAGGCCGCGTAACGGCTCTGAGCGTCCAGCGTCAGCCAATCATAGAGATCATGGTCCAGTTTGACCGTACCGATATTGGCGTCGGTTCTCTCGCGGTCCGACCTGAAGCCGTAATAATTGTTGCGCGGCACGGGGGCCGGTTTGCCGAAATACCAGGGAACGCCGAAATCCGGCGTGTCGTCGTCGGTCTGATAAAAATAATTGACGGTCAGGCGGGTCGCAGTTCCCAGACCCAGCGCCAGGCTGGGCGCTACGCCATAGCGGTTATATTGAGCGACGTCGCGGTCGGCTACCTTGTTGGTGTTGCCCATCACATTGAGACGGAAGGCCGCGGGCGTTCCCACGCCGTCGATGGGCTCGTTCACATCGGCCGTCGCCCGCACAAGAGCGTTGGTGCCGCCGCTGAGGCTGCCGTCGATGAATTGCTCCGACTGGGGCGTCTTGGTGTCTTGTTCCACCACGCCGCCGGTCGAGCCGCGCCCGAACAAAATGGAGTCGGGACCTTCCAGCACTTCGACCTGACTCATGTTGAAGGGATCGCGATAATACATGCCGATGTCGCGCATGCCGTCCAGGAACATGTCGGTGCGCGCCGAAAATCCGCGGATATAGGGCACGTTGCCCATGAAACTGGAATTCATTCGAGGCCAGAGTGACGCCGGGGGCATTGCGCAAGGCGTCGTTGAGATTGGTGTCGCCGCGATCTTCCATCAACTGCTGGGTGATGGTGGTGACGGTGATGGGCGTGTCCAATAGCGGCTCGGGCAGCTTGGTGAGATCGGAATTGGCCGTGTACGACCCCGTCGCCTGGCCCTGAACTTGAACCGGCGGCAGCGCGGTTTGCGCGATAGCTGGCGCGCTCAAGCCCAGGCCCAAAGTCGCAGCGCTGGTGCCAAGCAGCAGGCGCGCGATGGTGACCGGGCGCGACGAATTTGCGGAAGGCGTGAACATGTTCGTTTTTCCCCTCAAGACATCAGGGCACGCCGCTTTTCTTATGGATTCGGCCTGCCCGAGGGGCGTTATATTCGTCAAAATATCACGGAGACAAGCGAATTTTCCCGATGAAGAATTTTACATTCTTCTCATTTCGTAGAGCGCAATCGCCGCCGCATTGGAGACATTGAGGCTCTCCATCGCCTGGTCGATCGGGATGAAAGCAGCGGTGTCGCAATGTTCGCGCACCAGGCGGCGGATGCCTTCGCCTTCCGAACCCACCACCAGCGCGATATCGCCTTGGGCCGCGGCCTGGGCGATGGGTTCTTGTCCGTCGCTGGCCAGAGCGATGCGCCAGAAGCCCGCGTCGCGCAGTTTGTCCAATGCGCGGGCGATATTCACCACTTCCACATAAGGCACGATCTCCATCGCGCCCGACGCGGCCTTGGCCAGCGCGCCCGATTGCGGACGGGGCGTGCCGGTCCTGCACCACCACGGCGGTGACTGCAAAGGCGGCGGCGGTTCGCAAGATCGCACCCACATTGTGGGGATCGGACAATTGGTCCAGCACCAGCACGATGCGGCGGCCTCCATTTTGCCTGGTCAAAACCTCATCCAGATCGAGCGCGGGTAGGGGATCGCAGGACAGAGCTGCCCCCTGATGGACCGCTCCAGGGGGAAGCAACCGGCTGATCGCCTCGACATCCGCCGGTTCCACCCGGACCCTCCCGGTCAGTTCGGGAGCCAGTGTCTCCGCGGCCCGAGCGGTCAGGACCGCGCGGTGGAGCTTCCGCCTGGGGTTGGCCAGGGCGGCCGTCACCGCATGGAGGCCATAAATCCAATTTTCCGGCTTTCCCCGACCGCCATCCGGCCGTGGGGAACGGGGAGCGGACCGGTTCTGGCCTTGAGCGGGGCGGGACTGGCCGTGCTTGGACCTGCGGTCTTTGGAGGAACCTTTGGGAGGACGCATCGGGCCTTAATATAGATGTGTGGTGCCCGAACAAGGCGGGGTTGCAGGCATGTGTCTAAAAAGGCGGAAATCCGCCATTTTCACCGGGCTTAAGCCCTTGACACCCAGGGCCGATTGACCAATAACGCGCGGTCCGCAGCCAAACCTTTGGAGGCATTATTCTCGCTCGTCCGGATTTCTACGGGCGATGTTCGCGCGCCGGCAGGTGATTGGGTCTTTCCCTTGTACCAGTTGGACAAATGGAGGGGTGCCCGAGTGGCTAAAGGGGACGGACTGTAAATCCGTTGGCTACGCCTACGTTGGTTCGAATCCAACCCCCTCCACCATCGTCGCCGACCGCGCGTGGAAAGAAGGAAGTCGAATAGGCGGGTGTAGCTCAATGGTAGAGCAACAGCCTTCCAAGCTGATGACGAGGGTTCGATTCCCTTCACCCGCTCCAAAGGTTTATGCACGCCGGTTGAACCGGCAAATGAAGAGAGACGAAGGAATTAGAGGTAATGGGTAAAGCGAAGTTTGAACGTAACAAGCCGCACTGCAACATCGGGACGATCGGCCATGTCGATCATGGCAAGACGTCGTTGACGGCGGCTATTACGAAGGTATTGGCGGAGACGGGCGGCGCCACGTTCACGGCCTATGACCAGATCGACAAGGCGCCGGAAGAGAAGGCGCGCGGCATCACCATTTCGACAGCGCATGTGGAGTATGAGACCAAGGCGCGCCATTACGCCCATGTCGACTGCCCCGGCCATGCCGACTATGTGAAGAACATGATCACGGGCGCTGCCCAGATGGACGGCGCGATCCTGGTGGTCTCGGCCTCGGACGGCCCCATGCCCCAGACCCGCGAACACATCCTTCTGGCCCGTCAGGTTGGCGTGCCGGCCCTGGTGGTGTTCATGAACAAGTGCGACATGGTCGATGATCCGGAGTTGCTGGACCTGGTCGAGATGGAAGTGCGCGAACTTCTCTCCAGCTATCAGTTCCCGGGCGATGAGATTCCGATCGTGCGTGGTTCGGCCTTGATGGCGCTGGAAGGCAAGGAGCCCAAGCTCGGCCATGACGCGATCCTGGAGCTGATGGCGAAGGTTGACGAGTACATCCCCCAGCCGGAGCGCCCGATTGACCAGCCCTTCCTGATGCCGATCGAGGACGTGTTCTCGATCTCGGGGCGCGGCACGGTTGTGACCGGCCGCGTCGAGCGCGGGATCGTGAAGGTTGGCGAGACGGTCGAGATCATCGGCATCCGCCCCACTTCCTCGACCACGGTCACGGGCGTTGAGATGTTCAGGAAGCTCCTGGACCAGGGTCAGGCGGGCGACAATATCGGAGCTCTGCTGCGCGGTATCGAGCGCGAAGGTGTCGAGCGCGGCCAGGTTCTGGCCAAGCCGGGTTCAGTGACACCCCACACCAACTTCATGGCGGAAGCCTACATTCTGACCAAGGACGAGGGAGGCCGTCACACGCCGTTCTTCACCAATTATCGTCCGCAATTCTATTTCCGCACCACCGACGTGACCGGCATCGTCAAGCTGCCGGCGGGCACGGAGATGGTGATGCCGGGCGACAATGTGTCGTGCGAAGTGGAACTGATCGTTCCCATCGCCATGGAAGAGAAGCTTCGTTTCGCCATCCGCGAAGGCGGCCGTACCGTCGGTGCAGGCGTGGTGGCGAAAATTATTAAGTGAATTTGTTGCCCAAGATGGGCTTGAAAACGAACAGGACGAAGAAGGCGACGGATTGTAATTGGAATCTGCAGGGCGAGGGCCGCGTAGCGGATAGCCCGAGCCCCTGCATAGGAGTGTAGCTCAGCTGGTAGAGCATCGGTCTCCAAAACCGAGGGCCGTGGGTTCGAGTCCCTCCACTCCTGCCAGGTTTTTGAAGATGCCGAGCGAGCCGCGAGTTTAGAAAAGAGTAGAAATGGCCGAGTTGACGAAAAAGACCAGCGACGCGGGCGAGGACAGTCCTCCGCCCAAGCGCCGTGTCGGCGTGATCGAATTCTTCCAGCAAGTGCGCCGAGAGATGAAGAAGGTCACTTGGCCGACCTGGAAGGAAACCTGGCTCACCACCATGATGGTCTTCATCATGGTCGGGTTCACCATGGTCTTCTTCTTCGTGGTGGATACCGTGCTTGCCTATGGCGAGCGTCTTTTGATCGGGGCCGCAGGATGAGCGAAGCCGCAGTGAAAGCCGACACGAAGTGGTACATCGTCCACACCTACTCGAATTTCGAGAAGAAGGTGGCGGAGGAAATCCGCCGCCAGGCCAAGATCCAGGACCTGGAGGAATTCGTCGCCGAAGTGATCGTGCCGACCGAGGACGTGATCGAAGTGCGCCGCGGCCAGAAGGTGAGCTCCGAGCGCAAATTCCTGCCGGGCTATGTGCTGCTTCACGCCAAGCTCACGGATGAGATCTATCACCTGGTGAAAAACATTCCGAAGGTTACGGGCTTCCTGGGCCAGAACAACAAGCCCATGCCGCTGCGCCAGGCCGAAGTGGACCGCATCCTCAACCAGGTCACCGAAGGCCAGGAACATCCCAAGTCCACCATCATGTTCGAGGTGGGCGAGCAGGTGCGTGTGGCCGATGGTCCGTTCACCTCGTTCACCGGCACGGTGGAAGAAGTGGACGAGGATCGTTCGCGCCTGAAGGTCGCGGTGTCGATCTTCGGCCGTGCCACCCCGGTCGAGTTGGAATACACGCAGGTCGAAAAGGTCTGAGTGCAAAGAGTGCCGGGCTTGCCCGGTTTTTCCCGCGGGAGAAGCGAATGCTTCGTTTGAACCGCTAAGCCGCAAAAAGGAGGCGGCGAGACATGGCAAAGAAGATTGTTGGATACATCAAATTGCAGGTGCCGGCGGGCTCCGCCAATCCGTCGCCGCCCATCGGGCCGGCGCTGGGTCAGCGCGGCCTGAACATCATGGAATTCTGCAAGGCGTTCAACGCCAAGACCCAGGAGCAGGAAAAGGGCATGCCGATCCCGGTGACCATCACCGTGTTCTCGGATAAGAGCTTCACCTTCGAGATGAAGACCGCACCCGCGTCCTATTTCCTCAAGAAGGCGGCCAAGCTCCAATCCGGCTCCAAGACGCCAGGTATCGCGCCGGCCGGCAGCGTGACGCGCGCCCAGGTACGCCAGATTGCCGAAGCCAAAATGAAGGACCTCAACGCCAACGATGTCGAGAATGCGATGCGCCTGATCGAAGGCTCGGCGCGCTCGATGGGCATCACGGTGAGGGACTAAGCCATGACCACGATTTCCAAGCGCTACAAGAAAACCACCGACAATCTCGATCGCGCCAAGAGCTACACCGTGGAAGAAGCGGTGAAGCTGGTGAAAGAGCGCGCTACCGCCAAGTTCGACGAGACCATCGAGCTCTCGATGAATCTGGGCGTCGATCCCCGCCACGCCGACCAGATGGTGCGCGGCGTGGTCTCGCTGCCTTCGGGCACCGGCAGGGCATTGCGTGTCGCCGTGTTCGCCAAGGGCGCCAAGGCCGATGAAGCCAAGAAAGCGGGCGCCGATATCGTCGGCGCCGAGGACCTGGCCGAGCAGGTGAACAAGGGCGTGATCGATTTCGATCGCTGCATCGCCACTCCGGACATGATGGGTATCGTGGGCCGGCTGGGTAAGGTGCTGGGTCCCAGGAATCTGATGCCGAACCCCAAGGTCGGCACTGTCACCATGGACGTGACCCAGGCGGTTAAAGACGCCAAGGGCGGCGCGGTGGAGTTCCGCGTCGAGAAGGCGGGCATCGTGCAGGCCGGCGTGGGCAAGGCGAGCTTCAAGGAAGACGCCATCGTCGCCAACGTGAAGGCCTTCATCGACAGCGTGCTCAAGGCCAAGCCGACCGGCGCGAAGGGTCACTACGTGAAGAAGATTTCCATCTCCTCGACCATGGGACCGGGGGTGAAGATTTCGCTCACTTCGGTCGGTGCGGGAGGCGTGGCGTAACGAGTTTACTTTCCGGCGGACGATCGCCGGGACTGTCCGAGACTGCTGGAGACCCCAAAGGGCCGTAGGGCCAAGGACGGGTCTTAAAACTCTCCAGCACAGACAGGGAATGAACCGGATTTGCGAGGCTTCGCTCTCGCCCGTTCGGGTTTGGACCCTGGGGCAGCATGTGCAGCAACAGGGTGAGGTCGCGGATCGTCACGCGAACTTACGAAGGAGAAGCAAAGTGGAAAAAGCCAAAAAGGCGGAAGTCGTCGAAGACCTCACTGGGGTCTTTGCGAAAGCCGGCTCCGTGGTGGTCGCCCACTATTCCGGCATGACGGTGGCTCAGATGGCCGACCTTCGTTCGCGCATGCGCGCGTCCGGAGCGTCGTTCCGTGTGGCCAAGAACCGTCTGGCGGTGCGCGCTCTGAAAGGAAGCCCCATCGAGGGCATCGCCCACTTGTTCAAGGGGCCGACCGGTATCGCCGTCAGCGACGATCCGGTGGCCGCTTCGAAAGTGGCGGTGGCCTACGCCAAGGACAACGAGAAACTCGTGATCCTGGGCGGATCGGTGGGAACGACGGAACTCAATGCCGAGGGAGTCAAAGCCCTCGCCACTCTTCCGTCGCTCGACCAACTCCGGGCAAAGATCGTGGGCCTGCTTGTGGCACCCGCGACCAAGATTGCCGGCGTGGTCCAGGCTCCGGCCGGCCAGCTCGCTCGCGTGATCGGGGCCTATTCCAAGAAGGAAGAAGCCGCATAAGCGACTGCTTTAACACCGTAAACATTCAAACCCGAACCCGAAGGAACTTTAGAAATGTCGAAGATCGAAAAACTCGTTGATGACCTGTCGTCCTTGACCGTCCTGGAAGCCGCGGACCTCGCCAAGCTCCTGGAAGACAAGTGGGGCGTTTCGGCTGCCGCTCCGGCTGCCGCTGCTGCGGCTCCGGCCGCTGCTGCTGCCGCTCCAGCCGCCGAAAAGACCGAATTCACGGTCATTCTGGCCGCCGCCGGCGACAAAAAGATCAACGTGATCAAGGAAGTGCGCGCCATCACGGGCCTGGGCCTGAAGGAAGCCAAGGACCTGGTCGAAGGCGCTCCCAAGGAAGTGAAGGCGGACGTCTCCAAGGACGAGGCCGCCAAAATCAAAAAGCAGCTCGAAGACGCCGGTGCGAAGGTCGAGTTGAAGTAACGAAGGAGGCAGCGCGGGTTGAAAAACCGGCCTGTCGTGCATATTTCGGAAGTCCGCCCCCCTCCGGTGATTCGCGCACTGGAGGGGTTGGTGGCTTTCACCATTGGTTTTGAATTGAGAGCTTCACCCCGCGGCGGCAATCAGAACGGCGCCTTGAGCCGTAAAGGATCCTAAAGCATGACTCTTTCCTTCACCGGACGCAAAAGGCTGCGCAAGAACTTCGGCAAGATCGCCGAGATCGCGCAGATGCCGAACCTTATCGAGGTTCAGCGCACTTCCTATGACCAGTTCCTGCAGCTGGTGAAACCGGAAGCCGGACGCGGGGACGAGGGGCTGGAGGCGGTGTTCCGCCAAGTTTTCCCGATCAAGGATTTCAGCGAGAGCTCGCTGCTCGAATATGTGGATTACCATTTCGAGGAACCCAAATACGACGTTGAGGAGTGCCAGCAGCGCTCCATGACCTACGCCGCGCCGCTCAAGGTGACGCTGCGCCTCATCGTATTCGATGTGGACCAGGAAACCGGCGCGAAGTCGGTCAAGGACATCAAGGAACAGGACGTCTATATGGGCGACGTTCCCTTCATGACCGACAACGGCACCTTTGTGGTGAACGGCACCGAACGGGTGATCGTCTCCCAGATGCACCGTTCGCCCGGCGTGTTCTTCGATCACGACAAGGGCAAGACGCATTCCAGCGGCAAGTTGCTTTTCGCCGCCCGCGTCATTCCCTATCGCGGTTCGTGGCTGGATTTCGAATTCGACGCCAAGGACATCATTCACGTCCGCATCGATCGCCGCAGGAAGCTGCCGGCGACCACGCTGCTCTATGCCCTGGGCCTTACCCAGGAAGAAATCCTCTCCTATTTCTATTCCAAGATCACCTTCAAGCGGCAGAAGGACGGCAGCTGGGTCACGCCGCTGGACCAGGGATGGATGCGCAACGCCAGGACCCAGCAGGACTGGAAGAACGCCAAGACCGGCGACGTCATTCTGGAAGCCGGCGCCAAGATCACGCTGCGCGGCCTGCGCAAGCTGCAGGAAGAGGGCGTCAAGTCGGTCGCTTTCGCCGAAGACGAACTGATCGGCCGCTTTTCGGCGCTCGACATGGTCAATCCCGAAACGGGCGAGATCTATGTCGAAGCGGGCGACGAACTCACCTCCGAGAATCTGGCGACTCCTCAAGGAAGCCGGCTTCAACGAGCTGGAAGTGATCAATGTCGACAGCATCACCACCGGCGCCTATATCCGCAACACCCTGGCAGTGGACAAGAACCACAGCCGCGAACAGGCGCTGATCGACATCTATCGCGTGATGCGTCCGGGCGAACCGCCCACGCTGGACACGGCCGAAACCTTGTTCGGCCAGCTCTTCTTCGACTCCGAGCGCTATGACCTTTCGGCGGTTGGCCGGGTCAAGATGAACATGCGCATGGGTCTGGATGCGCCCGACACGATGCGGGTGCTGCGCAAGGAAGACATCCTGGCGATCCTCAAGGCGCTGGCGGAACTGCGCGACGGACGCGGCGAAATCGACGACATCGACAATCTCGGCAATCGCCGGGTGCGTTCGGTGGGCGAGCTGATGGAAAACCAGTTCAGCGTCGGCCTGCTGCGCATGGAACGCGCCATCAAGGAGCGCATGTCCGCCGTGGATATCGACACGGTGATGCCGCACGACCTGATCAACGCCAAGCCGGTGGCCGCCGCGGTGCGCGAGTTCTTCGGCTCGTCCCAGCTGTCGCAATTCATGGACCAGCAGAACCCGCTCTCAGAACTTACCCACAAGCGCCGCATGTCGGCGCTTGGACCGGGCGGCCTGACGCGCGAGCGCGCTGGCTTCGAAGTGCGCGACGTGCATCCCACCCATTATGGCCGCATCTGCCCGATCGAGACGCCGGAAGGCCCCAATATCGGCCTGATCAATTCGCTGGCGACCTATGCGCGGGTGAACAAATACGGCTTCATCGAGAGCCCCTACCGCAAGGTGGTGAACAAGCACCTGACCGATGAGGTGATCTATCTCTCGGCGATGGAAGAGGCGAAGTTCACCATCGCCCAGGCCAACGCCACGATCGACAACCGCAACCGTCTGATCGACGAACTGGTGTCCTGCCGCAAGGGCGGAAACTTCGTGATGACCACACCCGATCAGGTGCAGTTCATCGACGTTTCGCCCAAGCAGCTGGTCTCGGTCGCCGCGGCCTTGGTGCCGTTCCTGGAGAATGACGACGCCAACCGCGCCTTGATGGGTTCGAACATGCAGCGTCAGGCGGTGCCCTTGCTCCGTCCCGAGGCGCCGCTGGTCGGCACCGGCATGGAGGAAGTGGTGGCCCGGGATTCCGGCGCCGCCATCACCGCGCGCCGTTCCGGCGTGGTGGATCAGGTCGACGCCACCCGTATCGTGGTGCGCGCCACCGAGGAAACCGATCCCACCAAGCCGGGCATCGACATTTATCGCCTGCGCAAGTTCCAGCGCTCCAACGCGTCGACCTGCATCAACCAGCGTCCGCTGGTGAAGGTGGGCGACCTGGTGAAGAAAGGCGATGTGATCGGCGACGGTCCGTCCACGCAATTGGGCGAGCTGGCCCTGGGCAAGAATGCGCTCGTCGCCTTCATGCCCTGGAACGGCTACAATTTCGAAGACTCGATCCTGATCTCCGAGCGCATCGTGCGCGACGACGTCTTCACCTCGATCCATATCGAGGAATTCGAGACCATGGCCCGCGACACCAAGCTGGGTCCTGAGGAAATCACCCGCGACATTCCCAATGTCGGCGAGGAAAACCTCAAGAATCTCGACGAAGCGGGCATCGTCTATATCGGCGCCGACGTGCAGGCGGGCGACATTCTGGTCGGCAAGGTGACGCCCAAGGGCGAAACCCCCATGACGCCGGAAGAAAAGCTGCTGCGCGCCATCTTCGGCGAAAAGGCCGCCGATGTGCGCGACACCTCGCTGCGCGTGCCGCCGGGTGTCACCGGCACCATCGTGGAAGTGCGGGTGTTCAACCGCCATGGCGTCGACAAGGACCAGCGCGCCATGTCCATCGAAAAGGCGGAAGAAGAACGCCTGGCCGAGGACCGCGACGACGAACTTTCGATCCTGGAGCGCAACATCTTCTCGCGCCTGGCCGAGATCCTGCTCAACAAGACCGCGGCGTCGGGCCCCAAGGGCATGGCGGCGGACACCAAGATCACCCAGAGCGTGCTCGACACGATCCCGCGCCATCAATGGTGGCAGATCGGGCTTCGCAACGAGAAGGCGATGGCCGAGATCGAGGGTCTGCGTCAGCAGTATGACGACAGCAAGCAGCGCCTGGACAAGCGCTTCGCCGACAAGGTGGAGAAGCTGCGCCGGGGCGACGAACTGGCGCCGGGCGTGATGAAGATGGTGCGCGTCTTCGTGGCGGTGAAGCGCAAGCTGCAGCCGGGCGACAAGATGGCGGGCCGTCATGGCAACAAGGGCGTGATCAGCCGCATCGTGCCGATCGAGGACATGCCGCATCTGGAAGACGGCACCGCGGTGGACGTGGTGCTCAATCCGCTGGGCGTGCCCAGCCGCATGAATGTGGGCCAGATTCTGGAAACCCATCTGGGCTGGGCCTGTGCGGGCCTGGGCCGGCAGATCGGCGACATGCTCGACAAGGTCAAGCGCGACGGCAAATACGAGCCGCTGCGCCGCCAGTTGAAGCATATCTATGCCAATGACGAGCGGCTGGCGCAGATCGAAGAGGGCGGCTTGTGGAGCTGGCGGAAAATCTCGCGTCGGCGTTCCCATCGCCACGCCCGTGTTCGACGGCGCCAAGGAAGCCGACATCGTCGACATGCTCGACCAGGCGGGCCTGACCCATTCGGGCCAGGTGACGCTGTTCGACGGCCGCACCGGCGAGTCGTTCACCCGTCCCGTCACCGTCGGCTACATCTATATGCTGAAGCTCAACCATCTGGTGGACGACAAGATCCACGCCCGTTCGATCGGTCCTTACTCGCTGGTCACCCAGCAGCCGCTGGGCGGCAAGGCGCAGTTCGGCGGCCAGCGCTTCGGCGAAATGGAAGTCTGGGCGCTCGAAGCTTACGGCGCCGCCTACACGCTGCAGGAAATCCTCACCGTGAAGTCGGACGACGTGGCCGGCCGCACCAAAGTGTACGAAGCGATCGTCCGCGGCGAAGACACGTTCGAGGCCGGTATCCCCGAAACCTTCAACGTCCTGGTCAAGGAAATGCGCTCGCTGTCGCTGAATGTCGAATTGGTGAACGGCCCGGTGCCGTAAGCGCTGGCTTCGCTGCAAGTGAATTCAAGTCCCACCGAGCCGCAAGGGTGGGGACGTCATGAAGAGAAAGGCTCGTACATGAATCAAGAGCTGATGAATGTCTTCGGTACGGCAAAGGAAATCCCCACCTTCGACCGCATCAAGATCTCGCTGGCCTAGCCCGGATCAGATCCTGCGCTGGTAGCCATGGCGAGATCAAAAAGCCCGAGACCATCAATTACCGCACCTTCAAGCCGGAGCGGGACGGGCTGTTCTGCGCCCGCATCTTCGGGCCGGTGAAGGATTACGAATGCCTGTGCGGCAAGTACAAGCGCATGAAGTACAAGGGCATCGTCTGCGAGAAGTGCGGCGTCGAAGTCACGGTGCAGAAGGTGCGCCGCGACCGCATGGGCCATATCGAGCTGGCCAGCCCCGTCGCCCATATCTGGTTCCTGAAGTCGCTGCCCGTCGCGCATCGGCCTGATGCTGGACATGACGCTGAAGGATCTGGAGCGCGTTCTCTATTTCGAAAATTACATCGTCATCGAGCCGGGCCTGACGCCGCTCAAGGAACGTCAGCTTCTGACCGAAGACGAGTTCTACAAGGCCCAGGACGAATACGGCAATGACAGCTTCACCGCCGAAATCGGCGCCGAAGCGATCCGCAAGCTGCTGACTCGCCATCGACCTGGAAAAGCTGCGCGACGAGCTGCGCGTCGATATCGCCGAATCCAATGGCGGCGAAAAGCAGAAGAAGCTGGTCAAGCGCCTCAAGGTGGTGGACGCCTTCATCGAATCCGGCAATCGCCCGGAATGGATGATCCTGACCCAGGTGCCGGTGATCCCGCCGGAACTGCGCCCGCTGGTGCCGCTGGATGGCGGCCGCTTCGCCACCTCCGACCTCAACGATCTCTATCGCCGCGTCATCAACCGCAACAACCGCCTGAAGCGGCTGATCGAGCTCAAGGCGCCGGACATCATCGTGCGCAACGAAAAGCGCATGCTGCAGGAATCGGTGGACGCGCTGTTCGACAATGGCCGCCGCGGCCGCGTCATCACCGGCGCCAACAAGCGTCCGCTGAAGTCGCTGGCCGACATGCTGAAAGGCAAGCAGGGCCGCTTCCGCCAGAACCTGCTGGGCAAGCGCGTCGACTATTCCGGCCGTTCGGTGATCGTGGTCGGTCCGGAACTGAAGCTGCATCAGTGCGGCCTGCCCAAGAAGATGGCGCTGGAGCTGTTCAAGCCCTTCATCTATTCGCGGCTGGAAGCCAAGGGCTTCAGCCAGACGGTGAAGCAGTCCAAGAAACTGGTGGAAAAGGAAAAGCCCGAAGTCTGGGATATCCTGGAAGAGGTGATCCGCGAGCATCCCATGCTGCTCAACCGCGCCCCCACGCTGCATCGCCTGGGCATCCAGGCGTTCGAGCCGGTGTTGATCGAAGGCAAGGCGATCCAGCTTCATCCGCTGGTCTGCACCGCCTTCAACGCCGACTTCGACGGCGACCAGATGGCCGTGCATGTCCCGCTGAGCCTTGAGGCCCAGCTGGAAGCGCGCGTGCTGATGATGTCGACCAACAACATCCTGTCGCCCGCCAACGGCAAGCCCATCATCGTGCCCACCCAGGACATCGTGCTTGGCCTTTATTATCTCAGCCAGGAACGCGCGGGGGAGCCGGGCGAGTACAAGGAAGACCCCAAGACCAAGATGCCGCTGCAGGGCTTCTATGCGACATGGCGGAAATCGAGCAGGCGCTGTTCTCGGGCCCCGTCACGCTGCACGCCAAGATCAAGGCGCGCTACAAGACGGTGGATGCCGAAGGCAAGCCGATCACCCGGCGGGTGAATTCCACGCCCGGGCCGCATGATGATCGCGGAAATTCTGCCGCGCCATCCCAAGATCCCGTTCGAACTGGTCAATCGCCTGCTGCGCAAGCAGGAAATCAGCCAGTTGATCGACGAGGTCTATCGTCATTGCGGCCAGAAGGAGACCGTGCTGTTCGCCGACGCCATGATGGCGCTGGGCTTCCGCGAAGCCTGCAAGGCCGGCATCTCGTTCGGCAAGGACGACATGGTCGTGCCCGCCACCAAGCAGAAGCTGATCGACGAAACCCGTCATCGCGTGCGCGAATATGAGCAGCAATATCAGGACGGTCTGACCACCGACAAGGAGAAGTACAACCTTGTGGTGGACGTCTGGTCGAAATGCACCGACCAGGTCGCGGCCGAAATGATGAAGGAAATCGCCGCCGAGAAGATCGACCCGGAAACCGGCCGCGTCATGGAGATGAACTCCATCTACATGATGTCGCATTCCGGCGCCCGCGGTTCGCCGCAGCAGATGAAGCAGCTGGCCGGCATGCGCGGACTGATGGCGCGTCCCGACGGCTCGATCATCGAGACGCCGATCCTGTCGAACTTCAAGGAAGGCCTCACCGTGCTGGAGTATTTCAACTCCACCCACGGCGCCCGCAAGGGTCTGGCCGACACCGCGCTCAAGACGGCGAATTCGGGTTATCTCACCCGCCGCCTGGTCGACGTGGCCAATGACTGCATCATCACGGCGGAAGATTGCGGCACCAAGCAGGGTGTCACGGTCCAGGCCGAAATCGATGGCGGCCAGGTGGTGTGCGTCGCTGACGGAACGCGTGCTGGGCCGCACCACGGCGGAAGACATCAAGCATCCGGAAACCGGCGAAGTGCTCGTCAAGCGCGGCAAGGAAGTCACCGAAGACCTGGCCGAGAAGATCGAAACCGCCCATGTCCAGAAGGTGCGGGTGCGCTCGGTGCTGACCTGCGAACTGCCGGAAGGCGTCTGCGGCAAATGCTATGGCCGCGATCTGGCGCGGGGCACCTCGGTCAATATCGGCGAGGCGGTCGGCGTGATTGCCGCCCAGTCCATCGGCGAGCCGGGCACCCAGCTCACCATGCGCACCTTCCATATCGGCGGCGCGGCGCAGGTGGCGGGCCAGTCCAAGATCGAGGCGTCGTATGACGGCAAGGTCAAGATCGTGAACCGCAACATCGTCAAGAATTCCGACGGTGAGCTGATCGCGATGGGCCGCAACATGCAGGTGGTGATCACCGACAATAAGGGCCAGGAACGGGCCACCTACCGCATCACCTATGGCGCGCGCCTGAAGGTGGACGAGGGCGCCACCGTCAAGCGCGGCGACCGCATCGCGGAATGGAATCCGAACGCGCTGCCGGTGCTGACCGATGTCGAAGGCATCGTGAAGTATGAGGACCTGATCTTCGGCGTCACCGTGCGCGAAGTGTCGGACGAAAAGACCGGCGTTTCGAACAAGGTGGTGATGGACAGCCGCGGCACGGGCTCCAAGAACGCGCCCGACCTGCGTCCGACCATCGCCATCGTCGACAAGAAGGGCAAGGTCATCCCGCTGCCGAACGGCGGCGGCGAGGCGCGTTACGCGATTTCGGCCGACGCCATTCTGTCGGTGGAAGACGGCTCGGAAGTCCGCGCCGGCGACGTGCTGGCCCGTATTCCCACCGAAGGCGCCAAGACCCGCGACATCACGGGCGGCCTGCCGCGCGTGGCGGAGCTGTTCGAAGCGCGCAAGCCCAAGGAAGCGGCCGTGCTGGCCGAGACCGACGGCTTCGTCGAATTCGGCAAGGACTACAAGAACAAGCGCCGCGTGATCGTGAAGCCCAAGTCGGACAAGATCGAGCCGACCGAATATCTGATCCCCAAGGGCAAGCATATCAGCGTGCGCGAGGGCGATTATGTCGAGAAGGGCGATTACATCGTCGAAGGCAATCCCAGCCCGCACGACATCCTGCGCATCAAGGGCATGGAGGAATTGGCCATCTATCTGGTCAAGGAAATCCAGGACGTCTATCGCCTGCAGGGCGTGAAGATCAACGACAAGCATATCGAAGTGATCTGCCGCCAGATGATGCAGAAGCTCGAGATCACCGAGGGTGGCGAAACCACCCTGATCGCGGGCGAGCATGTCGACCAGCGGAACTGGACGAGGCCAACAAGAAGGCGACGGACGAGGGCCTCAAGCCGGCCGAAGGCCGCGCCATCCTGCTGGGCATCACCAAGGCGTCGCTGCAGACCCGTTCGGTCTTCTCGGCGGCCTCCTTCCAGGAAACCACCCGCGTCCTCACCGACGCGGCGGTCAATGGCAAGGTCGATATGCTGGAAGGCCTGAAGGAAAACGTCATCGTCGGCCGTCTCATTCCGGCCGGCACCGGCGGCGCCATCGCCCGTCTGCGCCATATCGCCACGGAACGCGACAAGGCGATCCAGGCGGAAGCGGCG
>CAVXUV010000022.1:0-15322 GCA_963765095.1 uncultured Alphaproteobacteria bacterium
ACTTCGCTTTACCCATTTTGTTCTCCTAAACTGATTTTTCGCTTTAGGCGTATTTCGCTTTGACTTCGTCGGCGATCGCCTGCGGCACTTGCTCGTAGTGATCGAACTGCATGGAATATTGCGCCCGGCCCTGAGACATGGAGCGCAGCGTGTTGATATAGCCGAACATGTTCGCCAGCGGCACCATCGCGGTGACGACCTGGGCGTTGCCGCGGCTGTCGGTGCCCTGCACTTGGCCACGGCGGGAATTAAGGTCGCCGATCACGCCGCCGAGGAAATCCTCGGGCGTCACGACTTCCACCTTCATGATGGGCTCAAGCAGCTTGACCGCGCCGCGCGAGGCAAGCTCGCGGAATGCCGCGCGCGCCGCGATGTCAAAGGTGAGCGCGTTGGAGTCGACTTCGTGATACTTGCCGTCGGCCAGCTTGGCGGAGAAGTCGATCACCGGGAAGCCGGCCATGAGGCCCAATTCCTTCTGCGCCTTCAGGCCCTTTTCCACCGAGGGAATGAATTCCTTGGGGATGGCGCCGCCGACAACTTCATTTTCGAAGACAAAGCCGGAGCCGGGCGGCAGCGGTTCGAATTCGATCGTGACTTCGGCGAACTGGCCCGAACCGCCGGTCTGCTTCTTGTGGGTGTATTTGACGGTGACGGGCTTGGAGAGGGTCTCGCGATAGGCCACCTGCGGCGCGCCGACATTGGCATCCACCTTATAGGTGCGCTTGAGGATATCGACTTTGATCTCCAGATGAAGTTCGCCCATGCCCTTGAGGATGGTCTCGCCGGATTCCTGATCGGTCGAGACGCGGAAGGACGGGTCTTCCTGGGCTAGCCGTACCAGCGCCATGCCCATCTTTTCCTGGTCGCCCTTGGTCTTGGGTTCGATCGCCACTTCGATGACGGGATCGGGAAATTCCATCCGCTCCAGGATCACCGGATTGTTGGGATCGCACAGCGTCTCGCCCGTGGTGGTGAGCTTGAGGCCGGCAAAAGCGACGATGTCGCCGGCATTGGCTTCCTTCACGTCTTCCCGCGAATTGGCATGCATCAAGAGCATGCGGCCGACACGTTCGGTCTTGTCCTTGACCGAGTTGAGCGCGCCGGTGCCCGACGAAATGGTGCCGGAATAGACGCGCACGAAAGTTATGGAGCCAACGAACGGATCGTCCATAATCTTGAAGGCCAGGCCCGCGAACGGCGCCTTGTCGTCGGCCGGACGGACGACTTCATTGCCTTTGAGATCGACGCCCTTGACCGGCGGAATGTCGAGCGGCGACGGCAGATAAGCGACCACGGCGTCAAGCAAAGGCTGCACGCCCTTGTTCTTGAAGGCCGAGCCGCACATCACCGGCACGAATTTGAAATGGATCGCGCCCTTGCGGATACAGCGCTGAAGATCGTCGTAAGACGGCTCCTTGCCGGCTTCCAGATAGGCTTCCAGCAGGACGTCGTCTTCCTCAACCGCCATTTCGACCAGGGCGGCGCGCAGCTCGGCTGCCTTGTCGGCATATTCGGCGGGAATTTCGATTTCGTCGAACTTGGCGCCCAACTGCTCGTCGTGCCAGATCAGGGCTTTCATCTTCACGATGTCGACGATGCCCTTGAATTCGCTTTCGCTGCCGATCGGCCAGGTGATCACCATCGGGCGGGTGCCCAGGCGGTCGATCATCATGTCAATGCAGCGTTGGAAGTCCGCGCCGGTGCGGTCCATCTTGTTGACGAAGCAGATGCGCGGCACGTGATATTTGTCGGCCTGGCGCCATACGGTTTCAGACTGGGGCTCGACGCCGGCCACGGCATCGAACACCGCCACCGCGCCGTCCAGAACGCGCATGGAACGCTCGACCTCGATGGTGAAGTCCACATGGCCGGGCGTGTCGATGATGTTGATGCGATGTTCTTTCCAGAAGCAGGTGGTCGCCGCCGAGGTGATAGTGATGCCCCGCTCCTGCTCCTGCTCCATGAAGTCCATGGTGGCGGCGCCGTCATGGACTTCGCCGATCTTATGGCTCTTGCCGGTGTAATAAAGGATGCGCTCGGTCGTGGTGGTCTTGCCGGCGTCGATATGCGCGGCAATGCCGATGTTGCGATAGCGTTCGAGCGGAGTGGTACGAGGCATAGTCGGTTACCAGCGATAATGCGAGAAGGCGCGATTGGCGTCGGCCATCTTGTGGGTGTCTTCACGTTTCTTCACGGCGGAGCCGCGATTGTTCGCGGCATCCATCAATTCCCCCGACAGGCGGCCATGCATGGTGGGTTCGTTGCGACCGCGCGCGGCAATGATCAGCCAACGGATGGCGAGCGCGCGGGCGCGGTCGGTGCGCACTTCCACCGGCACCTGGTAGGTGGCGCCGCCGACGCGGCGCGACTTCACTTCGATCGCGGGCGAGACATTGCGCAGGGCTTCGTGGAATACGGCCAGCGGATCCTGCTTGGTCTTGGCGGCGATGGTGTCGAAAGCGCCATAAACGATGCTTTCGGCGGCGGATTTCTTTCCGTCATACATCAGGCTGTTCATGAATTTCGCGACGACGAGATCACCGAACTTGGCGTCCGGGTTGATTTCGCGGTGTTCGGCGCGGTGGCGGCGTGACATCTAGATCTCCTTACTTCGGACGCTTGGCGCCGTAGAGCGAACGGCGCTGCTTGCGGTCCTTGACGCCCTGGGTGTCGAGCACGCCGCGGATGATGTGATAGCGCACACCCGGAAGGTCCTTGACGCGGCCGCCGCGGATCAGGACCACGCTGTGTTCCTGAAGATTGTGGCCTTCGCCGGGAATATAAGTGAGCGCCTCGTAGCCATTCGTGAGCCGCACCTTGGCCACCTTGCGCAGCGCCGAGTTCGGCTTCTTGGGCGTGGTGGTATAAACGCGGGTGCAGACGGCGCGCTTTTGCGGGCAGCCTTGCAGCGCCGGCACCTTGTTGCGCTTGGGCTTTTCGCCCCGCGGCTTGCGAATGAGCTGGTTGATCGTCGGCATTCCATTCCTCTTTTCATTCCCCCGGCGTCCCGAAGGATGAGCAAAACCAAAAACCGGACACGGGGGATTTTTCCCCGGTCCGAACTTGCGGAGGACTGAGAGGTTTGACGCCTCTAAGTCGCGCATCCAAAGCTCTTAAACTGGCTTCCCAACAGCGTTTTTGCGGTTTTCCCGCAGACAGCCTGCCCTGGAAGGTGGCGCTATATATCCACCGCTATCCTGGGGGTCAAGCGCGGGGCGCAAGGATATTACAAGCATACCCCGTCCCGCCCTCGCCCTGCCGGGAGACTGAGCCATTGTTGCGAATAAGTCGCATTAATGGCGCTAAAGACCCTCACCTTCCCCGAACACTTATACTTCCAGCCGGTCGTCGGGCCGCGCCACGAGGGCGTAGAGGGCCGGCATCAGGAAAACGCTGATCAAAAGCCGGGTGAACAGCCCGCTCACGATCACCATGGCAAAGGGTTTCTGAGTGTCCGTGCCCACGCCGGTGGCCAGGGCCGCGGGAAGCAGCCCCAACGCCGCCACCAGCGCCGTCATCATGATCGGCCTGAGCCGCAGGATCGCCCCTTCGCGAATAGCCTGATCTATGGGGACGCCGTCGCGGCGGAGTTCGTTGACATAAGAGATATAGACCACCGCCGTCTGCACCGAGACACCGAACAAGGCCAGGAATCCGATCCCCGACGAGACCGAGAACGGCGTGCCGGTGAGCCACAAGGTCAGAATTCCGCCCATCGGGGCCGACAGCAACACGCCCGCAACGGTGATGAGCGGGAATTTGAAATTGCCGTAAAGCGCGAACAGCAGAAGGAAGATCAGGAACAAAGTGAGCGGCAGGATCACCATCAGCTGCGCGCGCGAGGCCTGGTATTCGCTGTACTCCCCGCCCCAGTCCAGCCGATATCCCGGCGGCAGTTTCACTTGCCGGTTGACCTGGCGGATGGCATCGCCCACCGCGCTGGCAAGATCGCGGCCTTCGACCGAGAACTGGACCCCGATATAGCGGGAATTGGCTTCGCGATAGATGAATGACGCGCCATTGGTGACGGAAATGTCCGCCAATTCCTTAAGCGGAATCTGCTGGCCGGCGGACGTGGTCATGGGAATGTTGCCGATCTCTTCCGGATTGTCGCGATATTGGCGGTCGAGCCGCACCACCAGATCGAATTGTTTGTCGCCTTGTACCACCTGGGTGGCGGCGGTGCCGCCGACCGCCGTCTGGATCAAGTTATTGACGTCGTCCACATTGATGCCATAGCGCGCGATCTTGGCGCGATCGATGTTGATGGAAAGACTGGGCTGCCCCAGTTCCTGCACCAGGGTGACGTCTGTGATGCCGCGCACCTGGCTGAGAATGCGTTTGATCGCCCGCCCCCTCTGTTCCAGCGTCTCGAGGTCGGAGCCGAAGATTTTGACTGCCAGCGCGCTTTTGAGGCCTGTCTCCGCTTCGTCGACCGCGTCCTCCGCGGGCTGGGTGTAATTGAAAATGATGCCGGGAAAATTCTGAAGCTTCCGGTTGATCGCTTCCGTCAGCGCGGGCTTGGTGTGGTAAGAGCCTTTCCAATCCGAATAGGGTTTCAGTCCCACATAGAATTCGACATTGAAGAAACCGGTGGAGTCGGTGCCGTCATCGGGGCGGCCGAGTTCCGAGGCCACCGTGGTCACTTCCGGGAAAGAACGCAGGACATCGCGGATCTGGGGCGTGATCTTGGCCGCCTCGTCGAACGAGATCGTGTAGGGCATGGTCGCCCTCACCCACAGCGCGCCCTCGTCCAGATGGGGCATGAATTCCGCGCCCACTGCCGGAATCAACAAAAGCGAAAGCGCCAGCAACACGCCAGAAGCGATGGTCACGCGCCAGGGATGGGCCAGGGAGTAATCCAGCCCCCGGATATAGCGCTCCTTGATGTATTCGAACACGGCATTGCGCCGTTCGCGTACGCCCTTGCGCATGAACCAGGAACAGAGCACCGGCAGCAGCGTGAGCGTGATGATCAGCGAACCCACCAGCGCGAACACCATCGTGTCCGCCATCGGCTTGAACAGGACGCCTGAAGGCCCGGACAGGACATAGATGGGCAGAAAGCTCACCACGATCACGCCGACAGCATAAACCAAGGGCCGGTCCACTTCCGCAGCCGCTTCCTTGATCACCTGGATCAGGTCGAATTGCTTGCCCTCCCTCAGCGCAAGCTGGCGGAAGATATTCTCCACCATCACCACCGCAGCATCCACCAGGATGCCGAAGTCGATCGCGCCGATGGAAAGAAGATTGGCGGACGCGCCCTGAAGGTCGAGACAGATGAAGGCGAACAGCAGGGAGGCCGGAATGGTCGCGGCAACGATCAAGCCGGCGCGAAAATCGTAAAGAAAGAAGATCAGGATCGCGATCACCAGCAGCATGCCGCGCAGGAGATTCCCTTCCACCACATTGGTGGTGAGCGCGATCAAATCGCTGCGGTCGTAGAAGGGAACGACCTTAACGTCCTTCGGCAGCACGAGCTGGTTGAGTTCCTTGGTCTTGGCTTCGACGCCCTTCAGAACATCCTGCGCCTTTTCGCCCGTACGCAGCAGAATGACGCCTTCCACCGCATCGTTCTGTTTTTCATAGCCGAATTCGCCCAGCCGGGGCGCGATGCCGATCTCCACTCGGCCGATATTCTTGAGTAGAACCGGCGTGCCGTTGTTCACCGCCACAACGACATTGCCGATATCCTCGGGCGTGACGATGCGGCCAATTCCGCGCACGTAATAGAATTGTCCGCCTTGCGAATAGAACCCGCCGCCGGCATTCGAATTGTTGGCGGAAAGCGAATTCTCGACCTGTGTTACCGACAGGCCGGCGCCCGCCACTTTGGCGGGGTCGAGCAGCACTTGATATTGCATGGTGCCGCCGCCGAAGCCGGAATCGTCGGCCACGCCGGGGACCGACTTGAATTGCGGCTCGACCACCCAATCCTCGAAGGTCTTGAGCTCCATCGGGGAGCGGTCGGGGCTTTGCAGCACATAGCGATAGATCAGCCCGGACGGCGCGGACATCGGCGAAACCGAAGGGCTCACGCCGCTGGGCAAACTCACTTCCGGCAGCGCGTTGTAGACCTGCTGGCGGGCGAAATAATTGTCGGTTCCGATGCTGGACGTGAGGATCACGTCCGATAGGCCATAAAGCGAAATCGAACGCATGGCGGCGACGCGGGGAATGCCGTTCATGCCGCGCTCGACCGGCACGGTGATCAGTCTTTCCACTTCCTCGGCGGCATGGCCCGGCCATTGGGTGATCACTTCCACCATAGGCGGCGAAAGATCGGGATAGGCATCCACCGGCAAACGGTCCAAGGAACGGATGCCCGCGCCCAGCAAAATCGCGGTCCATAGCACCACCAGCAGCCGCTGACCCAGCGACGCCGAGACCAGCCGGTTCATGATGGAAGGCGAACGGGGCGTGTCGCTCATTGGTTCTGCATGAATTGCACGAAGATCGCGCCGTCGGCCACGACCCGGTCACCTTGATTGAGGCCGCTGGGGATGTCGTATTGATCGCCGCTGCGATAGCCCAGCGTCACATGCCGGCGGGCGAAACTGCCGTTGGGCTGGAGCACATAGACGAAAGGGAGATTCTCCTCGTCCCTGAGAATGGCCGCCACCGGCACCAGCAGGCCGCTATTCTGGCTGCGGTCGCCGATATGAACCTGGACATACATCTGCCGCTTGAGAAAATCGCCGGGATTGTTCACCACGACCCTCACTGCGACCGAGCGGGTGTTGGGGTCCACTTCGGCGGCGATGTTCTCCACCGTCCCGGAAAGCGTGCGCGATGCCAGCCCCGTGCTGACCTGGGCGGCATCGCCCACATGCACTGAGGCAAGATCGGAATCGAAAATATGCGCCATCACCCAGACGCGGGAGAGATCGGCGATGGTGAAGCAATTGGTGGTTGCCGCCTGCAGCAATTGTCCGGGATTGATCAGCCTTTCGACCACGGTTCCGGCGATGGGCGAGCGGATCAGGCCTTCGACACGGGCGGTGGGTTTTCCTTCCTGGGTGTCGCTGATCACTTGCGGCGCCACATTCAGCGATTTCAGGGATTCCAGGGCCGCATCGCGGTCGGCTTCGGCACTGGCGGCATCGGTCTGGGCTTGCTGCTCCTCGCGCGCGGAGACCCCCTGGTGGGCCAGAAGATCCTGATCCAGATCGGCGAGGCGGCGCGCATTCTGGGCGGTGACCAGCGCCTTGCGATAGGTGCTGACGGCGGTGGAGAAATCCGGCGACACCACGGCCGCCAAGGGATCGCCCTTTTTCACTTTGTCGCCGGGCTGGACCAGAAGGCGCGACACCGGGCCGGAGAAAGGCGCCAACACCGGGCTCGCCTGGTCGTTGTCGAAATCCACCACCCCGGTCGTGTCCACGCTGCGGCGGTAATTGGTGCGGCGGACGGTGACGAGCGTGATCTTCTGCAATTGCGCCTGGGTGAGCGTCACATTCTGCCCCTGGGGCGCCTGGTCGCCGGATTTGGGCGAGCATCCCGCGATCAGCAGAAGCGAAGCCGCCATCGCGCCCAAGACAAGTTTGCGCTTAATCATTTTTGGCCTCATTCAAATCGGCGCGATGCCACCATCCGCCGCCCAGCGCTTGGAACAGCGCCGCGGTATCGGCGTAGCGGTTGGTCTGGGCCTGGACGAGCGCGATCTCGGCCTGCTGATACGCGGCCTGGGCGCTCAGAAGCCCCAGAGTGTTGGTGTAGCCGTCCTGCAATTGCCGCTGCACCAAATCCAGGGTGGTCTTGGCCGCCGCGTCCGCCGCCGCCGCCGCTTTCAGGCCCTTGGCATCCTGGTCCAGCGCCACCAGGGTGTCGGCCACATTCTGGAAGGCGGACAGAACGGTGCTGCGATACTGCTCGGCCGAGGCGTCATAACCGGCGCGCGCCGCCTGTTCCTGATGATAAAGCGCGCCGCCATCGAAGATGGGCGCGGTGAGCGCCGCGCCCACGCTCCAGAATTCCGTGCCCGGCGCAAACAATTGATTGAGCGCCACCGCGGTGGCGCCGGCATTGACGCCAAGCTGGATGTTGGGCAGCCGGTTGGCCACCGCGACCCCGATTTGAGCGCTGGCGGCATGAAGATTGGCCTGGGCCTGGAGGATATCGGGACGCTGGGCCACCAATGTCGAAGGCAGGCTCAACGGCAGGTCATCCGGCAATTTGAAGTCGGAGAGCGAAAGCCCGCCTTGCGCAGCCTGACTGGGATATTGGCCGACCAGCACCGCGAGCTGGTCATGAAACTGCGCTTCCTGCTTGATGAGAGGCGGCAGGCTTGCCTCGGCCGACGCCAGTTGCGACCGCTGGGCGGCGAGATCCACGCCGCTGGCATAGCCCTTCTTCAGCTGATATTCGAGAATCTCAACCGATTTTGTTTCGCTTTCGATCAGGCGGTTTGTGGCCTCGATCTCAGCCTCGGTGGCCGCGTCCTGCACCGCGGTGGCGACCAGATTGTTCACCAGGGTGGTATAGACCGCCAGCATTTGATAGCGCGCCGCATCTGCCTGGGCGTCAGAGGATTCCACCATGCGCCGGGTGAGCCCGAACACGTCGGGCATATAGGTCACGCTGAGCTGGGGCGTGAACAGATTATATTGCAGCTCGTTCGAATTGAGGGTGGGCGCCAGCACCCCCGCCTGTTGCTGATGCGTGGCGGAAAATCCTGCCGAAACCGCGGGAAAGAATGCACCGCGCTGGGCCAGCGCTTGTTCGTGCGCCTGCTTGAGCGAAGCTTCCGCAGATTTGAGCCCCGGATTGTTCTTCAGCGCCTGCTCGATCAGATCGTTCAGCGCCCGGGAATGAAACAAGGTCCACCAGTCGCCGGCAACGTCGCTGCCGGCAAGGAAGCGCTGGGCGTCGCCGCCTGCCACCCCCGCCACGGCCATCGTGGTTTGGACGGGCGCGGCGGTGTAGCTGTTCACCGGTGGCGGCGCCGGTGTCTTGAAATCGGGTCCTACCGCGCAGGCGGTAAGAAACAGCAAGGCCGGGGCGCCGGTAAGAACGGAGCGGGATATTCCCGGAAAGGCCGAGGCGGCCTTGAATGCGCGCATCTCTGAAAACATGGATGTCTCCACTGATGGATTCTTGACGATGTGTAGAATCGCCATGACCAAGGCCCTGAACGCCGCGACATGCGCGGCTCAAGGGCTTGGGAATTCCCGATCAGTGGTGGGGAGGCGCCCTGCTCTGCCAGATATGCGCCGGCGCATCCCAGAAACGATGGATGCGAAAGGCGTGCGGAGCGAGTTCGACAAAGCTTTGCGACAGAATGAGGAGCGGCGCTGCTGGAAGGAAGAAAGGACCGTCATGCGCCACGGCCTGGCAGAAAGGACAATCCATGGGATTGTCGTCCAGGGGCGTCTTGGTCGGCGAATGGGTGATAATCTTGCTGACCGCCGCCGGCGCTGCCGCGTGGACATGCGTCTGGGTAATATAGGCTTGGAGCGTAAAGGCGATCAGGATCAGGGAGGCGATGAACCGCCAGCCCGATGTCCGTGCTCTCACCAATGCGCGTTGCGCCTTCATGCGGCCTTAGGCCCTCCAAGAGGAAAGTCTAGACCAATCGGGCTCGGCCCCGCCAGTCTCCCGGGCCGGCTGGTTTATCGTGCGGTTCTTGAATTTCGTTAACGGCTCAGGAAAACAAGTCGAAGCGAGTGCCGACCACCCGTGCTTCGTGCTCCAGCAGCTTGCGCTTCAGGGGAAGGCCGCCGCCATAGCCGGTCAGGCTGCCGTCGCTACCGATCACCCGGTGGCAGGGCACCACCAAGGCGATGGGATTGGCGCCATTGGCCGCCCCAACCGCACGGGCTGCCGCAGGGTGGCCGATGGTCTTGGCGATGGCGCCATAGGAGGTGGTCCGTCCGAAGGGGATGTCGAGCAACGCCTGCCATACCCGCTTGTTGAAATCAGGCCCTTCCGCACCCAGCTCCAGTGCAAAATCCTGGCGCTTGCCTTTGGCATATTCGTTGACCTGGCGGCGTACCTCGCCCAAGGCCTTTGCGCTGCGCTCGGCATCCGGCTCCACTTTCGCGGCACCGATCGCGCGCAAATTGAAGCGGATCAGCGTGCCTTTCTCATCCACCCACGCGGCAAAGGTGCCGAACGGAGTTTCGATCGTGCCCCAGTAGCGCTTCATGCCGCGGCCGGTTCTTTCAGGCTGGTCCACAGATGCATGGTGGCGAGACTGCGGTGGGGCGAGAATTGCGCCATCAATTTGGCCGTTTCCGCCTGATCCGGCCGTTCCGGCAATTTGTGCAGGCGTTGCAACGCCGTCGCCAGTGCGCTGTCGCCCAGGGGCGCGGCATCGGCAAAGCCGCCCCGCAACATTGTGTAGCGCGCGGTCCAGGTGCCTACGCCATGCAAGGAAGTGAGTTTCTTTTCCGCCGCCATAGCCGATCCGCGCAATAGATTTTCGACATCCAGGGCACCGCTGGCCACTTTCTCCGCCGCGCCGATCAGATATTTCGCCTTGGAACGGGAGAAACGTTTTTTGTTGAGCACGGCCACGGTCATGTCGGCGACCCGTTCGGGTGAGGGATGAGTGCGCATGTCGCCCACCTTCTCGCCCGCCATGCGGATGATCTCGCTTCTCAGGCTGGAAGCGAATTTCACATTGATCTGCTGGCCGATAATGCCCCAGGCCAAGCCGTCGAAGCCGGTGGGAATGTTGGGAAGGCGCAGGCCTTTCCGGGGGGCGGTGAATTCAGCGTGCCGGCTTTCGAATGGCGCGGTCTCATTGTTCAAGCCCAGCATCTTGAGCGCGGCCTCATGCAGAAAGGCAAAGCTGGCGCGGCCCAGTTTCTTCTCCCCGTGCACGCGCGCCCACACACCTTCCTTTTCCAGCGACAATTCCAGCACCGCCGCGCCGTCCTCGGTTTGCAGCGCCTTCCAGATCCTGTTGTCTTCGCTTCTCTCGCACAGGCTTTCGGGATCGCGGGCGTGATAGGCCAGAACTTCCTTGGCGCGATAACCGGACGGCAATTGCAGCAGGAATACATTCGACAGCGCGCGATAGGCGCCCGGAGTCATGCGGGTGAGCGAAAGGAATTGGCGGTGGAACACCGACTCGCTCTCGAAGCCCGCCTCGTAGCCAACATCCACCACCTTGGCGTGGCCGGACAGCAGCAATTCACCCACCCGGCGCACCCGCTCCCGCCTCAGCCACTGGGCCGGCGCCAGATGCGCGTGGTCGCGGGTGAGCGCGCCCAGCTTGGTGAGGCTTACGCCCGCGGCCCTGGCCAGCGATGAGGCATCGGCGAAGTGGGCGACATCCGCCCTCACCCGCGCCGCGAGCCCTTCGAAAAGCGCGATATTCTCGTCTTGCCCCTTATAGAAAAGATCCGGACGGCAGCGTTTGCAGGCGCGCAGGCCAGCGGCGAGACATTCCGCTTCCGTGTGATAGAGGCTGACATTCTCTTTCTTGGGCGGATGGGTGGGGCACGACGGCAGGCAATAGATGCCCGTCGTGCGCACCCCGATCAGGAATTTGCCGTCGAATTTGCCGCTGCGGGCTTCCTCGCGGCTCCAGGAAAAAGGTTGAAGCAGTTTCATGGCTGCATGCTAGCCCGGCGGGCGGGAACGCGCCTCCTGATTTCCGCTTTGGTTGCCCCCTCCGGCCTCCGCTTCGCAAGCGCTGCTACTGGTGCTCCGCACGCGGGGGAGGCGGACCGCGACTGGATCACCAAAGAAAAAGGGCTGCCTTTTGGGCAGCCCCGATTCTTTGCCGAGACAGACCGAAATTATTCGGCGGCTGTCGGAGCCTCCAAGGCAGCAATCGGCTGCTGCGCTGCCGCTTCCGCCTGGATCGCCTTGTCGCGCTCGGTGGCGATATGGCGAAGACGGGCGATGGCGCCGCCGGTACCGGCCGGAATGAGACGTCCCACAATGACGTTCTCTTTCAGGCCTTCCAGCATATCGACCTTGCCATTGACCGCCGCGTCGGTGAGGACGCGCGTGGTTTCCTGGAAGGAGGCGGCCGAGAACACTGAACGAGTTTGGAGCGATGCCTTGGTGATGCCCAGAAGGATCGCCCGACCATCGGCCAGTTTGCGGCCGTCGGCCTCGGCCTTCTTGTTGGCCTCCTCCAGCTCGGTCGCATCGACATGCTCGCCCGCGATCAGAGTGGTCTCGCCACCATCGATGACCTCGAGCTTCTGCATCATCTGGCGGCAGATCACTTCGATATGCTTGTCGTTGATCTTCACGCCCTGCAGCCGGTAGACGTCCTGGATTTCCTTGACCAGATAGGTGGCCAGTTCCTCCATGCCCTTGATCCGCAGAATGTCATGCGGGCTGGGATTACCTTCGACGATATAGTCGCCCTTCTCCACATAATCGCCCTCGCGCACGCTGATGTGCTTGCCTTTAGGGATCAAATATTCGACGGGCTCCAGCTTGTCGGACTTGGGTTTCACGATCACGCGGCGCTTGTTCTTGTAGTCCTTGCCGAACTCGACAAAGCCGTCGGTCTCGGCCAGGACGGCCGCTTCCTTGGGCTTGCGCGCTTCGAACAATTCCGCCACGCGCGGCAGACCGCCCGTGATGTCGCGGGTCTTGGCGCCTTCGGTGGGAATACGAGCCAAGACGTCGCCCGCCCGGACTTCCGAGCCATCCTCGACCGAGAGAATGGCATCGCCCGAGATCGCATAACGCGCCTCACCGCCCGCAGGCAGCTGGATGATCTTGCCCTTTTTGTCCACGATGATGATCGAGGGACGCAGGTCGGGCGTGTTCTTGGAACCGGTACCGCGGCTGTCCATCACCACCTTGTTCGAAACGCCGGTCTTTTCGTCCGACACTTCGCGCATGGTGATGCCTGAGATCAGGTCCTCGTACTTGACGATGCCTTCCACGTCGGTGAGACCGGCAATGCGTTGGGATTCCATTCCGCCAGCCTGTCGCCGCGCTTGACGGCGGCGCCTTCGTCCACCTTGAGCCGCGCGCCATAGACGATGCGGTAGGTCGCCCGTTCCTGGCCCTTGTTGTCGGTGATCACCAGCTGCATGTTGCGGCCCATCGCGATCAACTCACCATCGGAATTCTTGACGATGTTGCGGTTCACGATGCGGATCTTGCCGTCATACGAGGCTTCCACCTTCGACTGCCCGGCCACCTGGGCCGCGCCGCCGATATGGAAGGTGCGCATGGTCAGCTGGGTGCCCGGCTCGCCGATGGACTGGGCGGCAATCACGCCGACTGCCTCGCCGATATTGACCGGCGTGCCGCGCGCAAGGTCACGGCCATAGCATTTGCCGCACACGCCTTCCGGCAGCTCGCAGGTGAGTACCGAGCGCACCCGTACTTTCTGGACATGGGCGCTTTCGATCTTTTCGGCCAGGTCTTCGACAATTTCCCGGCCGCGCTTGACCAGCACCTCGCCCGAGTCGGGATGCTTGATGTCCTCGGCCGCGGTGCGGCCCAGGACGCGTTCGGTGAGCGAGGACACGACCTGGCCGCCATCGATTTCGGCCTGGACGGTGACACCTTTCTTGGTGCCGCAATCCTCGGCGGTGATGATGCAGTCATTGGCCACGTCCACCAGGCGGCGGGTGAGATAACCCGAATTCGCCGTCTTGAGCGCGGTGTCGGCCAGACCCTTGCGGGCGCCGTGGGTCGAGTTGAAATACTCGAGCACGGTGAGGCCTTCCTTGAAGTTCGACAGGATCGGCGTCTCGATGATCGAGCCGTCGGGACGCGCCATCAGGCCGCGCATGCCGGCCAGCTGCTTCATCTGCTGCGGCGAACCACGAGCGCCGGAATGCGACATCATATAGATGGAGTTCATCTCCTCCACCCGGCCCGTTTCCGGGTCGATGCGGGGCTCGGAGATTTCCTTCATCATTTCCGCCGCCACCATGTCGGTGCACTTGGACCAGGTGTCCACGACAAGGTTGTACTTCTCCTTGTCGGTGGTGAGACCGTCCTGGTACTGCTGCTCATACTCGCGCACGCGATGACGGGTTTCGTCGATCAGCTTCTGCTTGCTGGCAGGCACGACCATGTCGTCCTTGCCGAACGAGATGCCGGCCTTGCAGGCTTCGCGAAAGCCCAGCCCCATCACCGCGTCGCAGAACAGAACCGTCTCCTTCTGGCCGCAATGGCGATAGACCTCGTCGATGATCTGGCTGATCTCCTGCTTGCGCAGCAGGCGATTGACCAGCTCGAACGGGATCTTGGGATTCCGCGGCAGGATTTCGGCGATCATCATGCGGCCCGGGGTGGAATGCACCCGGCGCGTGATGGGCTTGCCGTCCGCGTCCACCGTCTTGTAGCGCGCCTTAATCTTGGCGTGCAGCGTGACGGCGCCCGCGAACAGGGCATGCTCGATCTCGCCGATATCGTTGAAGGTCATGCCCTCGCCCGGCTCCTTGGCCCGTTCCTGGCTCAAGTAATAAAGGCCAAGCACGATGTCCTGGGTCGGTACGATGATGGGCTTGCCGTTGGCGGGCGAGAGGATGTTGTTGGTGGACATCATCAGGACGCGCGCTTCCAACTGCGCCTCAAGCGACAGAGGCACATGCACGGCCATCTGGTCGCCGTCGAAGTCGGCATTGAAGGCGGTACAGACCAGCGGATGAAGCTGGATCGCCTTGCCTTCGATCAACACCGGCTCGAACGCCTGAATTCCCAACCGGTGCAAGGTGGGCGCGCGGTTGAGCAGGATGGGATGCTCGCGGATCACTTCCTCGAGAATGTCCCAGACTTCCGGCTTCTCTTTCTCGACCAATTTCTTGGACTGCTTCACCGTCTGGCTGAAGCCCTTGGCTTCCAGACGCGAATAGATGAAGGGCTTGAACAGCTCCAGCGCCATCTTCTTGGGCAGGCCCGCCTGATGCAGCTTGAGCTCCGGGCCCACCACGATCACCGAGCGACCCGAATAGTCCACGCGCTTGCCCAACAAATTTTGGCGGAAACGGCCTTGCTTGCCTTTCAGCATGTCGGCCAGCGACTTCAAGGGACGCTTGTTGGCGCCCGTGATGACGCGGCCGCGCCGGCCATTGTCGAACAGCGCGTCCACCGATTCCTGCAGCATGCGCTTTTCATTGCGCACGATGATGTCGGGGGCCTTGAGCTCGATCAGCCGCTTCAACCGGTTGTTGCGGTTGATGACGCGGCGATAGAGATCATTGAGATCCGACGTGGCGAAGCGGCCGCCATCCAGGGGCACCAGCGGACGCAGTTCCGGCGGGATCACCGGCACCACGGTCAAGATCATCCATTCGGGCGGTTGCCGGATTCGATGAAAGCGTCCACCACTTTGAGGCGCTTGACCAGCTTCTTCTGCTTTTCGCCGCCATTGGATTTGGCG
>CAVXUV010000023.1:0-101058 GCA_963765095.1 uncultured Alphaproteobacteria bacterium
CTATGTTTATGTACATCTACTCGACTGGTACCGTATTGCTGTCATCTTGTAGCGGCTTGCAAGCCGCGCTGGACTAGATTTATGTACCTGAGCTAGGGTTTCTCAAAACACAACGATATATCCATGGTTCCATCTCGCCGGGGCTGCAAAGAGGTATGGAACGTAGTTGGACCTTAGTGTCGCCTTATGTGATACGAGTTTAGCAGTCCTAATGCAGATTGAGACGACAGGTGGTTTAACTGTGAGCGACGAATTAAGGGCCATAATAAACTCTTTTGGTGCGCGACATGTTGCCGTCGTGGGTGACGTAATGCTTGATCGTTATTTCTATGGGGCGGTTTCGCGCATCTCCCCGGAAGCCCCGATTTCGGTCTTGACTATTAGCGAGGAAATAGCCGTTCCCGGTGGCGCGGCCAACGTTGCACGAAATGTCGTTTCCCTCGGGGGAAGGGCTACTCTAATCGGCTATCGGGGACGGGATCGCGCGGGGATAAACTTGTCCGCCTCCTTGGCGCGAATGCGTCTTTGGATGTCAGGCTGATATGTTTACCCGACAGTTGCACCATCGAAAAAACACGCTACATCGCAGAGGGCCAACAGATGTTGCGGGCCGATCGAGAAACGAAAAACACCCGAACCTCTAGCGAGGCCGCATTGATATCGCAATTATCGGCCGTGCTACCAACCGTTGATGCGCTTATCCTGTCCGATTATGCCAAAGGGGTCATAACACCTTCCGTGGCAGCCCAGATCATCAAGATGGCACGGGCTAGCGGCAAACCAGTGATTGTCGATCCCAAGAACGCGGACTTGTCGATCTACGACGGAGCCACCGTCGTTACCCCTAATCGCCATGAGGCACAACAGGCTACGGGTATCGATCCCGATAACGATCTGGCTTGTGAGAAAGCTGCAAGCGCGATTTTGATGACAATACCTGCCAGCGATGCTGTTCTTGTTACCCGCGGTGCCGAGGGCATGACACTTGTGCAACGCAATCAGGTCCAAGCCCACCTGCCGGCAATAGCGCGGCGCATATTCGATGTCACCGGCGCTGGCGATACGGTAATCGCGGCATTCACATCGCCTTGGCATCTCGCGCGCCGATGAAAACTTGCGCATGGCTCGCTAATTTGGCCGCAGGTATTGCGGTAACGCAGGTAGGGACAACCGCAGTCACCACCGACGAGCTGCTATTCTTGCTTCGCGACGAAAAGGTCAATACAGCCGAGCGCAAAATTCTTACTTTGCCAGAACTTATGCAACAGCTGAAAACCTGGAAAGGGGACAAGTATGTTGTCGGCTTCACAAACGGATGCTTTGATTTAATTCATCCCGGTCATGTTTCCTTATTAGCCCAGGCGCGCGCGCAATGTGACCGCTTGATTGTTGGCCTCAATAGCGATGCATCAGTAAGGCGGCTCAAGGGTAAAAAGCGCCCGGTACAAGGGGAAATGGCGCGTGCAATTGTTCTAGCCTCTATGGAGCCCGTAGACGCAGTTGTCATGTTTGATGAGGACACTCCCCGATCCTTAATCGAAGAAATCAGGCCGGACGTCCTTGTCAAGGGAGCAGATTATTCACGTGAGGAGGTTGTTGGAGAGGACATCGTCGCTGGGTACGGGGGACAAGTCGTACTCGCGAAGCTGGTCCCCGGCCGAGCACCAGCGGTACAATCAACCGTTTAATGGTGGCTGATGAGGAAATCTAGATCACACATTGTCATTACAGGTGGGGCGGGGTTCATTGGCTCAAATATTGCCGCCGCACTCAGCGGCGCTGGCCACGATGTTGCAATTTGCGATTGGATGGGCAAAGACGATCGATGGCGTAACCTAGCCAAACATTGAACTATCATCTTTGATTTCCCTGAGGGTCTCTCCGAGTATCTAAAGAACACAAAGGAGATCGACGCGATCATCCACATGGGCGCCATCAGCTCAACTACGGAGACCGACGTCGATTTGATCGCAAACTACAATATCCGTCTGCCTATATATCTATGGAAGTGGTGCGCAGAGCACGATTGCCAACTCATATATGCGTCGTCCGCGGCGACCTATGGGGATGGATCTGATGGCTTTGATGACGATACAGTCTAAATTACATGTTCTGCGACCGTTAAACGCTTATGGATGGAGCAAGCATGTATTCGATCGCTGGGCCATCCGTCACCAGTCGGAAGCACCTAGGCAGTGGGTAGGCCTCAAGTTCTTTAATGTGTATGGACCAAACAAATACCACAAAGGGGAGATGCAAAGCATCATCGCAAAGAATTTTAGTCGCATTCGCGATGGGGGCGCGATGAAGTTGTTCCGCAGTTATCGCCCGGATTACGTTGATGGTGGTCAGCTACGAGATTTTGTCTATGTGCGCGACTGCGTCGACGTCATCGAGTGGCTTCTAAATAACCCTGAGATATGCGGAATCTTTAACCTTGGAAGTGGAATAGCGCGCAGTTGGCTCGATCTTGCTCACACACTCTTTGCTGCTGCGCACAGAGAACCAAAAATTGAGTTCGTTGACATGCCGGTGGACATCAGAGAACGGTATCAATACCGTACGCAAGCGCGCATGAACAAATTGCGTGATGCGGGATATACCGGTACTTCCACGCAATTGGAGGATGGTGTTTGCGATTACGTCTCCAAATACCTAGCCACTAGTGACCCATACCGATAGCGCGTCCCGCCCACGGAAAAGAAAGCAAAGAACGCCCTCCGTATCCTGGGGCATAAGCTCTCGAAGCCCTCCATTGTATATCGCTTTAAGGGCCGTCAAGCTCTCAAATTTTTGCCGTTGGTTCAAACCATCGATCGCCTTGGATACGTGCTTTTCAATCATAATCGCGCCTTTGAGGATCGTGAAGCGATCCGATCCATTGGCTTGATTCATCCTTCTGGGTTGGGAGACGCATTATTAGCATTACCCGCCCTTCATCTCATAAAGAAGAAGCTAGGCCTTCATATCACGATTGGCGTGCGACCTGACGCAGTGCCTTGGCTGAGTAAATCCCCCTTCATCGATGAAGTTGTGCCAGTCGACGCACCCTTTCTCGCAAAGCCGCTACGTGAAGATGGATATACTCAGTACCGTAACGTCATTTCCCAATTGCGCCAGATTCGCTCTGACATTGTTTACGAAGTTCGAGGCGATATTCGCATGGCAATCCTTCTACGTTTGGCTCGGAGGCATCAAGCAATCGGGGGCCTGACTTGCGGGGGTGGTGGATTTCTATTGGACCGGACACTTCCTCCGTTTCAGTTCGATGGGCACACGACGCAACTTTATAATGCCGTGGCACAGGATTCAGGGCTCATGGATGACCCAATGCGAGAATGGTCTTCAGACCTTGTTCCGTTCACGGCGCCTGATCCCGCACTTTTGCCGTCGCGACCATATTTGGCCGTGCATGTAGGAACAGGTTGGCCATCCAAGCAGTGGCCCGTGGATCGATTTCTTAACCTCACGAAGAAGCTCGCAACACGCTGGCCAGTTGTGGTTTTGGGCGCAAAGTCGGATCTTGATACCTCTCAGATGACCTATCTCGCTACGATCGAGAACTGCTGGAATTTAGTGGGGAAATGCGATTTCTCCGATTGTATCGGAGTTATTGCCGGCGCGGCGGCATATATTGGTCAGGATACCGGCGCGACGCATGCGGCAACCCTGCTCGAAAAGCCCTGCGTCGCGCTTTATTCTGGAGTGGTAGATAACCAATTTCATCCCCTCGCGAAATCGGAACACCGCGTCAGGGTACTGCAACATCGCCCACAATGTAGTGGTAAGTACGGCTGCGCGCGGCGCAGCTGTGACAATCACTTATGTATGGAAGCTATATCCATAGACGACGTTCAAGCTGCTTTGGCTGCGGTATGGAGCTGACATGATCATAATTTGCAAGCCGTTCTTCCAATTTATGAGGATTTGTGGAAATGAGCGTCTAAGGCTAGAATTGTTATAATTATTTCCTCGCAGGCATGGCGCATGAGCGGAAGCGACACACCTAAAGTAGTCCCGATTAGAATTCTCGATCGGCAACGGCATTGGCAGGTCGTGCGGACCAAATGGCCGATATTGATTGTCGTGTTCTTGGTATTCCTCCCGGTCGGCGTGCTGCTGGCCCGATTGATAACTCCGGTATATACGGCAACGATGATCGTCACTGCCGCTCGTTATACATCCGATACCAAACCAGGAAGTCCGAGCGGCGGCCTGAACTCTATATTGTCTCCGCAGTCGGGCCAGCTGTCGGATTTCCAATTCTACGTGAAGATGTTTGACTCAACGCTTGTGGCCGAACGCATACTCAAGGATCACCCTGACCTCGTACACAAGATCTTCGCAAATCAGTGGCGGAACGGTCATTGGGTGCCCCCGCCCACGTCAAGCCAGCGAAATCAAGAACTTCATGTACGGCCTGGTCGGCGTCAAATCGTGGTCGCCACCCGACGCACTTTCACTTGCAAATTACTTGGGGGGGGTAACGGTCACGTCGGACATCCGCAATCCAATCGCGACCGTGACATTGAAATCCCCTAATCGTTCCCTGGCTCTGACGATTCTCCACAGTACTTCATGATGAAGCTGAAAATGTGCTGAAAGATGAGGCGACCACACGTAGCCAGATTAAAGCCGATTTTCTTGCGCGCTTGGCTGGAGATTTCGCGCGCCGTGGACGTGCGGCAGACTGTTGCCGAGGAGCAGGTTCATGATGAAATTTCCGCGGCGATAAGCAACGCTCCAGTACCTTTCGCAGCCGAATATATTTCGCCTCCCAACGCACCATTGCTGCCCAATGGCACTCCCCGCTTATACTTGCCACTTGTTCTGAGCAGCTTTGCGACGCTTTTGGCCTATTTCTATTTCCTCCTGCGGAACACAGAGCTGACGCTAATACAATGGATCCGCTCGCCCACTTCCAAGCTCACGGCGGGCCGCTCCTTTCCGTCGCATGTTGCAGGCGAATAGACTTCGGGGTGCATCAGAAGCGCTTCAGGAGGCGGCGCGCAATAATGTTCGCTTGTCTGCTGGAAACAAATAAACGTTCCGTAACGAAACCTCACCGGAGTGGAACCCACCATCATCAAAGCGAAACACTTCGTAGTGCCAAGGTGACAACAATGTAAGGACGCGGGGAATATCAAGCGTCTCGCTCTCCGCGAAGATAATAGGTCTTGATGCGGCGATTGTTTTCAGCGCCCCTTCGAGCACTTCGTATTCACGCCCCTGTACGTCGATCTTGATAAAGAATGGGGACAGACCGAATTGATCTAACGTCGCTACCTGACAATTGAATTTACGAATTTCGAGCTTACGGGGATTGAAGCCGAATAACGTATCACGGTTGAGCCATTCGCGCGCATTCGCTTCGCTGAGGGACGCTAGTCCATCGAACACCACGCCTCTGTAGACAGGAATATAAAGCGGAAATTCGCCCACCTGGTTCGACAGTGCCACGGCGTACACTTTCCCGCCCCGTTTGCTGAATATGTGGCCAAATCGATCGACCATAGCTGGATTGGGTTCGAAGCCGATCAGTCGCGTATCGGGACAAAGCGACCAAATTGATTTTGCGGCTTCACCGCGGTTTGCGCCAATATCAAGGAACAAGGCCTGTGATGGTACACCAATGTTCCGTAGGCCATTAAGATCGGCATCATGAACCGACCCCGTCCAATTCCGCAGCCCGGCTTCTGCCGCCTTCCCGGCTTCCTGGAGGCCTGGAAAATGGACCTGCGCCGTACGCCCTATTTTGCGAATGAACGAACCAATAGGCATTGGAATCAAATCTCACCAATGGAGCGCACGATGGTAGTGTCCGATGCTTCAGACGTCATGTGGGTAATGCACCTTATTGCTAAGACCTTCGAACTTCTTCTCGAATTCCTCGACGCGATGGTGGCGGTTAGAGATTTCGAATTCTGCCAACAAGCCCTGGGCTGATGAACTGCGCAGAACATACTGGATTGGATTTGCTGGCATTGCGTCAATGCGATGCGAGGGTGGCGGCCGCCTGCGACCAATATTCTGGATTTGGCGCGGAGGACGGGCTGACTTTTGCGGCATCGCGCAAACGCATTCTTTGCGCCAGAAGCGCAACGAATGCGGTGATGCAAGGATTAAGTAATTCTCCAGCGAAGCAAAAACTCAAAAGCATCGCGCCTAGCGAATAAAGAAATGCATATTGCAGCATGTCGTCTCCAGAGTTCGGCTCTAACGCTAAGCGGAATGCTCTCCAACAGTAATAAGTGAGAAAGAAGGTACCGATCAATCCAAGCTCCGCAAGAATACGCACGACCATGGGCGAGTTGGTAGGCGAGGTCGCTCCAGCGACCATATCCTCTTGTTCAGCGCCAAGAACGATGTAGTAGCCTGCGTTATCAAGCGTGAAAAAATAACTTTGCGTTCCCCCGATGCCAAGTCCGGTGAGAGGCGCGGATATAAAAGCCCGCGCGCCGATCAACCAATTCATTGCCCGCCCGACATAGGACCCACTTTCGATACCAGCATCTACGCGCGAATAAATCCCACCAAGCCAGTTTTGCACCAAATACTGAACGCCGCCCGGTTCCCCCAGCACATGGGAAACACCAACTGCTATTCCGGCGATCAGCATCATTGACACCGGCACGGCCAGAACCGCCAAGCGTGGCCATAATATGAAACCGAAGCTAAAGACCATTAAAGCTTGCGCAGTCATACCTTCCGCGTAATGCAGCACAAAAAGACCCAGCATCGCTAATCCAAACGCCTTCCATGTCCGGTTCACCACCGCGTTGGCACACAGGAAAGGCATTAGGGATGCGACAATCGCCAGTGCCGCCGCGGATGGCTCTTCGCTGAAGAAGCTTAGGCGCCCGGCCGCCAAGTAATCGACGTTGCCGCCACACGTATAACTGAAAACACACGAAATTGCGTAGGGCACGATTGCCGTGCCCATCACGGACTCAATCTTCACCAAGACAACGTAAACAAAATAAACCACGAGCAACACTTTGGTACGTTCCAGTGTATAGATGTCGCGCCGCCAGCCTTCCTGATAGACAAATATCCAGATTACGGCCGCGGCGAGGAAGGCGATGCTCTGGCGCAAATGCCAACTATCAAAACCGTGCAATAAGCCGGCTGCTGTTCCAAGCGCGCCGATTATTGCCACGAACCGCAACATTTCAGGCCGCAGCTTGAAGGAGTAAAATCCAGTTCCCAGTAATATCAGCATGCCAACAAAAAAAAGCGGTGGCGCGTTGTAAAAGCGCCCGCCCAGAAAGGCTCCAAGCCAACTAACATTGAGGTTAGACGTGCCGATCAGGAACTGGATCATAGAGTCCCTTTTACCTGCCGTTCGGGCAGCTACCAGCGGGCAAATATCGGTGATAACACCGGCGGCCGCCGAGCTGCCGCGCTCATGCGCATGTCAGCAAAAGCAAAGAAACTGTCCTTACACAGTGGACTTCGGTAATGCTGTGAGGCCGGGCGATCCATCGCCACTGTCCCCTTTCAAGGCATGGTCTAAACTGCTTCCAGATTGTTGGCATTGATATTACGCTCGGCAGCGCCGAGGAGGCTAGCAGGCAAGGCGCTCTTCTATACCTTCGCAAACATAGTGATAGAGGCAGATATGGACCTGCTGGATGTCTGGCGTGCGCTTGGATGGCACGTCAATCAAGATATCCGTTACCGCCCCCATCTTGCCGCCACCCTGGCCGGTCAGGCCGATCGTCGTCATGCCCATCTGCTTGGCCACCTCGAACGCTTTTATAACGTTACTAGAATTGCCCGATGTACTTAAGCCAAGATCGCCCCTCCGGGCCGACCGTAGGCCTCCACTTGACGCGAGAATACGGTGTCATAGCTGTAGTCGTTGGCCCATGCAGTCAGTACTGATGGGTTGGATGAAAGGCAGATGCAGTTCAGCGCCTTGCGCTCCTTTAAGTAGCGGCCGACCAACTCGCCCGTAATGTGCATAGCGTCCGATGCTGACCCACCATTTCCACAGACCAAAAGTGGTTGTCCATTGGCCAATGCCTTGGAAATCGCGTCGATCGCATCTTCGGCCTTGTCGATGCAGGCTGACGTCGAAACCTCCTGCAGGAGGCGTGAAGCGTCTTGCAGAGCTTTGGTTAGACGAGATTGAACAGCGATAGACATGGAGGTTCCAGGCTTTTTGGAGAACAACGATAACATGCCAAAGCTTCCCGGCAATGGCAAGTCACTCTAGCAGTTTGCTGAAAAACCTGAATATCCGACGGTTCTTGTCCTTGCAGTTGTGTTTAGGGGGCTGTCTCAATTTGTTTAGGCGGTGGTTTCGGCCCTCGGTAGGATCTCGTGCTCAGGCTGTGACCAGTTTTGGGATACGGACCAGGTTGTAGGCGATGAGGTTGAGCAGGAAGTTGGCGGCGACACGTCCGATGCCGCGGTGCTTGGTCTTGCGCATGGTGCCGTGGAGCTTGCCCCAGCCGAAGATGCACTCGATCATCGCCCGGCGCGATTGCGACAAGGCATAGCCGAGGTGATGAGTGGTGCGGGCGTCAATGGCGCTGCGGCGCATTTTGCCGGTCTTGGTCATGGCCTGGTTCTGCGTCACATGCGGCGTGATGTTGACAGCGCGAAGCTTCGCCACATGATCGGCAGTGTCATAGGCCTTGTCCTCGCCGGCCGTGATGCGGTGACCTGTTTTTTTGCTCTTGGCGGCGAGCATCTTTTCCGAAGCCCACCGCTCGGCCGTACCGTTAGCCTGGCTGACCATTCCAGCCACCGCCAAGCCATTGCGGTTCTCCATGACGGCATGGCCCATATAGCTGAGCTTCGCCTCGCGCCCCATAGCCTTGCGATAGAGCCTGCTGTTGGGATCGGTCACGCTGGCATGGGTGTTATTCTTGCGTCTCTGGCCGTGGAAGTCCGTGCCATCACCGTCGCTGCCGTCCTTGGGGCGAAAGCTCTTTTGCGAGGCCCAGGCCTGGATCAGCGTCCCGTCCACGGAAAAATGCTCGTCCGACAGCAGCGGCTTCACTTCAGGATGGTTCAGAAGTTTGCTCATGAACTTTTGGAATCCCTCCCCGTCCAGCAGCCGATCGCGGTTCTTGGTGAAGCTCGTCGGGTTCCACACCGGATCATCCGGCGAAAGGCCCGACAAACCAGCGATACAGAAGATTGTAGTTCAGCTGCTCCATCAATTGCCGTTCCGAGCGGATGCCATAGAGCACTTGGAGCAGCAGGGCGCTCAGCAATTGTTCCGGCGGGATCGAGGGGCGGCCTTCCTTGGAATACAGCCGCGAAAAGCTCCGATCCAACTCGTGCAGAACATCGCGCACAAGGGCTTGTATCTTACGCAGCGGATGGTCTCCGGAACCCGCGTCTCGGGCGAGATACACGAAAACAGCCTACCCTGGTCCCGAAACGATCCGCGCATTCTCCGATGCCCCCATAGCCCAAGACACAACTGAATCATCTCAGCACGTCGTAAGCCAGGGCTTTTTCAGCAAACTGCTAGAAGCAAAAAAATCACACCTGCGCCGAAGGTAAAATGCTTGTGGCCGATATAGGATGTCCCTGCCGGTACCATGACCCCTACGATATGGGCCATATCTTTGGCATGCCAGGTCACACCGAACCATGGCAAAAGAAATTCTGCCAACACCATGCTGACCAACCAGACTTGGGTGATGCCTATTATATTGACCAGAGCGAACCGTGCCAACTCGCGATGCCCACCATCCACTGAGGGCGTGAAAACGTAAATACGGAACAACAGCCAAGCCACAATCATTCCGATCAGATAGCCTGCGACGATGGCGGGGCTAAAGCCCAGCGCGGGCGTCAACAAATACCGGCTTACCACATTGACCAGTGCCGCGACGCCGCCCAGCAGCAAGAAACGCTGAAATCTCGCTCGTCCGCGCATCATCGCTTCAGTGCCGCCACGTCAAACACCATCAGCCGACGCGTCACGCGGCCCGAACGCGAGGTGAAATCCAGAAGCGGCGCGCCGCACGCTCGCGCGTGCATTCGCGGCGAAAGTGGCCCTGCTTGGTCGGGATCCGCTACCGACCAGCAGCCGCCGGATGGCGCCTCGCTAGGCCCAATCGCGACCGTCGCATAATATCGCACTACGTAGTGCGCCAGCGTCTCACGTAAGGGTGCGGAGCGACCGATGAACCCCAACATCTCCCTATCCGCCACCAATCCCTCAAGCTGTACCACCGGCCGACCGATCAGAAATCCCATCAGGCCCGCCGCATCGCCCATGCCGTAGCGGCCTGGATGATTCGTGGCAAAAACCTTGAGGGCGCGCGCTTCATCCAGCGACACATCGTCGAAGGGAGAGAAAGACTGCAAAGTCTTGATCATCACCGCAGCGCACATCAGCAGCGCAACTGCCAACGCCAGCAGACCACTCCAACGCACGGGGACGGAGGGCAGAGCCTGTGCCGTAATCAGCATTGCGAACGGCGCGGCAAAGATCAGGGAATAAAAATACCAAGGCCAGATCAACCAGTCGCTGCGTAGCGCAGTGGCAAAGAAAAAGACGGGAGGAAACAGTAGGATCGAGAACAGGGCCCCCTTGTCAGCGCCCCGTGGCCGGCGCACCAACAAAACGAATAGCGCCGCCAGCACAAGGACATCGCAGCCTCAGCGGCATCACCCCCCCCAAAAGATTCTTGGGCACGATCGCGCTTTGCAGGCTCTTCCAGGACAGGCCGCCCGCGATACGCAATGACTTTGCCAACCCCGATACCGGCACGGTAACTCCGAACCAAGCGAGGTTCGACAAAAGGTAGAGTCCGATCGGAGCGGCGCAGGCCAACCCCGCGACACCTCCCGCGCGTAACCCCGCGCCCAGAGAGCGTGGCAGCAACAAAATTGCTGCCGCAAGAAATAGCATCGCCATCAGAAAAATCGCGTCTAGCCGACCGAGGATCGCCAAAGCGCAAAGAAAGCCGAACCACACCGCTTCACCGTCCTTAGGCGCAGCCACCAGTCGCCGCCAGCTTGCGATCAGGAACGGTAGGAGAAAAAATAGGGTCACTACCTCCATGCCACTGACCGCGAGCAAAAGGCCTAAGAAAAAGTAAAATACTGTGGCCACATCTATTAGCGGCGCACCGGCAAACATCTTCATCAGCAGGCGGCGCAGACGCCATGTGCCCCCCGCATGCAGCGCCAGAGACACCAGAAACAGCAGCAAAAAAAAACCTTCCGAGGGGATCGGTGAGAAGAAAGACAGAGCCAGCACGATGAGCATCCATAGGGGCTGATAGCCGTTGGTTAGGGTAACCCCATCGAAGCTGGAGATGCCGTGGTCGCGAATGTTCCGCGCCACCTGCGCGTAATAGTAAAAGTCATCGTAATAGAAGGCGCGCTGCATCCCGGCGCTGCTCCACATTCCCCAAACCCGCACCAGCAGCGGCAGAGTGGCGACGATGCAGACCAGCAAGGTTAGCAGCCGCGACAGGCGCTGGCGGGCCATCAGATGTTCATCTTGTCGAAGATCGGTCTGGGCAAGTTGCGGATCACCAGCATGATGACAGCCCAAAACCAGGGTGTATAGATCAATGGCTTGCCAGCGACGATGGCAGCGTCAATATCGGCAGCGACTTTAGCGGGCGTCGCCCATAGCGGGCCGCTTTTGTTTACATCCGCTGTCATAGGCGTGTCCACGAAGCCTGGCCTGATGCAGACGGCATGGACAGGGGTGCCGGCAAAGCGGTGCGCCAGCCCTTCCATGAAGGCCGATAGCCCTGCCTTAGCTGCGCCATAGACGTAGTTGCTGCGCCGTCCACGCTCTCCTGCCACGGAAGATATAGCAGCAACGGTGCCCTGCCCGCGTCCTTGCAGATAGGCGGCGGCGCAAGTTGCCCATGCACAGGCGCTTGTCATGTTGACTCTGAGCTGGTGCAGTACCTCTTCGGCGTCAGTTTCCTTAGCTTTCTGTTTGCCCAGTTGACCGTAAGCGATTAGGACGACGTCCACCGGGCCCACCGCAGTCATTTCGTCAAAAGCTTGCTTGAAACCCGGTGCCGGTTGGCTCAGGTCGAGCGCGAACTGCAAAACCGCGGCCGCACCTCGCGCGGTCAGGTCGGCGGCAATGGCGGCAAGATGGTTCTCATCGCGCCCAGCCAGTAATAAGCGCGAGCCCCGCGCCGCCTCAAGTCGCGCATAATGCTCGGCAATGGACGAAGTCGCGCCCAGAATCAAAATCGTGCGGCTCACTTTTGGGCCTCGCTCGTCACCCTCGCCCAGAAATCCGAACGTAACCCCGGATCTCGAAAGTCAAGAAATTGCCTCCAAGCTGGATAGCCCGCCTGAAACATGGCGGCGGAGATCCGGCCGTCCTTCGCGGGATAAAGCCGCCCTCCCAGCGATGCAACCACTTTGTCCAGCGCCGCCAGCAGCTTCAGGGTACTGTCGCCCCGGTTGGCGAAATCCACTGCGAGGGTGGTACCTTCGCGGGGGAAAGAGAGTAGACCGGGCGAGGCGCGGCTACCGAAGTTCTTTATCACCACTAGGAATGAGCCATCGCCGGCGCTGCGAATGATTGCCAAAATTCTTTGCACACCCAACAGTGCCACTTCAGGGGGGATGACGCATTGATACTGATAGAAGCCGCGCGAACCATAGATACGGTTCCAATGGCGCACGCCGTCCAGCGGATAGAAAAAAGTTTGGAAATGCTGACGCGCTCGCGCGGCTATTGGCCGGAGATAATAGAAGCTGTTGAAGGCGCGTAGAGTGGCCCCGTTGACTAGGCTAACGGGCGGGGTAAAGGGGATGGCCGGACCGGATGGCGCGGCGCTCTGCAACGGTCCGTCATCTGCGTGTCGAGCACGGCAAAAGATACCCCGCCCCTTTCGTGACAGGCAATCCAGCCAAGCCACCGTATAAGGCCAATCCGCGCTTTGCGCCGACAGGTCGAAGAAGTCTTCCAGGTGAGCGAAACGTTGATTTTCGACCTCCATGTCACTTGAAGCGATGGGCATGAGCTGGACTTCAACCCATTCGATCACCCCGGTGAGGCCCAGGCCGCCGATGGAAGTGGCAAACAACGCGGCGTTCCCGTCCGCTGAGCAGGTAAGGGTTGTGCCATCGCTACGTCGCAGGCCGAGCGCGCGCACGTGACAGCCAAAGCTGCCCGCGCCATGATGGTTCTTGCCATGCACGTCATTGGCGACCGCCCCGCCCAGCGTGACGAAACGCGTGCCGGGCGTCACGGCGACCAACCAGCCCTTCGGGACGGTGATGGTGTGAAGCTGGTCGAGGGTCAGACCAGCATCGGCACGCAACACGCCTTTAACGACGTCGAAATGATGAACCCGGTCCATACCGGTCATCCGCAGCATGCCGCCCGCGCGGTTAAGGCAAGAGTCGCCATAGGAACGGCCACAGCCGAAGGCCAGCACCGATCCCCTCGCTTGTTCTAACGTCGCCAGCGCGCCCGGCAGATCCCCGAGGAATTGCGGCGCGGCGGACAGGCAGTTGCCTTGCGCGATCCCGCCCCAAGATGAGAAGTGATGGTCACAGAGTGCGACGGGTCTCATATGGCCGACACAAGGATGGCCAACCCCAGCGCCATCACTGACAGACTAGGCAAATCGGTGGCGGTGAACACCACGGGATCTTCATGCACTTCGCCGCGATGGGACAACATCAGCAACCGCCCAATCCAGTAGATCAGAATTGGCGCAATCAGCCAAAGCCGGTTAGGATGGCGGTACAGCACGGAAGTCTCGGGTGCGCTGATGTAGAGGGCGAAGACCAGCACGGCGCTGAAGGCGCTGGCGGCAGCAAGTGCGCCCAGCACGGGCAGGTCGGATGCTCGGTAGCCGCGTCGTGCCGAGACGTCGAGACCGTTTTGCGCGCGGGCGATTAGCTCTACCTGCCGCTTCATCAAGCCCAGCGACAGAAATAGGAAGCCTGAAAAGGCGATCAGCCAGGGAGTGAGTGGCACCGCGACTGCCACCCCGCCCGCCAAGATGCGCAGGGTGTAGCAGCCCGCCAATACCAGCACATCGACCAGCATTAGCCGCTTGAAGTAAAGAGAATAGCTGACGGTAGTTCCGTAATAGACCGCCACCACCGCGAGCAGCGCTACGGAGTTGGAGAGGGACAGCGCCAAACCCCCTAACATCAAAATCGGCACCATCAACGCGGCATGCACCAGCTTGATCCGGCCTGCCGCCAGCGGCCGATTTTCTGGTCGGGTGCCCACGATCATCAGACAAATCGAAAATATCATTGAGCAGATAGGCACTTGAGGCACAAAGGCCCATCGCTACGAAGGCTGTCAGCGCTGCCAGAAAGGCAACGAGAGAAAAACGATGCGCGGTGATCATCGGCACGAACACGAGCGCATTCTTGAGCCATTGGTGCAACCGCAGCGCCTTCAAATACGGCCCCGGACCGTCCTCGGCGGCACCCAAGTCGCGAGCATTGGCGAAGCGGCTTTTTGCCCGTCGCGTCAAACCGGATGGCGCATTAACCAGGATGGGCGTGCGGCTGGCTTCCCATATAGGCAGGTCGGCATGGTCGTTGCCAATATAGTCGAACTTGCCTGCGCCAAACTGCGCCACGAGATGATCTCGCTTGCGCGCGCCAGAAAGATTGCGGTCCGCGTCGCTTCCGTAATAGCCAGCGAACTGGCCCACTCGCGCGGCTAGATCGCGGACATAGCGCTCGTGCGAAGCAGAGGCGAGATAGACCGGGCGGCCTTGGGCTCGTGCCTCTTCAATATGGGCGAGCACGCGCGCGTCCAACGGGAGGTTAGCGAGGTTCAACGTCACGCGCTCGGCGAGATAGGCTTTGAAGGCAGCCTTGCCCCGCGCCAGAGCCCCTAGGGCCACCAGCGCAGCCAATGGCTGACGGCCCAACAGAGCGAAGAAGCTCTCGACAAGCAGGTCAGACCGCACCAGCGTGCCATCCAAATCGACGATCAAGGGAGCGTTGTCATAATCCATAAAGTCCCCCGCTGTTCGGCGGAATGCTTCTTTCACCATGATACTGCGTATTTTCTACAAGCGAATGGGTTACCCGGAAACTCCCCCTTTTTTCGGCTCGCCACCACTTCCCTGTTTGGCTATATCTACCAAACGAAAAGTCCGAACTACCGTCGAGACCAGCAACTAGGATGAGTGGGGCTCGGGTCGATCGTGCCGACGAGCGCGGACGATTATTTTCGCCAGACTTCCATGGGAACAGGATAATCGCGACCACCCTACGGATTTGTTGCGCCATGATCATAGCCTGCTCAATGCAGTCGTCGAAATCGAGCCCATAACGATAAGAACCCGCACGACCCGTGGAATCAGACATTCTGCGGCATGTCCGCGAAGTAGCGGCTCGCCAACTCGATGTCCTTCTTGAAAGGTAGAGGATAGTGCTTGCCGTTGTATGATGGGATCTCCATGCCGACGAGGGTAGTCGGCGACTGGTGATGCGTCATCTTCTTGTATTCTACCAAGCGGGTGAATTGCTCGTCATTGGCGTAATAGAGAAAATAGACATGCTCGGGGAAGACGTGCTCTGTAGGAAATACAATCTTGTGGAAGTCACGACCAATGAAACGCAGCTCTCCATAGCATCGCCCGAATAGCAAATCAGGCGACACGGTATTGATTAGAATGTCATACTCCAACTTTTCGCCCTTGATCCACACCGCGCTGTTTTCCAAGTCAAACTTCTCGACCAAGGTGGAAAGCATCACGCGCGCTGCCTTCACTGTAAAGTCGAAGAAATGATTGTAGCCATCTGGTGCATAAGGATAAGCCGAGAAAGCGGTATCCCAAGCTGCTCGCGGGCCGCTCTTGATAGTGACGCCTTTAGGTGACCAGTTGAACGTGTCGATCTTCTTGTTGTCTTCCACTAGCCACATTTTTTTGTTATATTGGTCAATGAATTTTTCATAGAGCGTTCGGCCTACCGAATTGATCCAATAGTCCTCAAGATTCTTCGCCTCGGCAGGACCGCGCGCTATCCTACGTTCGTCGTTTATCTTATCGCGATCCGGCATCCGCGCGATGTCGTCCTCGTGGATCGGATAATTGTAGAAAGCATTGTCGCGCTCGACATAAGTGATGAACTGGTGGTCGGCGCAGGAGCGGAGCGGGCAGATCGAGTCCATATATTCATAGACCGCTCGATTTTGGGTGAGGAAATGGCGCGGCCCAAATGTGTAGGGATGGCCTCCAAACCAACGAGTGCGCAATCCCGCGCCTAGCACCGGGGCGGCCTCTACCAAGGTGACATCCCAGCCGCCGAGCAGCTCAAGCTGATGCGCGGCGGAACACCCGGCGGCACCACCACCGACGATAAGGGCTTTTTGCATGGAATTTCCTGCTGGAACGGAAGCTTGTCACTAGAGGCGGGGGCTTGATGCTGTCAAGCCTGACCGGCCTTTCACGTGGAGAGCCCTTGCACTGGACTTGCTCGGCGGGATTGAATACATGGTGCCCCTCGGAAAAGGCAGGAGATCTCCGCCATTCACGCGCAAATATTCATGCAGGAAGTAGGCAAAATCGCCAATGCCCTGCCCACCGAATCCGTCGAAGCCCTGTGCGATGAGCTCGTGGCCCTGCGCGAGCGCGAAGGCCGCCTGTTCATCCTTGGGGTCGGCGGCAGCGCCGCGAACTGTGCCCATGCCGTGAACGACTTCCGCAAGCTGTGCGGCATCGAGGCCTATGCCCCTACCGACAATGTCTCAGAACTCACGGCGCGCACCAATGATGAAGGTTGGCACACCGTCTTCTCCGAATGGTTGAAGATCAGCCGCGCTAACAACAAGGACGCGGTGCTGGTGCTCTCGGTGGGCGGCGGCGACCTGGAGCGCAACGTCAGCCCCAACATCGTGTCGGGCCTGCAGGAGGCCAAGAATTGTGGCACCCGCGTGCTGGGCATCGTTGGCCGCGACGGCGGCTATACCAAAAAAGTTGGCGACGCCGTGGTGGTGATCCCCACCGTGGCGCCGGAACGCGTCACCGCCCATTCTGAGGCCTTCCAGGCGGTGGTATGGCACTGCCTAGTGTCACATCCCAGGCTGCAACGCATCGCCACCAAATGGTGAAGCGCGCGGTCTTTTTGGATCGTGACGGCGTCATAAATGCCAATATCAACAGGGAAGGACGCGACGTCGCGCCTACCACGCTGGCGGATTTCCGCCTCCTGCCAGGCGTGGGCGAGGCCGTCGCCAGACTCAAGGGAGCGGGCTTCACCGTCATTGTCGTCACTAACCAGCCCGACGTTGCCACAGGCCGCACTAGCAGGGAAACGGTGGATGCCATGCACGAAGCTCTGCATCGCGAGGTGCCAGTGGATGCGATCAAGACTTGTTTCCACACTGACAGCCATGGCTGCTCCTGCCGCAAACCCCTACCCGGCATGCTAACAGAGGCAGCCCAGGAGTTCGGGCTGGACCTAACAAAAAGTTTTATGGTCGGGGACCGATGGCGCGACATCCATGCGGGCCTTGCGGCGGGGTGCCGCACAATCTTCGTGGACTATGGAAAACCGCAGGAAGTCCCGCATAAACCTGACAAAAAGGTGCAGTCCCTGCCCGAAGCAGTTGCTTTTATATTGGAAAATTCCCCATAAGGCTGCCCAGGGGCATATGGGGGCATCAAGGATGGGCGAAACGGTGACGGACAAGCTGCACATCAAGATTTTTGCAGACGGAGCAGATCTTAAGGGGATGCTGGACCATGTCTCCAACCCGCTGATCAAGGGTTTCACCACCAATCCGACCCTAATGCGCCAAGCCGGGATCAGCGACTACAAGGGTTTCGCCTTACAAGTGCTCCAGGCCATCCCGGACCGTCCAGTTTCTTTCGAGGTCTTTGCCGACGACTTCCCCACCATGCTGGAACAGGGACACGAAATTGCCTCCTGGGGCAAGAATGTCTATGTGAAGGTGCCTGTTACCAACACCAAAGGCGATTTCGCCGGTCCGTTGATTACCGAGCTGTCGAATGCCGGGGTGAAGCTGAACGTAACCGCCGTAATGACCAATGATCAGGTCAAGCGTATCTCGGAAGCATTAAGCGACAAGGTTCCCGCCATCATCTCTGTCTTTGCGGGCCGCATCGCTGACACCGGCCGCGATCCAGTGCCCCTAATGCGCCAGGCACTGACCATCATGAAATCGAAACCCAAGGCCGAGCTGCTATGGGCCAGCCCGCGCGAGTTGTTGAACATCTTCCAGGCTGATGAGATCGGCTGCCATGTCATTACTGTCACCAACGATGTGCTGAAGAAGCTGGCGCTGGTGGGCAAAGACCTTGATCTCTATTCGCGCGAAACCGTAACGATGTTCTACAAGGATGCAACAGCCGCGGGATTCAACATTCCGGTCGCCGCCAAGCAAGGGGCGTAGAGAAGATTTTCGCATATCGTTCGTGTTGCCTGTGCCCGGGGTGCGCTCAGCATTGAACGAACTAATCCAACTAGGTGGAAAATGACTGCAACTTTGAAGAACGTGCTTGTGACTGGCGGCGCTGGCTATGTGGGCCATGTGTTGACCCCGCGACTACTATCCCTAGGCTACGTTGTCACGGTGGTCGACAAGTTGTGGTACGGCGCGCGCCTGCCTAACGACCCCAACTTGAATGTGATCGAAGGCGATATTCGCGACGCTCCCATGCTGGCAGAGGCGCTCAAAGGCATAGACGCTGTCCTACACTTGGCTTGCATCTCCAACGACGCAAGCTTTGAACTGGACGAGAAACTGTCGGAAACAGTGAACTATGACTGCTTCGAGCCCATGGTGATCGCGGCTAAGAAAGCGGGCGTGCAGCGCTTCGTCTATTGCTCCTCCAGCTCGGTCTATGGCGTATCCAATTCGCCGGATGTGACGGAAGAGCATCCGCTGGTGCCCCTAACGCTCTATAACAAGTTCAAAGGCATGTGCGAACCGCTTCTTTGGAAACACAAATCCGACGATTTCGTCTGTACTGTGATCCGCCCCGCCACCCTATGCGGCTACAGCCCGCGTACCCGACTTGATTTGTCAGTCAACATCCTCACCAACCATGCCGTCAACAAGGGCAAGATCACCGTATTCGGCGGCGACCAAATGCGCCCCAACCTGCACATCGAGGACATGGTAGACGCTTATGTCCTCATGTTGGAAGCCGATGCCACAAAGATCAACGGCGAGATTTTCAACGTCGCTTTTCAGAACCACTCCATCGCCAATATCGCCAAGATCGTCAAGAAAGTGGTTCAAGAAGAGATACCGAAACTAGGCGACATCGAGATTGTGACCACGCCATCCAACGACAACCGATCCTACCACGTGAATTCCGACAAAATTCAGCGCGTGCTGGGCTTCAGGCCCAAGCGCACGCTGGAGGATGCCGTGCGTGACCTGACGCGGGCCTTCCGCAATCATCTGATGCCTGACAGCTTCGACAATGACTGGTACTACAACGTCCGCACAATGAAGAAGATTGGCGCAAAATGAATGAGCGGTAAGGGTCAGACCGCTCTTGTCACGGGCGGCGCCGGTTTTATCGGCAGTCACATGTGCGATCGTGCTAGTGGACCATGACTATCAAGTCCGCGTCATCGACAATCTGGTTGGCGGGCGCGTAGCCAACATCGAACATCACTTCAACACACCGGGTTTCGTGTTCGAGAACGCCGATATCCGGTCGTATCAGCAAGGTGCCAAGATCTTCGACGGCGTCGATTACGTGATCCATTTTGCCGGCATCGGCGACATTGTCCCCTCCATCGAGCACCCGGTCGAATACATGTCCGCCAATGTGCTGGGCACCGTCCACATGCTGGAATGCGCTCGGGCGGCCGGCGTGAAAAAGTTCGTCTATGCGGCGTCCTCTTCCTGTTATGGCCTAGCCTCGACGCCAACTCGCGAGGATCACCCGATCAAGCTTGAATATCCCTACGCCCTTTCCAAGTACCAAGGCGAGCAAGCCGCATTCCACTGGCATAAGGTCTACAACCTGCCAGTCAATTCCATCCGTATCTTCAACGCTTATGGCACGCGCTCGCGAACCTCCGGTGCTTATGGCGCGGTGTTCGGTGTTTTCCTGAAGCAAAAGCTGGCGGGCAAGCCTTTCACCGTGGTGGGCGATGGAACTCAGCGGCGCGATTTTCTCTTCGGCCGCGATGTGGCTGAAGCTTTTCGTCTAGCAGCCGAAACCAATATGGTCGGCCAAGTGTGGAACTTGGGCGCGGGGAATCCGCAGTCTGTCAACCGGCTCGTGGAACTTCTGGGCGGCGATACAATCCATATCCCCAAGCGCCCCGGTGAACCGGACTGCACGTGGGCAGATATCTCGAAACTGCAGAAGGATTTGGGCTGGAAGCAGCAAATCAGCTTTGAGCAGGGCGTACAGCGCATCCTGCAGCAGATCGACTATTGGCGCGACGCGCCACTTTGGGACCCCGCCTCCATCGCCAAGGCGACAGAGGTCTGGTTCAAGTCACTTTCCTGATGGCGGATCAAGATGGACGAAGGCAGTAAGAAACTCGTCAGCCACAAGATCAAGACGCCGGAGGAACTGGCGAAGATCTTGGGGGCGCCGCCGCGAGCAAAGAAGGTCATCATGTGCCATGGCACGTTCGACGTGGTGCATCCCGGCCATGTGCGTCACCTCCTCTACGCCAAAAGCAAGGGCGATATTCTTGTCGCCAGCCTAACCAGCGACGCACACATCACCAAGGCGAATTTCCGTCCCTATGTCCCGCAAGAACTGCGCGCCTTCAACCTGGCAGCGCTGGAAGCGGTGGACTATGTGGTGATCGACAAGGATCCGACACCGATCGAGAATCTCAGAATTCTCCAGCCCGACTATTTTGCAAAAGGCTATGAGTACACATCCAACGGTCTCCCGCCCAAGACGGCTGAGGAAAAGGCCACCGTCGAAGCCTATGGCGGTGAGATACTCTTCACCCCGGGCGACATTGTCTATTCGTCATCGGCCATCGTCGAAGCTGAGGCGCCGGGCATCGCCACAGAGAAGCTGATTGCGCTGCTGGAGGGCGAGAACCTTACTCTTAACGACCTCCGCGGCACTGTCGGGAAATTTGACGGCGTCAAAGTGCATGTGGTTGGCGACCTGATCGTCGACAGCTACACACACACGGTCCTGATCGGCGGCATGACTAGAACTTCCACGATGAGCGTTCAATTCCAAGATAAGCGCGACTTCGTCGGTGGCGCTGGCATCGTAGCCAAGCACCTACATGCCGCAGGCGCCGACGTGACATTTTCCACGGTGCTGGGCGACGACACACTAGCCCTCTTCGCACTCAAGGATTTGGAAGCAGCGGGCGTGAAATGCGAACCGATCGTGGACCCCACGCGCCCCACGACCAACAAAAATGCTATTATGGCTGGCGGCTACAACCTGCTGAAGGTCGACACACTCGACAACCGTTCTATTTCGGAGAAGATACTCACCGAACTGACCGATCGCGTCGCGAAGGTTGATGCTGACATCGTGGTGTTCAGTGATTTCCGGCATGGAGTGTTCAATCGAGACACTATTCCGGTGCTCATCGAGGCGATCCCTGAGGCTGCGTTCCGCGTTGCCGATAGTCAGGTCGCCAGCCGCTGGGGCAATATTCTAGAGTTCCAGGGGTTCGACCTGATCACGCCCAACGAGCGTGAGGCCCGTTTCGCGCTCGGCGACCAGGATTCCGTGGTGCGTCCACTGGGCTTAAAGCTCTACAGGGAGGCCAATTGCAAGACGCTTATTCTCAAACTAGGTGAACGAGGGTTGCTCACCTTCCGCTCGATACCTCAGAAAGATGAGGATGTCCGGGCTTTCATCACTCTCGACAGTTTTGCCGAAAGGGTCGTGGACGCAGTGGGGGCAGGTGATGCTCTGCTCGCCTATGCTACCCTGGCACTCTATGTCACACGGAACGTGGTAATAGCCTCAGCACTGGGCTCCTTCGCCGCCGCCATATGCTGCGAGCACGAGGGCAACATTCCGGTTCAGCCCAAGGATGTTTTGAAAAAGCTCGATCGTTTCGAGCGCCTCGTGCATTATCGCTGACCATGCGAGCCGTCGTTGTTGGTTACGGTGTCCAGGGAAAGAAGCGGCAACGCGTCGCCGGCGATGAAGCTATTGGCGTGGTGGATCCCGTCTCTCCCGAAGCCCAATGGAAGTCTATTACCGATGTGCCGCTAGACGTCTATGACGCGGCGCTAGTCTGCACGCCTGATGCTCCCAAAACTGGAATCCTTCGCCACCTGCTCGGCAACGGCAAACATGCATTGATCGAAAAACCGCTACATGCAGACAGCGAAGAAGTGCTGCTGGAATTGGAAAAGTTGGCGCAAGCCACCGGTACCATCTGCTACACCGCTTATAATCATCGCTTCGAGCCGCATTATGTGCGGATGCGCGAGCTGATCCAGTCTGGCGTGCTGGGCCAAATTTACCGCTGCCGCATGTTCTACGGCAATGGCACAGCCAGGCTCGTGCGAAATTCTGGGTGGCGCGACCGCGACGCTGGCGTGCTGCCCGATTTGGGTTCGCACCTGCTGGATGCATGTCGCTTCTGGTTCGGCGATCTGGGCGAAGATTTCCGTCTGGTGTCGGTCAAACGGTTCGAGAATCGCGCGCCTGACCATGTCGTGATCGACCGCCAAGCCGGCGCGCCCGCCATCGAGTTGGAGATGACCCTGCTCAACTGGCGCAACCATTTCACCTGCGACATCCTCGCCGAAAAGGGAACGGCCCACATTAAATCCCTTTGCAAATGGGGACCATCTACCTTCACACACCGCGTTCGTATTCTGCCCAGCGGCCGGCCGCCGGAGGAAGCGGTGGTATTGGTGCGGGAAGACCCCACTTGGGCGTTGGAATATGACCACTTCAAGAAGCTGGTTGCCGGCGGAACGAAAACCGACCTCTCCAACGACCGCTGGCTGCTGCGCATACTAAATCGGCTGTCAGACGAAGCCATCGAGAGCAAGTGATGAAACCAAAAATTGCCTATGCCGGCATGAACTCATCTTGGCCTCTGCTCCGCCATCGGGGGCGCCAGCAAGGGATTCGAGATGCTGGGCTTCGACACCGACCCTGCCCTAGTGGCGCGCCTGGACAAAGGCGAACTGCCGGTGCTCGAGCCGGATTTGGATGACCTACTGGCAGCAAACCACGATCACATCACATTCACGAGCGACGTGACTGAGCTGAAGGGGTGCGACCTAGTGTATGTAGCGCCCGACGTGCCCACAGACGACCTGGGCGGCAGCGACCTGTCGAGTTTAGACAAGCTTCTGGACCTGGTGCTGGCCAATACCCGCGACGACGCCGTGGTGGTGGTGCTTAGCCAAGTCCCCCCGGGCTACACCCGCGCCCGGCAGCGCAGGGGCCGCCTACTGTACTATCAGGTCGAGACGCTAGTGTTCGGCCGCGCGGTTGAACGCACGACAAGGCCGGAGCGCTTCATCGTCGGTTCCCCTGATGGCAAGACCCTGCCACCTGCGCTGTTTGCCTACCTCAGCGGCTTCAATTGTGCCCTGCTTCCTATGCGCTTTGAAAGCGCCGAACTGACCAAGATTTCCATCAATTGCTGCCTGGTAGCGTCCGTGACGGTGGCTAACACGCTGGCGGAGTTATGCGAGCACATCGGCGCGGACTGGTCAGAGATCGCGCCCGCCCTGAAACTGGACGCCCGCATCGGCGCCTTTTCCTATCTGTCACCGGGGCTGGGCCTGGCTGGCGGCAATCTCGAGCGTGACCTCGCCACCGTAATCCGCTTCTCCGAAGAATACGGTACTGACGCTGGGGTAATTAAAGCCTTCGTGGCCAATTCGAGACACCGCAAGGATTGGGCGCTGCGCACCATGCATCAAGCCGTGCTCTCCCGGACGCCCGGGGCGAAGCTAGCGGTGCTGGGTCTTGCCTACAAAGAGAACACGCATTCAGTGAAGAATTCCCCGTCGCTGGAGCTAATCCGTCACCTCGGGCCCTGGGACCTGACGGTTTTCGATCCGGTCGTGAAGGCCGCTGCGGCGCCTCACCCCAAAATCAAGGATGCGGTCTCTCCGCTGGACGCGGTAAAAGGCGCCGATGCTCTAGCGATCATGACTCCCTGGCCAGAATTCAAGAAGCTCGATCCCATCGACATCGCCAAGGCAATGAAGGGTAACGTGGTGCTGGATCCCTATCGCGTCCTCGATCCGGCCAAGGCCAAAGCCGCGGGCCTAGACCACCGCCTGTTGGGAGTTGTCTAGTGCTCATTCATGCTTGTGAGGATCCTAATCCACCCAGACGCGCCGTAGTAATCGGAGCCGGTGGCTTCGTCGGCGGTTCCATCATCAAGGAACTGAAAAAAACTGGTGTCGAAACTCTACCGATCACACGCAAGGAATCCGATCTTCTGTCGCCCGGCGGCGCGGACGCGCTGAGAGCGCTGTTGAAGCCGGATGATTCCGTGGTGTTCGTCTCGGCCATGGCACCCGCCAAGAACGCCATGCAAGTGATGACCAATCTACGCATGGCGGAGACCGCGATCGCAGCCTTCGCTGCAGTACCGCCCGCTCATTTGCTTTACATCTCTTCGGATGCCGTCTACGCCGACGACGCCAACCCCGTGACGGAACGCTCGCCGGTGGCGCCGTCCACGACCCACGGTTTAATGCACGCTGCACGCGAACTTATGTTCCGGAGCGAATATAGAGGACCTTTTGGCATCCTACGTCCCACCTTGATCTACGGCGCGGGCGACCCTCATTCTGGCTATGGCCCCAACCGCTTCCGCAAGCAGGCCGCGAAGGGTGACGCAATTGCGCTGTTCGGACATGGTGAAGAAAAGCGCGACCATATTGCGGTGGAGGATGTTGCCCGCTTGGCGGTACGCATCCTGCAACATGGCTCGACCGGGGTTTTGAACGCCGCGACGGGCGTCTCGACCTCGTTCAACACCATCGCCCGCATCGTGGCGGGCGAATTCACGCCGATTGCCAGGGTGGAACCGGTGCCACGCCCCGGCCCGCGGCCACACCTGCTGCACCGTTTCTTCGACATTACCGATTGCTACAAATCTTTCCCGGATTTCCATTTTGAGCCCCTGGAACAGGGTCTGCGGCGGGTGCATTCCGAGGTCTCGGGGGCCTAAAGCTCAACTTGCGCCGGCCCGTCCAAACCGGCTAAAGGGGCCTGCCGCCAGAGGTTTTTTTGCATGGCCGAAGTCAATCTTCTTGGCAAGCTGCCTAAGAGCAAGCGCAACCTGACGGCGCGTAGCCACGCCAAGACCGACGAACATATCCGAATCAGCCGCGAATACGGCCAACCGTATTTCGACGGGCCGCGCGAATATGGGTATGGCGGCTATCGCTACGACGGTCGTTGGGTCCCCGTCGCTCAAGACATGATCGCCCATTTCGACCTCAAGCCGGGCGACCGGGTTCTCGATGTCGGCTGTGCGAAGGGATTCTTGGTCAAGGATTTCATGAAGGCTCTGCCAGGCTTGGAAGCCTTCGGCCTAGACATTTCCGAATATGCGGTTATGCATTGCGAGCCCGAAGTGGTCGGTCGCCTGCATGTGGGCAGCGGCGATCACCTGCCTTTTCCGGACAATAGCTTCAAGGCAGCGATCTCGCTCAACACCATTCACAATTTCGATCGCCCGGGCTGCATCAGGGCGTTGAAGGAATTGCAACGCGTATCCGGCGGTCACGCCTTCGTGCAGGTGGACAGTTACCGCACGCCCGAGCAAAAGGCGGTGTTCGAAGACTGGGTGTTGACAGCCAAGTTCTACGGTTATCCCAACCAATGGATCGAAGTCTTCAGTGAAGCAGGCTATACTGGCGATTACTACTGGACCATCATCGAGTAGGAACCATGACCATCCGAAATCACCATTTCAATCTCGATGAAGCCAAGGCGCGCGCCAAGAAGTACCGCCACCGCATCCTGGACATGTCCCAGCACGTTACCGCGCTGCATATCGCTGGCGCCTTTTCCTGCACCGAGCTGGTCGACGCAATCTACAACGAGTTCATGCGTCCCGGCGTGAGTGGCGGCGCATCGCCCGACACATTCCTAATGTCCAAAGGTCATGGCTGCATGATCCAATACGCAATTCTTGAGGATCTGGGCATCCTCAAGAAGTCTGATCTCGAAGCCTATTGCACCTCGCAAGGCATCCTTGGCACTCACCCAGACTATGGCAATCCCGGCATCGAAGCCTCGACTGGCTCATTAGGCCACGGTCTCTCCATGGTCGTGGGCATGGCGGTTGCCGAGCGCGGCTCCAAGCGCGACGGAGTCATCTATACGGTACTGTCGGACGGCGAGGTGCAGGAAGGCTCGACTTGGGAAGCGGTGCTGATGGGGTCCTCGCTCAAGCTGGGCAATATCGTCGCCTTCATCGATAACAATGATTTCCAGAGCCTTGGCCGCACCTCCGAGACTCATCCATCCTTCTATCCGCTGGGCGACAAGTTCCGCGCGTTCGGCTGGGAAGTGGCAGAGTTCGACGGGCATGATCCCAAGGCGATCCATGACGTGGTGACGAGCCGTAAGGGCGACAGGCCTTTCATGGGCATTGCCAAGACAACCAAGGGCAAGGGCGTCAGCTACATGGAAAATGTCCCCATTTGGCATTACCGCTCGCCCAACAAGGAAGAATACGCCCAGGCGAAGGCCGAACTGGAGGCCAACTAATGCGCAATACCTTTTCCGAAGCGCTGTACAAGGAAGCAACCGAGAACCCGGACTTGTATCTGGTTGTCGCCGACATCTCACCCGCCGGCAGTATGTCGAAATTTACGACCGAATACCCGGATCGTTTTATCAATGTCGGCGTGGCTGAGCAGGCTATGATCGGCATTGCTGCGGGTTTAGCCCTTAAGGGTAAGCAGCCCTTCGCCTACACCATTGCCACCTTTTCCCTTTACCGTCCGTTCGAGATGGTACGCGACGACCTGGGCTACCAGAAGTTGCCGGTCACGGTGGTGGGGATGGGTGCGGGCATCATCTATTCAACGCTGGGCGGCACCCATCACACCCAGGAAGACGTCGCCATTGCTGGCGCCATTCCCAATATGCAGATCATCGCGCCATGTGACCCAGCGGAATGCGCGGATGCAACCAGATGGTGCGCACAGCAAAAGAACGGCCCGGTCTATCTGCGCATTGGCAAGGCAGGTGAGCCAGTGCTGAGCCAGAAAGCCGGACCTTGGGAGTTCGGCAAGGTGCGTTATCTCCGTCGCGGTACCGACGTGTGTATCCTCACCTTTGGCGTCATTACTCGCATGGCAGCGCAGGTCGCCGACGCGCTGGCCGCACAGGGCAAATCGGTGTCGCTGGTCTCGGTCCACACCATGAAGCCGATCGACCGCGGCGGGATTATTAATGCGATGAAAAGCCACAAGCATGTCATCGTGATAGAGGAGCATGCTCCGATGGGCGGCCTTGCTGCTTTCACCAAGCAGTTCGCTTGGGAAAGCCAGGCCACCTGCCGCCTTGACACCTTCAGTCTGCAGGACGCCTTCATCCATAACTACGGCTCCTGGGAAGATCTGTTGGACGCGCACGGTATTTCCGTCAAGAAGATCCTGGCTGTGGTCGCCTGACGGCGATGAGGGTCCTCGTTACCGGCGTTTCCGGTTTTTCGGGGAGTTATGTGGCGCGTTTGTTGTGCCAAGCTGGTCATGACGTGGTCGGCACTTATCGTCGCGACACGGGATTCCTGATGCGGCTGCAAGGCCTTTCCCACTTCACGTCCGTGCGGGGCGACTTGCACCATGCATCCAACCTGCCTGGACCCTTCGACGCCGTGGTGCATGTCGCAGCCATGTCCCCCGCGCCTGGTATCACGGATGAGCAGATCATCACCGACAATGTCGGTGGCACCACCGTCCTCGCGGAAGCTGCAAGGCGCTGGGACGTGGCGTGCTACGTGTTCTTCTCCTCCATCTCTCTCTATGGCGAAGTCGGCGCAGGCATACTGGATGAGCAAACTCCTATCGTTAATCCAGACGTCTATGGCACGACCAAGAAGCAGTGCGAAGACCTGCTGGCGCGGAGCGGCCTGTCCTGCCTGTCGCTGCGCCTACCGGGAGTGCTGGGCCCTGGCGCCCACCGCAACTGGTTATCCGGATTGGCGGCGACGCTAAAGGCGCGGCAACCCGTCAGTGCATTCCATCTCGACAGTCCTTTCAACAACGCCGCCCATATCGCCGATATTGCCGCGCTGGTGTTACAAACTGTGCGCCGCGATTTTGCCGGCTTCGATTCGGTTGTGCTCGGTGCGAGCGGCGCGATTCCCGTGCGCACGGTGATCGAACGGCTGGCCGCAGGCCTGGGCGTCACGCCCATAATCCAAACCGTACCAGCCAAGAAACCATCCTTTACGTTGTCGTCAGAGCGAGCCATCACTCGCTGGGGCTACGAGCCGATGGAAATCGGCGCCCTGATCGACCGTTATGCTGCGGAAACACACTAAGGCCTAAGCCGTACTTGATTGGCGTGGAGCCATAGGCCGAAAGTATCGTAGGGTGCGATACGCAGGCTCATCGCCTCGCGAAAGGTGAAAGCCTGCACGTCCTGGCCTTCCTTCAGCACAACCTTGTTCAGGAAGGTAGCAGGCAGCGGGCCGATCTCGAAGAAAATGCGGCGGATCTTGCCGCGGCCACAAAAGCTGAAATCGAAGTCAAAGCGCGTGAAATAGCGATAATTACTCTCGGGAATGTCGATAGATATTTCCTCCATCAGCTCCCGGCGCAGGCCCTGTTCGTCGGTTTCCCCTGCGTCGGTGGCGCCGCCGAACAAGCACCAATGATCAGGAAACCAGATCTGTGGTTTGGCGTCACGATGCTGCAGCAGATATCGACCCCCTTCGATCATGATGATTGCGGCCGCGGCCCCAGCTGGGGCCAGTTTGGCTTCGGAGTCGAGAAAGGGATCCATGGGTATGGTTATAGCAAGGCCAGACTGCCCACGCCGATAGTGACCAGGGCCGCCCCGGTCAGCCGCAACAACGAAAAACATTCCTTCAAGAATACCACGCCAATGAGAGATGCGAACAGCACGCTGATCTCGCGCAGTGCTGTGACGATACCAACGGGTGCGCGTCCCAACGCCCACAAGAAGACGCAAAACGATACCAGGCCGAAGGCACCGCTAACCAGTGTGACGACCCACTTCTCGCGCAGAGCCCACCATAAGCCAGCACCCACCAGCCTCCTGGACAGCAGCACAAAACAACCCCCATCGAGCACTACCAGCCAGACGGTGAAGCTCGACCAGTCCACAGACCGGCGCACGCCATAGCCATCTACCACCGAATAGGCCGCCACTGACAGGCCCACGAGCGCTGCTAGCAGGAACGTTTTTACACCAGGCCGTACTGTCTTTCCCGCGGCCAGCAGGAACAACCCGGCACAGATGATGACGATGCCGCCCAAATGAGCTGGGCTCGGTAGCTCACCGAGGAAGACCGCTGCCAGTAGTGTGGCCGCGAGGGGCGACATACCCCGCGCCATGGGAAAGGAGCGACTTAGTTCACCCACAGCATAGAGCCGCGCCAGGCCCAACTTGTAGAGGTTGTGGAGCACGACTGAGCCAGCCAGTACAGCCCAAACTAGGCCCTGGGGCGGCGCCACAAATGGCAAGAATAGCAGCGCCGCCCCGGTGCTAACCACATTCATCCCTGCCAAGCCGATGATACCGTCCGGCGCCTTTTTGATCATGGCATGCCAGGAGGAGTGCAGCAGCGCCGCCGCAATTATGATGGAGAATACGGGGATGCTCACGGAGCACAATTTTCCTTCCAGAACAAATGCTTAATTGAGGCTAGCAGAAAGAACAATTCTTGACTTTATCTCTCGCCGACCGCACGTTGCCTTCCCCACAGACATAGCCATCGATGAGCGACGAACAACAATGGGATGCGGCGCTGCCCGAAGCCGCGCCAGCCTACACCCTGATAGACCGGCTGAAAGCCGTCACCGGCCTCAGCGTTCCAGTGGCGCTAGGTGTAGCGCTCCGCTTATGGACGGTGCTGGCGGGATTGGTCACTATTCATTTCATTACTGCACATCTTTCGGCATTGGTCCAAGGGTATTGGTACACGTTCAATAGCCTCACCCAGCTGACACAGCTGGTTGACCTGGGCTTACAAATTCTTGTCGTGCAGTTCGCGAGCCATGAAGCCGCCCATCTGATCTTTGGCCGGCAAGGTAAGACAGAAGGGCCCGCGCCTGCGCGGGCACGTCTCGCCAGCATTGGCCGCTTCAGTCTGACCTGGTTCGGGTTGCTCGGCATAGTATTGGTTGGAGGCCTAATTGCTGCCGGTTATGTGATGTTTTCTGATCAGCCCGGAGCACCAGAATGGCGCTCGCCCTGGATCCTGCTCTGCTGTCTGGTGGCTGTCGATTTGTGGCTCAACAATTTCATCTGGCTGCTCGAAGGCACCAATCAGTTGGTGATCAACTATGTCTACCGGCTTATTCGCCAAGTGCTGGGTAACCTCTCTGCCTGGTTTTTCCTCAGCCGCGGCTTTGGCCTTTATACGTTGCCGATGTCGCTGGCAGTCGGGATTGCCTTCCTTCTAGTTTATTTGCTGGTGCTGCGGCGCGACTTCGTGCGCGACTTTTTCCGCCTCCATCCCGGCGAGGCCGGCATTTCCTGGCGCCATGAGATCATGCCGTTGCAGTGGCGGCTGGGCATTTCCGCTTTGGCGGGCTTCATCACTTACAGCCTGTTTGTGCCGATGACTTTCCGCTTTGCTGGGCCAGTGATGGCGGGACGCATGGGGTTGAGTTGGACATTGGTGGAAGCGATGACCGGAGTCGCCCTTTTATGGCCCGCGGTCAAATTCCCTGCAATGGGCGGCTTGGCGGCCCGGAAGGACTGGCGCAGCCTGGACCGGGTGACGCTGATCGTCGGCATTCAATCGCTCATACTGGGGCTATTAGGCGGAGCTAGCCTGCTGATCGCGACCTCAGCGTTGCAGGATATGGACCCGCACTTGGCTGGGCGATTTCTTCCTCTGATGCCGCTGATGTTCCTTGTCGCGGCGGCGATCCCGAAGATCGCGCAGAGCGTGATGGTGTATTATCTGAGGGCGCACCGCCAAGAACCAATAGTCAAGCTCACAATCGTCGGCGCGCCGCTGATGCTCGGCGCGGCGCTTCTGGGCGCGATGCTAGTCGGCGTCCTGGGCTTGACGATCAGTTATGCGGCCAGCATGTTTTTCTATTTCCTGCCGGGAACAGCCTTGATTCTCTGGCGTTGCCGCAAACGGTGGCACGCGACCGCATGATCACAAAACGCCGGTGAAAGGCTCCTCGGCCTCATAGGCGAGATAGGAACGGCCCCACCAGCCGATGTCGAGATGACGCATGAACTTCCATTTCGTCTTCTGTTGATACTCGAGAAAAGCGCGGGCGATGCCCTTGAGAGGTGATCCTTTGAAGCCGGCGAACAGGTCATCCATATAGATGATAGTGCCTTCTTGGATGAAATCGTCGATGAAGCGGAATACCGGCACTGCTGACTCATACAGGTCGCAGTCCACCGTGATCAGCGCAGCTTTGGTGTCCGTAGCCTTGAGCTGCCCCTGCAGCTGCTGCGTGAGACTGTCGGAATAATAGCCCTTCACCGTATGGACACGGTCCACGTAAATGCCGTGGTCGTTAACGATACGCATGAAATCGGCGACCGAAGTTGCGAGCGCACCCTTTTTCCAGATCTCCACGCTGAACTCGTGCTCGAGTTCGGGCAACCCCTCGAAGCTGTCAAACGCCCAGAAGTGCATGTCCTTAAGATTGTGCTTGCGCGCCTCTGTGAGGGCCATGCGGAAGGTGCGGCAGCGGTGGCAGCCGAATTCCATATAGTCTCCTTTGACACGATTGTCCGTCAGAAAATCAAAAGTGGTACGGAAGAAATGCGATTTCTCCGTTTGCCGGTTGGTCTGGTTGTACCCAATTTCGTCGTCGCGGCCCCAGTTGACCAGCGCCTTGCCATCCATGAGATCAACCCAGGGCTCCCCGATGCGTCCCTCGATAGTCACGGACCGCGTTTCTGATTTGCTCATATTAAAAGGGCCTCATTTCAAAGGGACGATATGCATCAATCGATGTCAAAATACAATGCACCCACTGAGTTGGCTATCGGGCAACAGGGTCACGCCAATTTTTCGTAAAACTGGACCAAGCGGCCTATATTATTCTCAACTGCCAGCATTTGCCGAGCTTGCGTAACGACGCGATTGTCAGGACGGTTGCGCATGGCTTCGAACACTCCCGAATCCAGCATCGACGTGGCGTCAAAAGCTACACCGAACCGACCAAAGGTCCTGAACATGAAATGCAGCTGCTTATGGATCAATAATCCCAGACCGGCATCGAGATAATCAAACATTCGGCTGGATCCGCAAAGGGGAAATCGGCCTGGGTTGTGATGATGCCACGGAATATCGAATGACATCGCATTGGTAACGCCCGCGCCAAGGTCGTAGCGTCCAATTTCCTGGACGATCTGCGCGGGCGAAATAGTTGGATAGATATGGATACGCCCAGTTCTGGCCGCCAGATCGAGATAATTGGCGAAGTCACGATCGAACGCCGGGGTTCCAATTTTGGGAAACAGGGGATGGAGATATATATGAAGATGGCAGCCGCTTTCCACCATAAGCGCGAGGATGCGGAAGGCACCAATGTCCTCCTGGCCTTTCTCCTCTAGACCCATGGTGCCAATTTGAACAATATGCACTTCCCCGTCGTTACGACGCGGCAAAAGCGGCGTGTTGTTCCAGCAATATTCCGGAAAAAGTAGCAACGGCTTGCCCCGACCCGCGCGTGTGTTATGGCGACGATATTGCAGTTGCATGTCGCGACAACAGAGTGCGTCAGCAGCTTCGATGCACCAAGCCTGATGCGCAACTTCGGCGTGGTTTGCCTTCTCCCGGTCAGGAAAGCCGTCTACCATGCTGAAAAAATAATCATAAAAGTCAAAAATAACTCGGCCTGGTTTGCAGCTGAGGAGCGCAGCAGACGTTTGGTCGCCCGCATAGGAAAAGTGATGGAATAGACGGCCTTCGGCATGATGCGCTAACTCAACCGCCTGCCACCGGCTTTGGAACGGTCGAGCCTCCGCAACCGAACTGAAGTCGGCGAGCGCCGTCTTCTCGCGGTAGAGCTGAATAACGTCCCAGCCAGCCCGCTTGAGGCCAAATGCCAACTTGGCCTCGCGCTGGGTCGGCACATCGGAGACGAACACAACTCGACGGTCGCGACGCGCGATGTTACTGGCATGGAAGCGTTTAGGGAAAAAACCAACCGCATCCGCGCAGGCGCGCCACGTATTGCATCGAGGAGCTGCCCACGCCGACGCAACAAAGCTTGCCTTTTTCCCCAAGGCAGGAGAAATTCGAGAACAGCCTTCAACCATATGCGCATCACTCAGCGCCCCGGCCAAAGCCGCGCCGCAGTTGCAACGCAACCAAGGCCATTTGGCACATTAGCGGGAAGCGGCCAGCTCCTAACGCCCCGGTCGCGTTTTCCAGGTCAGCCTCGGTTTCGACAAAGATCGTCGCGTTCGCCAGTTTGACTTGGTAATGGGGTTCGACTCGGCGACGGTCCAGCGATTCGACTGATTGCCTCGACGCCTCGACAAAGGAAGGCGCGCTGAAGACGAACCCTTCGTTCAAGATATGCCAGCAATCAGACCGGTTCATAGGCATGTCCCTCGCGCCCTTGCGGTATCCTGAGAAATACGCGCCAAACTGTTGTGCCGAAAAGCACGATCCAAGCAAGCGCGACAAACCCACCTGCAATCAGGGGAAGAAGTCGCATCCACGATGGCAGCTTAAAATAGACGTGTTGAGCTTGCGCGATGCGCGGATCCATAATCGTCTGTGAACCAATCCCGCTCAAATAAGCAAGCCGCGGTGTCAATCCGAAGGGCGGAACAAGCCGCGAATCGATGGCAACCGGCACCCCAAGAGGAAGGAGCATAGATTTATTCTGGACCAGCGCGAGCGCTTGCCACCATCCAAACACCGCTGGGTGAAAGAGCGGATTCCAGACTGGTATCTCTTAAATCACAGTTTCGGAATGCCCAGGCACCACGCGCCCAATGACGGGATGAGAGAGCTCGATGTTGGCAGCGCGACCGACGGCATATTCGACCGTAACGTTGTGCCGGAATGCGAGACAGGAAGGAAAGCAACAACCAGAAGCAAAACCACCATCGCCATGGCACGATGTCGGTCGAGAAGGTGCTTAAACCCCTTACCTACTTCTGGAAGCAACATGAGAAGATAACCGGCGAGAAATCGGTCTCCGGCCGGACCACTGTCCCCGGCCCAGTAGGGGAACAGCAACGTCACCGATAGCACCAACGCCATCGCGCCAGTTTTGAGGACCAGTGCGTCCCGGTCACCGCTCCACAGGGCGAACAGTATGAACGGCGCCGTGAGCGGGATTCCATAACTAAAACGGATTCCGGTCATATTGCATATCCGGCATCGGCGAAGAAATTGGCGCAGGCCCCGGCGGGTAATCGTCGCACGAATTGGCCGGCGCGACGGCCCAAGGCATCTTCGCTGCGCTCGGCGCATTTGCGCAGGAACGTCTTGAAGGCGCAGTAGGCCTTCTCGATTGGGTTGAGGTCAGGAGAGTAGGGCGGCAAATAGCGTAGGTTCGCACCGGCAGCTTCGATCGCGTCCTGCACGCCCTCGACCTTGTGTGATGGGACGTTATCCATGACGACGATGTCGCCTCGTTTGAGGGTTGGCGCCAGGCATTGCTCGACATAGGCCAGAAAGGCCTCGCCATTGATTGCCCCCTTGAGCATCATAGGCGCGGTCATGCGATCACAACGCAGCGCCGCGACGAAGGTCAATGTCTTCCAGGCGCCGAACGGCACGCACCCGACCACCCGTTCTCCTCGCAGAGCACGGCCAAAAGCGCGTGTCATGTTGGTGTTCACCGAGGTCTCGTCAATAAAGACAAGGTGGGTCGAATCAAGCAGCCCTTGCTCGCGGATCCAGCGCCGGCGGGCGCGGCCACGTCTTCCCGCTCCTGTTCGCTGGCATGCAGGACTTTTTTTGAGTGTGATGCCGTAGCGCTCCAGAAACCGGAACAGCGCCGTGCGACTGCCGGGTATCCGCCGCTTGTGCATCGCTGCGACAATCTCATCGAGCGTCCGGTCACGCTGCTCCTCCACCAAAGCAACAATCTCCTCGGCGTAATCGTCTAGCGGCGAACGGCTCCCGCCACTGGGCTTGGCCTCGATTGTGCCGTCGTTCCGCCACATCTGATGCCAGCGAACCGCAGAGGCCACGCTGACACCAAAGCGTTCCGCTGCCTCTCGTCGGGTGGCGCCCTCCTCGATCTCTCCAACCACACGTTCGCGCAAATCCGATGAAAAAGCTCGTCCCATAGCAGCCTCCGCAGGCCGAATCATCCGCCAAGACTCTGCCCTTCTGGCCCCAATGGGAATCCCGATTCACCACCAACGGAAACCGTTCTAAATGAGGCCAACGCCTCAGCTGCTCGTGAGAGATAGGTCGCCACAAACATGGGCGACCCGGGTACGGGAATCATGTCGGCCGCGTAATTCCGCCATGGCAGCGCGAGTGCAAATTTCGGCCCAAATCCCAAAAGAAATGCCGCGGCGAAACCAGTGATCCAATAGCCGTAAAATTTACGTGACCCCGCGACGCTCCTTTCGAACGCGAGATAGGCAAGCACAAGAACGCAAGGCAATGCATAGGGCCGAAGCGCAACAAGATAGCCCCCTGCGACCCCAAGAATAACCAACCGTCGAACGGTTGGCGCGCGGCCTGTGGCGCAAAACAACTGCACAACAATGAGCAGGGCCTCCCATATTGGCAAGCAAACTCATCGGCAGCAGCGAAATCTCGTAACTGCCGACAAAGATTCCGGCGAGAATCAATCCAGCCGTTGCCCCATCAAGGCCTTCCTGTGCAAGCACTTTCCATCCAAGCCAGATGGAAATCCAGATCGGCAGGTTCATCAGCGCAGCCATATAGGCCTGCGTCGCAATGGCGGACTGGAGCCCATGCAGCACATGACCAGCAAGCCAATAGGGCAAATAGAGAAGCACCTGGATAATGAACCAGGCGAAGTCATGATTCAGTTGACCATAGGATGCATTACTGCCCAACCTTGCAACCACGGCATACCAGTGAAAATGCGCCTGCACGAAGGCAGATGCGAATTGGAATATGGCTCTTTCATCAGAGCCGAGCATACCGGGCTGGAGCACCGCCAAGTTCCGGCCAGCAGTACCGCAATGGGCACGCCGGACCATTTCAGGCCAGTTCTTGGCGATCTCGCTTTGGGCACGCCCGACCTCGAAAACTCCGCTTTCCAGTCGGAGAGCCAATTCGCTATGTTAGTTAGAAGATTCTGCCTAGGAAGAGCACTGTCTATTGGCAGGAGGCAATATTGCCATCTGACCCTTCATATTTCAATCGGCTCCATGCTTAACGCGCACCCCCCATGCGATCAAACCCCTCAGGCAGAGGCGGATCTCGCGCCTGTGGTCACTATCGTCATGCCATGCCTCGATGAAGCGGAGACGCTTGGCGCGAGCATCGCTCAAGCACAGCGTGCGCTCACCCAGCTTGGAGTCATAGGGGAAGTAATTGTCGCCGACAACGGAAGCACCGACGGCTCCGTCGAAATTGCGCGCAACGCATGTGTGCGGATCGTCCCGGTGGCCGAACGGGGTTATGGCATGGCGCTCCTGGCCGGCTTGTCGGCAGCGCGCGCTCCATACGTGGTCTATGCTGATTGCGACGGCAGTTACGATTTCGGTGAATGCGGCCGATTGCTCGCGAAACTGCGCGAGGGTGCGGATCTCGTTCTGGGCAGTCGGTTTCCATCCAGCGGCGGACATATTCATGCTGGCGCTATGCCCTGGCTCCATCGCTTCGTTGGCACGCCGATACTTACCGCGATTTGCCGCCTGCTTTACGGGGCACCAATCACCGATATCAACTCGGGGATGCGCGGCCTTAGGCTGTCCGCATTCCGCAGTCTGCGTATCATGGCAACCGGCATGGAGTTCGCGAGTGAGATCATTCTCCAAATGGCGCGCCGCGGCTTTCGCATCGCTGAGGTTCCGATCACGCTGCATAAAGATGGGCGCACGCGCCCACCTCACCTTCGCACATGGCGCGACGGGTGGCGACATCTTTGCATCCTTCTCATCTATTCTCCAGCGGCGTTATTTCTCGTGCCCGGTGCGGCTCTGGCCCTGAGCGGAGGCGCCGCGTTGGCCATGCTCACGCCCGGGCCTGTCATTCTTGACCATGTGAGCTTTAGCACAAACAGCCGCATTGTGGCGTCGCTCGTAACGCTGGCTGGCACGCAGATATTCCTCATGGGCATACTCGCAAAGTATATGGCCCACACCCAGCAACTCTTTGAGACAGATCATGCTTTTGTTTCGGGCGTTCAGCGCTTCTCCCGCCGCTATGCCATTCCGTTGGGACTTTTTTTCCTTGTTGTTGGAATCGTGGCTGTGGCCTTCGCATTCCGGACCTGGAGCCAGTTCGGGTTTGGTGCGTTCGCGTTCGTTCAGGCCGACCGCATGCTTGCGCCGGCGGCGACCTTGACCGTCCTGGGACTTCAGCTGATCGCCAGCGCCTTCTTCACGATGCTGCTTGACATGGTGCGACACCGTTAAGGTCAAAGTCCGAATTCGCGCAAATGAGGCATACCAGGAGTTTCCAACGGGCTGTCGAAGCGTGGGGTGGGACAGGCGTGAACGAGACCGATAACACTATCGCTCCGGAATCCAGACCGCGGCAGGATGGTCTCGACAAGACGAACTCCTAGCCAGACGAGTGGCCACGGTACCGGCACAGGAATGCACCGGCGCCCTGCTTGTCGCGCGCGGACAGCCAGAATATCGCCCAATCCAAAGCTTCTTGGATGAGCGACGGTAATAGTCCGCCCCCCCGACCATACCGAGCTCTCTAGCGCCGACGCCACCAGCGACGCCAGATCGTCAGCATGGATAAGATAGAGCCGCCCGCCGCCCGCAATGACCGGCGAAATTGGCAGGCGTGCTAGCCGATCTAGGGTTCCCATCATACCGCCTGGCTGATCACCCCAAACGAGCCCAGGCCGGATGACGAGGCCGCCCGCCGCCAGGAACAATTTTTCGACTTCGCACTTAGTTTGTCCGTAGAGAGACCGACATCCGGGAAACGCGCTCATCGTTGAGATGGCCACCAAGCGGCAGATACCCGCTTCCTTGGCTACTGTGAGGAGACGTTCAGCGCCCGCGACATTTACACGTCGGGAGCTGGTTAATCCTCGTCCAGAAAAATCCCAGGCGCAGTGAACGATTGCATCTACATTTCGAAGTGCCACGACAGGCAGGGTATCGCCCGCGAGGTCGAAAGGGATATGACCAATGCTGGCATCCCGAGGAGCGTGCCGAGATAGCGCCACTGGTACATGACCAAGGCGGCGCAAGGCGGCGACCACACGACCACCGATGTACCCTGTAGCTCCTGTAACTGCGACCTTCATCGGCTGAGTCCTAGTCCAATCGCGCCGCCTCGAAAGCAATACGATGTGCGTTTGCCATCGCGGTAAGCGTAACAGGTCCGGAGGGAATGTCGGTCCACACAGATGCGTCAACACAATGCACCCGTTGGGCTCTCGCAGGCCTACCCCACACATCGCTCTGCCATTTTCCCGGCGCCTTTGCCATGGGAACTGTCGCGCCACTATGGTAGCCACGACCGATCTCAGCTTCGCTCGCGAGTGGGGTTAGTGCGTGAAGGCCCGCAAGTCGACCGGCACGCGCGAGATCGCGCCAAGCTCTCCGCATTGCGGGTCTGGTGATTGCCGAGCGCCGGGGTGTGATGCGAAGCTCGCCACTGGCATCAAGCGTAAGATCTGCGGTGCCAAACTTCCGCGGATGGAAGATAACCCTGCGCCAGTACCAAATGCCGGCCAGCAAAGTTCGCGAACGGCCGGGCAAGTACGCGCAACGGTCCAAAGGCGGCAGCAATCGACCGCGCATAAATGTCGTTGCCGAGATAAAGTTGCGCGTGAACTACCGGCTTGGATTGCGACTCTGAGTTAAGCCGAAGGAATAATTGCGAAAGTGTATGGACGGCATCGTCGCCGGTGTCGGGGGCAATGAATGGGAGAAGGAAATATTGGCTATCGTGCAGCGTAAGCTTATCACCCGGGCGGCCGAACGACGCGAGCAGCAGACGTGCGCTCGCAATCACGCCCGCAGCGATAAACACACGATCGGCAGTGATCTCCTCTCGTGTGTTGCTGCCACGCACACCAGTAATCAACACGGCCTCGCCTGTCTCCACGACCCGCTCGACAAAAAAATCTGGCCGATATGAAAAGCCGGACCGACCGCGGTACTGCTGCACTAATCGCTCGGAGGAAAAGATGTAGCCATATGGGCAGCCACTCAGGCACATGCCGCAAAGCTTGCAGGCGGGTGAGATGGCGAGGCTAGATGGCCCAACCGAGATGTCTAGCAAGGCGAGCGCGAGATTCCTGCGCACGCCAGCGTTCGATTAAATGCATAGCGTGATGCGAGACCGGGGATCCAATTGGGCCGAGAAGACGCTCAGTCGCGTCGTAATGGCTACCCAATTCTTCCGCCGAGACTGGCCACTCCGCGAGCGCGCGGGCATCGAAGCGAGCCAGTGTTGCACCCCACACGCGGCTGAACCCGCCCAAGGATCGGCTTGGCCAATGTGCGAAATCCCTTCGGCAGCGGTATTTCACGTCCGTACATAAAACTCTCGCCGAAAAGAGTTTTTAGCGGAATATGATTGGCCGCCGGATCAAGCCCCGCTGCGATCCATTGTCGGTCCTCAGCCTGCCAATCGGTCGGCGCAGATGCGGCCAGGCGGGCCGCACGACCGCGGCTTGCCGCCGTCAGGTCCGCGCCAATGTCGACCATGACAACCTCGGCGCCCGCATCCAAAAGCGCTGCGGCAGCGGCCGTGCCTGATGGGCCGGAACCAATCACGACATAACGAGGCGTCGTGCGGCTCACCGACAATTCAAAATACTCGGTGATAGCGGTCGCACAAGGCCGTCAGACCACCGAGAAGATCGTCGACAGGGACGACCTCAAAACGGGGCGTAGCGAGTACAAGAGCCGCATCGCGGTAAGTGGCACCATGACCGGTTAGGAGATGGAGCGCGCCTTTAAGACCGGCGGCCCGGGCCGCGGCAACGTCACTCTCATTGTCTCCCACCATCCAGCTTAGGCTCGGATCAAGGTTGAGCAATTCTGCGGCGAGTTGAAGCATCCCTGGGCCAGGCTTGCGCCAATGCGCATGGGACTCGTTCCACCCCGCCGTATGTTCGGGATGGAAAGGACAGGCCAAAGTCAAGTCCACGGACGCGCCCTCGTCCGCCAACTGCCGGCCGATTTCCTCTTGGACTGATAGAAAATCGTCCCAATCGAACATTCCGCGCGCAATTCCTGCTTGGTTGGTGACCACAGCAACCGGCAGACCCTGGTCCGCCGCCCAGCGCAACAGGGCGCCCGCCCCAGGGGCCAGTCGCACGTCCTCGCGGCGATGCAAATAGTTGACTTCCTCGACCAATACCCCGTCCCGGTCCAGCAGAAGGCCAGGGATGGCCGCTGGCGCCTTTTGGGGCCCACCGGACACCCAAATCCCGTCCTGTGTCAGCCGGCCGAGAGCCACCGTCATATGCCTTATTCCCTTGATTTTCCGCCCAATATCGGCAAAATCCCTTGCTCACGCAATCCGGGCTGGACCGGCGGCGTAGGCTGGGGTATCGCAACTCGGGATTTTTAGCATTCACGGGGTTAAGGGCAAATGGGCGAGCGCATTCTGGTCACCGGCGGGGCCGGCTATATCGGCACCGTGATGGTGCCCATGCTGCTGGAGGCTGGCCATTCTGTGACAGTGCTCGACCGTTTTGGCGAGGGTGACACGGTGCTGGCCCCCTGCTGCCGCTATGAGGGCTTCAACCCGGTTAAAGGTGATGCCCGCGACGAAGCGCTGGTGAAGGAATTGGTCGCCAAGCATGACGTGATTTTGCCGTTGGCGGCTCTGGTGGGTGCGCCGATCTGCAAGATTGATCCCATCAACGCCATCACCATCAACCGCGACGCCGTGGTGATGCTAACCAAGCTGGCAAGCAAAAACCAAAAGATCATCTTCGCCACCACCAATTCAGGCTATGGCGTTGGCGAGAAGGATAAGTTTTGCACCGAGGAGACGCCGCTCAAGCCGATCTCGCTCTATGGCACAACCAAATGCGACGCTGAGCGCGCGATCCTCGAAAGCGGCAATGGCGTCACGCTGAGGCTTGCCACGGTGTTCGGCATGTCACCCCGCATGCGCATCGACCTATTGGTCAACGACTTCACACATCGCGCCGTTACCGATCGCACAGCGGTAATTTTCGAAGGCCACTTTAAGCGCAACTACATTCATATCCGTGATGTAGCCAAAAGCTTCATGCACGCCATGACCAATTACGGCAGGATGAATAACAACGCCTATAATGTGGGCTTATCGAGCGCCAATCTCTCTAAGCTGGACCTGTGCGAACGCATCAAAAAGATCGTGCCGTCCTTCGTCTATTTGGAAGCTCCGGTGGGCGAAGATCCCGACAAGCGCGACTACATTGTCTCCAATGACAAACTCGAAGCGACCGGCTGGACGGCTGACTGGTCGTTGGAGCGTGGCATCCACGAGCTGATCAAAGGCTACACCATGATCCGCAACCGCCGCTTCTCGAACGTCTGAAGTCAGGCATGAGCGCCATCATCCTGGTCGGCGGCGAAGGTAGGCGGCTGCGCGATGTCGCGCCTGGCGTACCCAAGCCTCTAGTCAAGGTGGCAGGTCAGCCCTTTCTGCACTGGGTGACACGGTGGGTCGCGGCGCAGGGCGAGCATCATGCCGTGTTGGCCGCCTGTCACATGGCTGACCAAGTTAAAGATTGGGCCGCCCGCGAGCAGAGTCCCATCACACTGCAGGTGGCCGTCGAACCCGATTTGTTGGGCACCGGTGGTGCGGTGGTCTTCGCCGCGGCCCAGCATAAGGACGATCACTACCTTGCGCTGAACGGCGACAGCGCCACATTCGTGTCACTCAAGCCTGCGCAGGACTGGTTAAGTCGCGACCAGTCGCTGAGCGGCGTGATAATCGCGAAGGAGATTGCCGACGCCTCTCGCTTCGGCTCGCTGGACATTGGCGCGGATGGACTGCTGAAGGGCTTTCGTGAGAAGCAGCCGGGCGCAGGCTGGATCAACGCCGGTATCTACCTGCTGAGGGCGCATCTCCTAGCGCTGCAGCCCAGGCGCATGAGCATCGAGTTTGATTGTTTTCCCCAGTGGCTAGTAGGTGGCGCGCGTATCGGCGTGATGGCGGCAAAAGCCGATTTCCTGGATATCGGCACGCCGGAAACCCTGGCTCAGGCAAACGCCTTCATCCAGGCCAACCAACACCTTTTGGATGATCCCGCAAGGCTTCCCCCCGTCCAGCCCTGTGTCTAATCTCGAACGCCCGGACCAACGCCGCGGCGCCAACAAGGAGTTCGTCATGCCGGTGTGCCGCGTCTGCCGTGGAACCAACCTGGAGCAATTCCTGGACCTGGGAGACCAGCCGCATTGCAACAGCCTTCTGCTGCCGGAACAGCTTGACCGCAAAGAACCCTATTATCCGATGCGGGTCTGGTTCTGTCACGATTGCACCACGGTACAAATCGATCACACGGTGCCCAAGGAGACGATGTTCTCCGAATACTATTATGTCTCCGGCACGACCAGCACGCTGCGCCAGCATTTTGAGGATTCCACCGCCCGGCTGGTGAAGGAACTAGGCCTGAAGGTTGGCGATCGAGTGGTGGATGTCGGTTCCAATGACGGCACCTGGATCAAGACCTATGCCAAGTACGACATTAAAGCGACAGGCGTAGAGCCGGCCACCAATCTTGCGGCCCAAGCCAACAGGGAAGGAGCCGACACGTTAAACGCCTTCTTCAATGTTGCTGCGGCGGAAGAAATCATCAAGACCCGCGGCGCGCCAAAGTTAGTGACAGCGGCGGGTGTATTCTTCCACTTGGAAGAGCTGCATAGTGCCACTGAGGGCGTCGCGAGACTTATCGGCCGTAGCGGCACCTTCTGTGTTCAGGCAATCTATCTGGGCGAAATTCTCAAGAACACGGAGTTCGACAATATCTATCACGAGCATCTGACCTACTGGACCGTGCGCTCGATACAGAAGCTGTTCGATCAGTTCGACCTGGAAGTCTATCGCGTGGACCTACTGCCAATCCATGGCGGCTCACTGGAGCTGTTGGTGGCCAAGAAGGGAACGCGCAGGGTTGAAGAGTTCTGTCGCCCGCTACCTAAGCCGAGGAGAGCACGAGGGGTTATGACCGCATCGAAACCTATCGAGCATTTGCGGATCGGGTATGGGCAATCCGCGACAAACTGCTCGCAATTCTCCGCGACTTCAAGACACGCGGCAAGATCGTGCACGCTTTCGGAGCGCCCGCAAAGGGCGCCACTACACTCAATTCTTTCCATATCACCACCGATCTCGTGCCAGTAGCAGTCGAGCGCAACCCGCTCAAGATCGGCAAGATAATTCCAGGCGCACGCATTCCCATCATCGATGAGGAAACTGCCCCCGTACCCGACGCGTATCTCATCCTGCCATGGAATTTCCTTTCCGAATTCCTGCGCAAGAAGCGCGACTACATCATGAAGGGTGGCGCGTTCATTGTGCCGGTGCCGGATCCAGTCGTTATCGACAAGGAGAATTATGGTCACCACGCCCCCTGACCGAATGCCCGGGACTGTCGTGCTATTCGGCGCGAGCGGCTTCGTCGGCCGCAATCTCATGCGCGCGCTCAAGCCGCACGTGGGACGCATACTACCAGTGAGTTCTTCAGGTTCGCCAATCGACGGTGTTCCAGTCCATCGCTTCGCCGACCTCAAATCCCTTGCGGTAGAACCCGAGGCGATCGCGATTAATGTTGCAGCCTATCGCTACGACGCCGCCAATTTTGCTGAAGCCCAGACCAAAATTCTCCTTCGCAATGTCGAAATTGCCGGACGCGTTTATGAATTCTGTGCCGCGCGAGGAATTACCGAGGTTCGCGCTGCCAGCAGCATCGCTGTTTATCCCGCCGATGAAGTCAATTTCGACGATGGGGCGCCCCTTGACCTTGGCCGCGATCCCCATGCGGGTGAGCTCATGTATGGCTGGTCCAAACGCATCGCGGAACTTTATGGCCGTCTCTTCGCGACCAGATTCGGCACACACACACTTGCCTTCCGTCTTACCAATCCCTATGGCCCCTACGACAGCCTCGATGAGGCTAAGGCCCATGTCGTGCCAGCCTTCGTCATACGCGCGCTCACATCGACTGGCCCTTTCGCCGTGCGGGGCAATCCCGAGGCAAGCCGCGACCTCATCTATATTGGTGACGTATGCGAGATCTTTCGCCGTAGCCTCATTTGGCGCGGTCGAAGCGGCGTCTACAATCTCGGAAGCGGCGAGAATGTCTCGATCCGCCGTCTGGCCGAGAAAGTTCTGGCGCTCACAGGCGCGGAGCGCGAGATCGTAACAAAGGGCGCGGCGACCAGCACCGTCGATCACCGCTCCTGCCGCAACGCGCGGTTGCGTGCCGATTTTGATTTCTCGCGCTTTATATCGCTGGATGATGGGCTTAGGTCCACGATTGAATGGTACCAAAATGCCCTCAAGCAGTGAGCTCAATCTTATCGTCGGAGGCGACGGATTCATCGGGCGCAATATGAGTGTCTATTTCCAGACCCGGAAAATCCCCTTTACCGCGATCGTGCGCGCCGATGGCGATCTGCGCGACCGCGCGACGGTGCAGGAACTTTTCCAAACATTGCCCAAGGTCGCCCGCATCTTTCACCTCGTCACCTTCCAGCGCACCGGTCAACGCCAATACGAGATTCCGGCAACACTGTTTGATACCAATATGCGTATTCATACCAACATTATCGAAGCATGGGCGATGCACCAACCGCAAGCCAAGCTTATCTCCACCGGAAGCTCCTGCACCTATCCAGAGCGCAACACACCAATGGACGAAAGCCTTTTTGGCGCGGGGCCGCTGCACGAATCAGTGCGCGCCTATGGGCTTGCCAAAATGGCACTCGCGCGAGGTTGTGAAGTTTATGCAACGCAATATGGACTCAAATGGCTCCATTGCGTGCTCGCCACTGTCTACGGCCCACACGACCATCTCGAATCCGATCGCTCCCATTTCATCGGCGGCATGGCCGCTCGGGCTATCGACGAACAGCGCGCTGGCAAGTCAGAATTTTCCGTCTGGGGCTCGCCCGGAACAGTGCGGGAGTGTCTCTATGTTGAAGACCAGATCGAGGCGATCCTCGCTGCCGACGCCGCCTTTGAGAACCGCATACTCAATTGCGCTGCCAACCAGCCGGTCACGATTGGCGAGACCGCCGAGGCAACCCTCCAGGCTCTCAACTGGAAAATTCCCATCGTCTATCCGTCCGAGACATTCACTGGCACCTCACACAAGGTCCTCGACAGTGGAATTTTTCTTAAAAAGACCGGGTGGACACCGCGGTTCCACCTCAGTGAAGGCCTTAGCCTTCTCATCGAAGATTTAAAATGGCGTCTGTAGGGGGCTGGACATGATCTGTACGACAAAGACGCCGTTGCGCGTGAGCCTATTTGGTGGAGGGACCGACTACCCCTCCTATTTCCAGCGCTCGCCTGGCGCTGTACTCGGCTTCGCAATCGACAAATACATCTATATCAGCGCGCTTAGGCTCGGCGCCTACGTGGATTATCGATTCCGACTGAGCTACTCGAAGGTGGAGCAGGTGGATAATGCGGACTTAATCGAACATCCGGTCGTACGCGAGCTTGTGAAGCATTATCACTGGAATGAACCAACCGATTTTTCAATTCAGTCCGATATGCCCGCCTCGGCCGGTCTCGGTAGCTCGTCCGCCTTCACCGTAGGCTTCGTCAACGTGATGTCCCACCTTTGCGGTATCCCCCGTACCCGCATGGAGCTCGCGCGCGCGGCTATCTATACCGAGCAGGTATTGCTCAAGGAGAATGTTGGCGTCCAGGATCAGCTGCATGCGACTTTCGGAGGTATCAACCGCTTTGACCTAAGTGGGGACCAATACCGAATTACGCCCATCAACATATCAGGTACCGCGCTCTCCATCCTTACTGACTGGATGGTGCTAGTTTATACTGGTATTAAGAGGCGTGCGACGCACGTGGTCGCCGAGCAGGTCCAGAACACGACAGACAAAAAAGTCGATACCGAGCTCGGCCATCTGCTCAAGCTTGTCAATGAAATCCCAGGTGATTCTAGAAGATCAACGCTCGCCCGACACCATCCCCGAACGCATCGGCGCGATGCTTCACGAGTCCTGGCAGATTAAGAAGAAGCTCGCGTCAGGCGTGTCATTGGGCGAAATCGACACGCTCTACGAATCGTGCCGGGACCATGGCGCGCTGGGTGGCAAACTTTGCGGGGCCGGCGGTGGGGGTTTTCTTCTCATGGTAGTGCCACCGAACAAGCGTGCCGCATTTGAGGAAATCGTGGGTTCCCGCCGCTGCGTCCGTTTCAAGATCGACCCCACTGGCACGCAGTTTCTTGGCAACGGCTACGCAACTGAACGGCGGTAACAATGGACCTCTCTCGCGAATGAGCTCGGTCACTTTTGTTACCCGATCCTTATGCGGAGGGGGCGCCGAACAAGTCCTCATCGACGTGGCCAATGGCATCGCACGTCGGGGCCATGTGGTTAAAATTATCTGCGTCGAGCATAGCATCCACCGACATGAGTTAAGAGACGATATCGCGCTAACCTTCTTGTTGAGAGAATCCGAGACCAAAGCAAAACCTTCTGGAATATTCGGAAAATTACTACGTAGGTTTGTAATCCTGAAGCGGCTGGCGCGAGCGATTGCAAAATCCCCGCCACAAACCGCGTTAATCGGCTTTCTTGAACCGATTGTCGGGTATCTGTGGCTCCTGCGTCTGATAACCGGGAGACATTACTCGGCTTCCCTTCATATTCATGAGTTTATTTTTTATCGGCAGATTTTCGTAAATCCCATCCATCGCAAGTGTTCGGAGTGGATACTGCAACATGCCTGCACAGCGGCGGACTGGATAACGATTCCATCGGAAGGGTGCCGCGCAAGATCTTGATTCACCACTTCCATGTGCCGGCCACGCTAATCCACACGGTACCAAACCCTATCGCAGTCGCAAAAGTACGAAGATATGCGCAGGCGCCGGTCGACTTTCCGGTAGTGCCTTCCGACCAGCGGGTGTTTGTTCATGTAGCGCGGTTAACGCCAGGGAAAAACCATCGGCTCCTCGTAGAGGCATGTGCTATCTTCGCAAAACGACCCAGAATTTTTCTGTCCTTTGTATTGGCGACGGCGATTGCAAAGAAGCGATAGAAGCCTGGATAGCGAGCGCGGGTTTGAGTAATAACATAAAGCTTCTGGGCCGAAAGGAGAACCCATATGCCTATATGGCGCGAGCCCGCGCGTTGCTCCTCACCTCAGCTTATGAAAGTTTCGGGTTGGTTTTGGTCGAGGCTATGGCTTGTGGTACCTGCGTCATCGCTACCGATTGTCCCTCAGGTCCATCAGACGTGCTTGAAGGGGGGCGTAGCGGTCTCTTAGTCGACGCTGGTGATCCTCAACAATTTGCTCACGCTATGCTTAGAATGATCGAGAGTGATGCAATGCGTGACGATTTTTGCAAGAATGGTCAGCGCCGCTGTCAGGACTTTGACATCGACAAAATAATTGCGACTTGGGAAAATTTGCTGTCGGCACCTCAAGAAATGGCGAAGAACCTTTACAGCGGTGCTTGACCGACATGCATCCGCGGCAGGCTTTTAAGAGGCATATTGCCGTATCACGCCTTCAAGAAATCCATGAGTTCAATCCCCGACCGACGCGATTATCTCACGCAAATTGGAAATTGTTTAAGATGACCTCGGGGTCAGGGCACCGGTATGTCAATCATATAGAAAGTGTTGCTCTTGCAGCTAATCTGGCTGGCTAATAAGATTCTACGCTGCCATGGAACAAAATTCAATGAGCGTAGAATTGGCACCGATGTTGCCGGTTTATCCTGCATCGTCTGCGGAGCTGGCCTGCTATTCAATTTTGCCGCTGACTTAAAATTAAGCAGGGCGACGGTGCGGACGGATCGCCTGTACCCGTTCACATTGCTGCAGTGCCGAGACTGCGGTCACATCCAGAAATATATTGACGGCAACTGGAATGCGGCGATGTCTGCGCTCTACGCGAAAGACTATTCAATTGCTAAAACGGCGGGACGCCAGATCGAGTATCGGGATGGCCAGATCGTTAGCCGTGACAGGTTGGCGGTCCGCAAAATCTCGGAGTTGATCGGGTTGCCGGCGAAAGGTTCGATGCTTGACCTTCGGCTGTGGCCCTGGTCGTTTCCTTGCTGAGTTCAAGGACGAAATGCCGGGCTGGAGTGTGGCAGGTTTTGAGCTAGGGGAGATTTACGAAAAGGAAATATTCTCGATTCCCAACGCGCGTTTTTATTCTGGCGACCTCGCGAAAGTCACTGAACGGTTCGACCTCATCACACTTTCTCATGTGGCTGAACATTTACTAAAGCCGGGAGAAGTATTCAGGCAGGCCGCATCCCTACTCGCACCGAGCGGGCATATCGTTGTGCGCGTCCCATGCTTCAGGCAAGTTTATACGGATTTCTTCATCTTGGAACATTGCTCGCACTTCGTTCCCGAGACTTTGAAATATGCGCTAAATCAAGCCCAACTTAAGGTCACTCACGCCTTGGAGGGTCTATCGGCCATCGAGATCGGGTTTATTGCAATGGTTGGCGACGAAAAGCCCATTGCTGCAGATTGCGAGGTCCTGCGCCGAGATGCACTGGAAGCCATCCAGTGGTCGCTCAAGCTGTTGACCTTTGTTCGCGACAATGCCCAGAACAAAAAGATCGGTCTGTTCGGCGTTGGTGGGGCAGGTGTATGGCTTGGAACGGCGCTTAGGGGCGTCGTTGATTTCTACGTGGATGAGGATCCCGGAAAGCAGGGCCAATCCTTTGCAGGCGTTCCAATACTGCACCCTGATAGCGTGCCGAGCGATGGCCGCTTGTTCGTCACCTTTAACACGCCGCAGTCAGCTTACCAGATTGGTAAACGCCTAAGCGAGAAGTATCGCTCCTTAGAGATTTTGGTATCGCCGAAATGATAAACGCCCCTGTTTCCGGCTAGATGAGGGGCGATCTCGTGCTGGATCACCGTTGAGACGGCGGGACAGGACGTAAGCAAGGTCAGTCCAATTTACAGCGCAAGCATTTGGCATATTTTAACAATCAGCGGTACGCTCCAGCCCTTGTTACGAGAAAATAAACGCACGCGATCAGCCATTGATCGTTGGATAGAAAATTGCTTTGACTTTTCGCTTGATTCCGCGAAGATAAAGAAAAGTCGAGTGATCGATCTTTGCGCGCAACAGCGTTTCAATCAGCCGCCAACGCACCACTTTGTTAATAGCCGCAGGCCGTATCCCGAATGCGCGGCGAAACAAGCCGAGACCGCGCCCGACGTGCGCAGCTCGCATATGGCGCCAGCCTAGTTCCACCAATGTATCGGCAAGCCACTTGGAAGAGCGTCGGCCCGCGCCCGCGCAGACATCCAGCCAAGCAGACTCAATCTTCGCCAATATCTCCAACCCTCGTGTCTCGATTTGTGGGGCGGAAATGGGTGACACGAGGAATTGGCCAAGCACCTCCCACTCGTCCTCCCCGAAACCCTTTTCACCAAGCGTCTTACGAAGATAGGCCACAACCACCGGGAACGCCGCTTCGTCAGTCGCGTTGGCTAAAAGGCGCGTAAGAGGACCGCGAAAAATATCCGCACGGATCGGTTTGAGCCATTCTGGTTGGGGCTCGGCAGTTACCAGCTTACGACGCACAGCGATTTCGTCAAACAGCGCGGGCAGGATGTCTCTCGCGCTCTGCGACTGGTCATGGAAACGATAGCAAGCAAGCGGCTCGGGAAGATAGGCGATAGAATCCGGAAATGCCGCGACGGCGCGCAACCAATAATCGTAATCCATGGCGTACTTAAATTGTATGTCGAACGAGCCAATGCGTTCGACCAGCTCGCGGCGGAAGAAAGTCGTCATCTGAATGATGGCGCAGCGATAGGCCATCCCCGACAAGTCGATGTCGCGCCGGGCGTGAGATGCTTAAATCGCGTCATGTTCGTCGACCATGAGGCAATCGCCATGCAGAAGCATGATATCCGGATGCTCCGCGAAATACCTTCCAACTCTAGCAAGTGTTCCGTCGGTATAGAGATCGTCGGAATTGAGCCAGCCGATTACATCGCCGGTAGCGCGCGCCAATCCTTGGTTGAGCGCATTTACTTGACCGCCGTCGGATTGGCTGATCCAATAGGCGAGCCGGTCAGCATAACTCTGAATGATGCCGGCGCTCCCATCGGTCGAGCCGCCGTCGAAGATCATGAATTCTAATTTCGGGTATCTTTGACTTAGCACAGAATTGATCGCGGCTTGCAGGAAGGCGCCGTGATTGTAGGACGGCATCATCACACTGATCGTAGGCAACTCGGAAATTGACGGACGGAACGCCATCAAAGCTCAACGCGCTTCGCGCGCATGACGAGCCGCTTGCGGCGAAGGAAGGCGCCAAGAGATGGGATTGTGTGCGGTCGCCTTTGCTAGCTGCCGCAACACGTTCCGCGCCCTGGGCGGCGTGTTATTCATCTGCTCCCCATGCTTCCACACCTTATGATTGTGATCAGCCTGTTGTGAACCGTAAATTTTTGCCGACCCGTTTTACGGTAGGCGCCAAAAAACAACATGCGATATAAGGGCTGCAGAGAAAACCCCACGGCGGCTGGATCGAACTCCAGATAGAAACGATCAATCGCGATTTCATCATGAGCCGGAGAGGCAAGATACTTTGCCCCGAATCTTTTCAAATCCGTTTGCTGTGTAAAAGTCGTCAAAGAGCTCCGCAGAGAAATTGTAATAGCCGTGATTCATGAAATCGACCGGGTTTGCGTGGATGACAACCGACCCGATCTTGGCGAGGGACGCAATGTTGCAAAAGGCCGCGGCTGGCGAAGACATGCTCTGTAGTCCCACCATCAAATATGATATCATAACATTCCGCCAGTTCGTGGGAGATCGGCAAGTTAAGATCATGCACAAATGTTGGCGTTTCATAGGCACTGAAATCCATCGAATGAATATTTTCCTCCAGCAATCCGAGATACCGGAACAGAGTTTCTGATGGACATTGCGAAGATAGCGTTGGCGGTCATCCGCCCATTTGAAACCGGTCGTTGTACTGATCTCGGCCGCCCCCAGAATTCGGTGCGGGATTTCATGCTTCTTCAAGAACGCCACGAGCTGCTCGTTGGTAAAATAGCAGTCTAACACACCGAGTGTTAGAATCTTTTAAGTTGGCGCGGTGAGCGAACGGCGGCAAAAAGGCTTGCATCGCCCGTACATCCACGAACCGAATTCCCATAATCTAGCTCCAGACAGCGTTATCTTGCCGAGCCGGACCGACGCCCAAGATCTTCGGCGTTTGGAGACAAGCATAACCCACGGCACAGCAGCAAGGCCCGGAATGGAGCTCACTAACTCAGGTTGCCCCAAGGCGTTTTTGGCGCGAAAGTAGCGCTAGGCGTCAATCTCATTCAAGAAGTTGTGATGTCGAAAACCTCCATCGTGATTTATGACATGGTGACCGGCCGTGTGCCCGGCGGTCATCAGGAAGATTATCTTGCCGCGCTCGAAGAGGCGCTCGGCCAATTCCGCCCGCTGACCTTTGCGCCCTTCCGGCCGATGGGCGGCGGAGGGCAGCCGCAAATCGACCGGTCAAACAGGCTGAGGCGATGGACGATGAGCATGGCAGCTTTCCTGCACTATCTCAATGCACCACAACGAACACTTATCTTGGTTCCCAACCCAAGCCCGCTGGACTTCGTTCTTTTCGCACTTGCCGCAATGCTCAGTCGACGCCGAGGTAAGGGAACGGCCATTTTTATGATGCGCCGCGATGCTGCCGGCATTGTCGGCGCCGGTCTGCGTGCGCGCATCCTCGATCGCATCGTCCGCTGGCTCGCCCGCGATCCAGCCTTTGCCATGGTGTCGGACACACGCGTCGCCATCGATCACTGGGCAAAGCGGACGGGGCGCAGGATATCCCTGATATCGATCCCGGTGCGACAGCCTCCCGCTACCTCACCCCGCGCACTGAACGCGCTGATCGTCATTGGTCTTATCGGTGCTTTTCGCTTGGAAAAAGGCGCCGAGCATTACAACCGCATCATCAGTACTGCACTGAGGTGTGCAAAGCCCGCTATCATCGCATGCCAGTTGTCGCCTAACGGACTGTCGCAGCGCGAACAGGATCTAGCGACGGACGTTGCGCGCAAATGGGTCAGCGATTCACGGGTGGAGATCCATTGCGAGCATCTGGACGCCGACGCATTCGCGGCCCTTCTCTACAGTATCGACATCCTCGTATTGCCTTATGACACGGCGAAATATGGCCCCGGTACCAGCGGCCTCATGTTTGAGGCACTTGCTGCTGGGCTTATCGTTCTTGCGACGCGCATCCCCTGGGGCATGCGTGAATTTGCCGATCATCCCGCCATGATCTGGCTCGACGATCTTGGGACCGAAACGCTCGCGCAGGCGCTTCTCGAAGCCCTCGGCCGCGTGGGCGAAATGCGCGGACGCAACGGGACACCAGTAGTCGCTAGTAGTGTCTTCGCTGAGAGCTGGTTTGCCGCCATCGCAGCGCAAATCGGAGCCCCGAGAACCGATCCCGCGATAGCGCCTTCCGTCGCTAACACTGATTCTTGAGGCACGCCACGCCCGGTCAGGGATCTCAAGTCCACGATTGCGAAAATTGCCCAAGTCTCACGCAGACGGCGGGCGTCACGCCGCGACAGCGATATACAGCAATGGTGAGCCCGGCTGGGATTGAACCAGCGACCCTCTGATTAAAAGTCAGATGCTCTACCACTGAGCTACGGGCCCGTCCAAGGACGGATTCCAGACCTGGAAGGATCGGACATATATGTGCAGGCGCAAAGCTGGTCAACCCGCGCCAACCGGTTGGCCACCATCACGCTCAAAAACCCTGGTCTTTCAGGACGAGACCGAGGCAAGCGAATATCCGGAGGACACGGCGATTGCCGGAGGACGCGATTGGCTGCTCCGCCAATGGATAAGCCGGGATAACCAGTAACGCGACGAATAAATCCGATGACTTCGCCTTATCCCAGCTGCGCGAGCAGCTTAGGGATGGTAATAAACGGCACAGGATTTGAGCGTTCTAACGTTGAGTGTAAGAATGCAAAGAGACGTTGCCTGTTCCGTTCCGGATTACAGCTCTGAACGCCCCTGAACTGGCAACCATTCCAGAGCGAGGCGACATCGGCCTTGTCGTTTCGGTAGCTAGGATCAGGACCTATTAATTTTCTTGCGGATTGTCGGATTGATTGATTCATTGATGGCACCGGGAGGTGCTTCGATGAGTGATCTGATTTGGCTGTCGCGGGCGCAGATGTGCCGGATTGAACCTTATTTTCCACTGTCCCATGGCGTCGCGCGGGTCGATGATCGGCGTGTGATCTCGGGGATTATCTTCGTGATCCGCAATGGGCTGCGCTGGCGTGACGCACCGAAGGATTACGGTCCGCACAAGACGATCTACAATCGCTTCATCCGCTGGAGCCGTCTTGGGGTGTTCAAGCGCATCTTCGCCGAACTGGCGAGAAAGGGCGGCAAGCCTGAGCGGCTGATGATTGACGCCACGCATCTCAAGGCCCATCGCACCGCTGCCAGCCTGCTCAAAAAGGGGCTGTTCCCCGACGTATCGGACGCACGAAGGGCGGCCTGAACTCCAAGCTGCACGCGGTGTGTGATGGCGAAGGACGCCCGCTGGTGATGCTGCTTAGCGAAGGCCAGATGAGCGACTACAAAGGTGCAGCCTTGATGCTCGATGCGTTGCCACCAGCTAAAGCCCTGCTCGGCGACAGAGGCTACGACGCCGGCTGGTTCCGTAACGCCCTGGCCGCACGCGGCATCGTCCCGTGCATTCCCTCAAAGTCCAATCGTAAAATACCGATCGCCCACGACCGCACACTCTACCGTCAGCGGCACAAGATCGAGAACATGTTCGGTAGGCTCAAAGACTGGCGACGCATCCATACCCGCTATGACAGATGCGCACACACCTTCTTCTCAGCCATCTGCATCGCCGCAACCGTCATCTTCTGGATCAATCAATGAGTCCTGAGCCTAAATGATAATCGGATTCTCTAGGCTACCAACGGTGACTTTGTGGACACGCGGGCACCGATGGCGATCCCGCAAGGGCCGAACCAACGCTGGTCGTTGGACTTTGTGTCTGACGCACTGGCATCAAGCCGCAAGTTCCGGGTGCTTACTGTGGTGGACGACTTCAGCCGGGAATGCGTGGCGTTGGTCGTGGACAACTCGCTCTCCGGGGACCGGGTGGCCCGCGAGCTGGACCGCGCCATCGAGATGCGGGGTACGCCCTGTATGGTGGTCAGCGACAACGGCACCGAGCTGACCTCGCGCGCCATCCTGGCCTGGCAGGAAGAACGGGGTGTGGAATGGCACTACATCGCACCGGGTAAGCCAACCCAGAACGGCTTCATCGAGAGCTTCAATGGCCGGCTGCGCGACGAGTGCCTCAACGAGCATCTCTTCGCCAGCCTGCCCGAAGCACGCAAGATCATCGAAGCATGGAGGACCGACTACAACACACTCAGACCACACACGAGCCTTGACGGGCTCACACCGACGGAGTTTGCAGCACGCCCCAACCAGGGGCATAACCAGAACGGATTCTCCCTCTGAACGAGGTCATATCGGGGGCAACGTCATGAGGGCTCTGTTTTTCAAGATTCGACCCCCTTTGACATAGGAATGAGGGCCGTTTAGTTCCGGTCTGTCCATTGATTTTGTTTATTTTTTACCCGAGTAGTCACGCATACAGCAGTCTATTAGTCCAGAGTGCCATAAGTGCCATAAGGGTAGGAATCAGTGGATTTGACTGCAACGAGAGCCGAGAAGGCATACCCCGCATTGCTGAGCCTAGAAAGATTTCGCTAAGTCCGCTTTCCAAATTCCAGGCCCCATGGATCCGTTGTGGTGCGCCGCAATAGGGATCCGGGCAATCCTAGGTTGGGATAATTAGGAAACCTCATGACACGCCGTGTCGTCGCCGTACTGACTCGCGATCTCAAGGATGCAACACCAAACGGGCGGATCCGGACGCTACTTCTTATCCAAGACGCACTTGCTGCGTCTTTCGAAGTGCGGCAGGTCCGGTTGCGCTCTGCGCTGGAGACAGGAGAACCCGGCGCTCTCCTTCGCGCCATCGGTTTTTTCGTGTTCAGGTTTCTCACGCTTCGCCCTATTCCGCTCCAATGTGCGCTGTTTGATGCGCCGTCAAAAAACCGAAAGCTGGCTCGCGCTGTAATTTCCGAGGAGCCCGACTTCGTTTATCTGGATTCGGTACGTTGCACAGGTCTTCTAGGCGAGTTGAGACGCTTGGCTCCAAACTTGCGCATTGTCATGGACATGGACGACCTTATGTCGGCCAGAATGCAATCCCTCCGTCGCAGCCGACTGCCCTATAGCTTCGGCTATCTCAGCAACATGGCTCCTAGATTTCTTCGCCCTGCGATAGAACCTTGGCCAACTCGCAACATAATACTTGCGTTCGAGGAATGGGCGCTGCAGCGCACGGAGCGGGAGGCGTTGCGTACCGCAGATGCCATTGTATTAGTTTCGGCGGCCGAAGCCAAACAGCTAAAGGGTCAGGTACGCAAACCCGACCCTGCCGAGATCGTCAGCCTGGCTCCGCCCGTCACAGCGATCCCCATCTGGCGGCCACGCAACAGGCCAATCCGCTTTTGCTTTGTCGGTAGCGATCGCCAGCTTCAAAATCGCGAGGCCATCGACTATTTGTTGGACATTTGGCGCAGGCTGAAGCCTGAGACAAAGCTTCATATCGCTGGTTCGCAGGAGCGCCAATCGGTCCCTATCGCCAACGTCATCTGGGAAGGCCTTGTCGCCGATCTCGGTACCTTCTATGACCCGCACAGCGTTCTGCTGTATCCCACGCTTTTGGGCGGGGGAGTTAAGACAAAAGTTATCGAGGCATTCGCGTATAGCGTGCCGGTTGTCGCCTTTGCGACAGCGTTCGAAGGCCTAAGCATACGAGATTATCCGCTTTGCGTCGACGAACCTACGCTCCAATCCATCGTGGGCAATCCCGAGAAATGGTTCGAGACCTTTAACGTCGCCGCTAGAATGGGACATGCCTTCGTCGCCGCGGACCATTCGTTCTCGAATTACCAGAAAGCTTGGGCCACAGTGATAAGAGGCTCGGCCCTGAACTAGGCGCGCATCGCCAGCGGTTGCTCCACTGGCGATGCGACGCCATTCGCCAAACTCACAACAGCTTGTAAGCTTCGCCTGAAATCCAGCCGTTCATATTGCCGTCAAAAATTGCCGCCCTCATGCCTTTCATGATTCGCTGGTAAAAGGTGAGGTTGTGCCAGGTCAGCAACATCGAGGCGATTATCTCGCCAGCTTTAACGACATGATGCAGATACGCTCGGCTGAACTGGCTGCAGGCCGGGCAACGGCACTTGGGATCCAGTGGATTTGGATCATCGGCGAAGCGGGCATTTCTGAGATTGAGCGGTCCTTCCGGCGTAAACGCCTGGCCATTTCGGCCTGAGCGAGTCGGCAATACGCAGTCGAACATATCAACCCCGCGGAGTACGGCGCCCACGATATCATCCGGTTTGCCGACGCCCATCAAATAACGGGGCCTGTTCGTGGGGAGATGGGGAAGAGTCGCTTCCAAAGTCTCAAACATAATTTTCTGGCCTTCGCCAACGGCCAAGCCGCCAACGGCATATCCATCAAAGCCGATCTCTTGAAGCGCTGCTGCCGAGCGGGCTCGCAGATGCGGAAACACGCCTCCTTGCACGATCCCAAAGCAGGCTCGTCCCGGCTGTTCGCCAAAAGCGGCCTTGGAGCGTCCCGCCCACCGCATGGACAACGCGAGGGATTGCTCGATGTCCTTTTCGCTTGCGCCAAAGACCGGACATTCATCGAGCACCATCTGGACATCCGATCCCAACAAGCGCTGAATTTCCATCGCTCGCTCCGGCGACAAAAATTCCTCGTGGCCGTCAATATGCGATTGGAATTTGACGCCCTCCTCGCTGATCTTGCGCAACGACGCCAGCGACATCACCTGAAAGCCGCCCGAATCAGTGAGGATGGGCCGTTCCCAATCCATGAACTTGTGTAGCCCACCCAGCCTGGCAATGCGTTCCGCGCCAGGCCGCAACATCAGATGATAGGTATTGCCCAAAATGATGTCGGCGCCCGTTTCACGCACGCTCTGCGGCAGCATGGCCTTGACGCTGCCTGCCGTACCGACGGGTATGAAAGCGGGTGTGCGGATTGGTCCGCGCAACGTATGAAGAATTCCTGCACGCGCCGAACCCGCGGTAGCCAGGATTTCTAAGCAAGGGTCGCTCATGACGCCCTTAGCAACAGGCATGCGTCGCCATAGGAATAAAAACGATAGCCCTGCGCGATCGCCTCCTGGTAAGCCCGTTTCATCAAATCCAATCCCATGAAGGCACTCACCAACATGAATAGGGTGGAGCGCGGCAGATGAAAATTGGTCAATAGCGCGTCTACGGCCCGGAAGTGGTAGCCGGGGGCGATGAAAATGTTCGTCTCACCGTCGAAAGGATAGATCATCCCATCTTCAGTTGCGGCGCTTTCCAAAGTGCGCAAGGACGTCGTCCCCACGGCCATGATGCGCCTCTTCTCATGGTGCACCCTGTTCAATCGCATCGCAGTCTCCCGCCTTATAGTCGCCTGCTCGGCATGCATACGATGATCCGCAATGTTCTGCGCTGTGACGGGAAGGAACGTGCCAAGCCCTACATGCAGGGTCACTGTCTCCCGCGCGACTCCCTTGCTCGCCAATGCTGAAAAAAGCTCTGGAGTGAAGTGTAATCCCGCAGTCGGCGCGGCCACGGACCCAGGTTCACGTGCGTATATCGTTTGGTAATCCTCCTTGTCCTGGGCATCGGGCTTGCGCCTCCCCGCGATATAGGGTGGAAGCGGCATTTCGCCACGCGCGGCGAGGGCTGCGTCGAGCGCCACATCCGACAAAGCAAAGCCAATTTGCGCCTCACCATTTTCGCCACGCGAGAGGACATGGGCCTCCAGACCGTCAAAATCCAACACATCACCCGCCACTAGTTTGCGCGCCGGCCGGGCCAGAACGGCAAAACGTGACGCATCGAGGCGCCTATAAAGGAGAATTTCGATCCTGGCAGTCCCTGTTTTGCGCGCCCGCGTCCCGTGCAATCGCGCCGCCATAACCTTGGTGTCGTTCAGCACCAACGCATCACCTTTCTTCAGATAGTCGGGCAGATCACTTGCGCGGCGATGCTCAATTTTGCCGTCAGGCCAAATCACCATCATCCGCGCGCAGTCGCGCGGAAAAGTCGGTCGTAAGGCGATAAGCCCCGAAGGCAGCTCAAAATCGAAGAAATTCGTGTCCATCATTACCCCGGGGCTGATTCCCCCAAAAAATGCCTTCCTTTTCAATATGATAAGATCAGGTGATCATATCTTCCATTGCTGCGGCGCGGAAAAGCTGCTCCTATATTTTCAAGCGGGTACCAGCCAAGACAGCAAAAATGATGACCATCACGACCTGGGTAAATAACGCGTGGGACAAACCCTTACGAACCGATCGTGCCCGTCACTTTCGTCATTGGGTCAGCATCTTGGGCCTTGCGGCGGCTGATGGACTGTCTTTCCTGATCATTGATTTGCTTGTGCGCCACGGGCAAAGCGTACCGACATTGGTGTTGTTCCGAGGGGGCAACTCCGCGCATCATTCAACGCCAATCAATGTGTTCGCTGTACTGGGGATACTCTTTGTCGTCGTGCGGTATCTTTCAGGTGACTATGGCCGTCGTCAGGCTTTTTGGGACGGCGCCAAAGCAACTACAATAGCGCTTTCGGTGATGAGCATTCCTGATTTTGTAATGGCTCTGCTGGGAAGCGCCATATACAGCTTGTGGCCGGTATTGTGGAGCTGGGTGGCACTTTTATTCGTTTTGCCCGTGACACGCCAAGGCGCGCGCCTGATCTTGAGGCGGTTGGCTATCTGGCAAATTCCAACGGTACTAATCGGGGTTAGCCCACGTTCGGCCGAGATTTGGACCGCGCTGAAAGGATCCCTCTCGCTCGGCTTCGATCTTCGTTGGTTGGTCATAGAAGAAGATACCGACTGTGTTCCCCAAACTTTGACGTCCCTCAAACGAATTCATTCCAGCGATCCTGCCCGGATTGCGGCATTGGTATGCGGGGAAGGCTGCAAAGAGGCGATAGTTGCCGTTGAAGAAATGAAATCTGCGCACTTTGCGGAGGTCGTGCAGCGTTTGCTGGAAGTTAACGTTCCCGTGGCCATTATTCCATCTATTAATCGCCTGCCTTTGGCAAATGTCACAACCAATTATTTTTTTGGCAGCGATGTTCTGCTTATGCAAGTTCGCAGCAATGTGCAGCGCCTCCCATGGCGCATCACAAAGCGGCTATTCGATATCTCGTTATCAGTCTTGTTACTGATTCTTCTGACGCCGCTTTGCTTGATTTTGGGCACGATCATAAAGCGCAGCAGCCCAGGACCGGTGATGTTTTCGCAAATGCGTGTCGGCCGTAGCGGAACCCCATTTCAATGCTGGAAATTCCGGACAATGGTCGTCGATGCCGAATCTGTGCTCAGCAGGTGGGCAAAGGAAAACCCCGAACTCTATCTGGAATATCTCAAGACTTACAAACTCCGAGACGATCCCCGAATTACGCGCATTGGCAAATGGCTGCGCAGAACTAGCCTCGACGAACTTCCGCAACTCATCAATGTCTTGCGCGGAGACATGAGCTTGGTTGGGCCGCGCCCAGTGGTACAGCAGGAGCTGGACGAACATTATGGGCCGGCCACTCAACTTTATATTCGTACCCGGCCTGGTATGACCGGATTGTGGCAGGTCAGCGGGCGCAGCGATACGAGCTACGAGCGGCGAGTATTCTTGGATGAATGGTATATCTTGAACTGGTCTTTTTGGTACGACATCGTAATCCTCATCCAAACCTCCTGGATGGTCGTTACGGGCAAAGGTGCGTTCTAGCCGATCAATATAGCTGCTGATCCAAAGATCCTATTTCGCACTCGCGAGAACTGCTGTGATGATCCGCTTCCGTGTCGCCGGGTCCAGATAGGGATGCATGGGCAGACTCACCACCTTTTGGGACAGGCTCTCGCTCACTGGTGTCGGCACCGAGGGGTAATGCTCATAGGCTTTCTGCCGAGACAGCGGGATCGGATAATAGACTGCGGTAGGAACGCCGGCCGCCTTTAAAACGGCCTGGAATTTGGTCCGGTTGTCGACCTGCAGCGTATATTGCGCCCAAGTCGACACCGCGCCCTCAATCACTTTGGGCGCGACCAGATGGTTGGAGCCTGTGAAGGCGTCATTGTAATGCTTAGCCACCTCGTTGCGCTTTGCGATTTCGTCTTCAAAGATTTTGAGCTTCTCGATCAGGATGGCGGCCTGGATGGTGTCGAGCCGCGAATTGTAACCGACCCGGACGTGCTCATAGCGATCAGAACCCTGCCCATGCATCCTGAGCGACAGCAGCACGTCTTTCAGGCCATCGTCATTGGTGAAGCAGGCACCGCCATCGCCATAGCAACCCAACGGCTTGGCGGGAAAAAAGCTGGTTGCAGCCGCATCTCCGATTGCGCCGGCACGCTTCCCACCCAGCAAGCCGCCAAAGCCCTGGGCAGTATCGCACAGGAGCTTCATGCCTTCCCGCGACGCAATCGGTGCGAGGGCGCGGTAATCGGCGGGCTGCCCGAACAGGTCCACCGGCATCACGACTCTGGGTTTGAGCTTGCCATCGCGCTTGACCAGCGTGATCGCGGCTTCAAGGCTCTCGGGGTCCATGTTGAACGTGTCCGGCAGCACATCCACGAATACCGGCGTAGCGCCCACCAGCGCCACCACCTCGCCGCTGGCGGCGAAGGTGAAGGCTGGCACAAACACCGCGTCCCCCGGACCCACATCCCAGGCGCGCAAGATCAGCAGGAGCGCATCGGTTCCATTGGCGCAGGCGATAGCGTTTTTGACCCCAGCCCAGGCTGCCAGATCCCGCTCGAGCTCGGCGACCTGTGGTCCAAGAATCCACTGTCCCCCTTCGATGGCGGTCTTGATGGCGGCCTCTAGCGGTGCGCCCAAACGGCGCCGCTGAGCCTGAAGATCGATAAAAGGGATGGTGTCGAGCATCGAAATTCCACACGTTCGGCGCGCTTTTAGATTGAGCCACGCGTTGCTGGCGATACACCAAACATTACGGAATAAAACGGCTGCGAAAGAACCGTAGCCATGTCACGCCCCGCGCTCAGGAGAAATTCTGCCGATACCAATTGTAGGTCGAGGCGAGTCCTTCCTCGAGACTGATACTCGGTGTCCAGCCCAAGGCCGTCAGCCGAGAAATATCGAGCAACTTTCGAGGTGTACCATCAGGCTTGCTCAAATCGTGCAGAACTTCTCCTTTAAATCCAACCACGCCAGCCACGAGCTGCGCCAGCGACGAAATCGTCAACTCTGCGCCAGCACCAACATTAATGTGTTGCTCCGAGGAATAATTTTTCACAAGAAAGACCAGCGCTTCCGCACAATCATCCACATGCAAAAATTCCCGCCTTGGTGTGCCCGTTCCCCAGATAGAAACCGCGGGAAAACCGCGGATTTTGGCCTCATGGAATTTGCGAATAAAGGCCGGCACCACGTGGCTAGTCTCCAAATCAAAGTTGTCGTCTGGTCCGTAGAGATTGCTCGGCATCACGGAGATGAAATCGCACCCATATTGTCGGCGATAAGCCTCGGTGAGCTTGAGCCCCGCAATCTTCGCTACAGCGTACCATTGGTTGGTAGGTTCCAGTTCGCCCGTGAGCAATGCCCCTTCCGAAATGGGTTGGGGCGCCAATTTTGGATAGATGCAGCTTGATCCCAAGAATACCAATTTGGCGACGCTGTTCCGTCGCGCGGCTTCGATGACATTCGCTTCGATCAATAGGTTGTCGTAAAGGAATTCAGCCGGATACCTGTCATTCGCGTTGATCCCCCCTACCCGCGCAGCAGCCAGGAAGACGACGTCCGGCTTTTTGTCCGTTACCCATCCATCGACATCTAATTGCCTGCGCAAATCAAGCGCCTGACGGTCCACCGTCAATAAGGTGCAACTTTCCTTCTCGAGCCGTCGGCAAAGCGCCGATCCCACCATACCGGTATGGCCCGCGACCCAGACACGCTTTCCCTTGAGATCAATGGCCGCACGGACTGACGCGCTCATTCGTTCAATCCATCCGATTCCGGCGGACTTCGCGTCCAACTTGCGCCAAGTCGGACACGACCATTTCCTTGATCAAGTCTTCGAATTTAAGGGTAGGCTTCCACCCAAGCTTGCGCCGTGCTTTGGAGGCATCCCCCTGCAGTTCGTCCACTTCTGTGGGGCGAAAATATCTCGGGTCCACGCGGACGATGATTTTTCCTGTCTTCAAATCCCTGCCGATTTCTTTTGCGCCTTTGCCAGACCATCTGACGCTGCGCCCAATTTGAGCGAAAGACAGCTCGATCATTTCCCGGACCGAGTGCATTTTTCCCGTCGCGAGAACATAATCGTCCGGTTGCTTCTGCTGCATCATCAGCCACATCCCTCTGACGTAGTCGCGTGCATGACCCCAATCGCGCTTCGCGTCGAGATTTCCCACATAAATGCAATCCTGCATGCCGAGTTCGATGGCCGCCACACCCCTCGTGATTTTGCGCGTGACGAAAGTCTCGCCGCGGATGGGGCTCTCGTGATTGAACAAAATTCCGTTCGACGCGTGGATCCCGTAGGCCTCACGATAATTTACGACGATCCAGAATCCATAAAGCTTGGCAACGCCATAAGGAGAACGGGGATAAAAGGGGGTGGTCTCCCGCTGCGGCACCTCCCGAACCTTGCCATAAAGTTCTGATGTAGATGCTTGGTAGAAGCGCGTCCTGTCTGTCAGCTTCAGCAGTCGGATGGCCTCAAGCAGACGCAAGGGGCCGATTGCATCTGCATTGGCGGTATACTCCGCCGTCTCAAAGCTCACCTGAACATGGCTTTGCGCTGCAAGATTGTAAATCTCGTCTGGCTGGGTTTCCTGAACGACTCGGATCAGATTGGTAGCATCCGTCATGTCGCCGAAATGGAGCACCAATCGCGGATCCGGTTCATGAGGATCCTGATAGATGTGATCCAGCCTAGCGGTGTTGAATGAGGAGGATCGTCGCTTTATGCCGTGAACGGCATAGCCTTTCTGCAATAGAAGTTCGGTGAGATAGGCGCCATCCTGACCTGTCACACCAGTGATGAGGGCCGTCTTTCTTCTGGCGGCAGGGGTTTGGGGTAGTTTCATTCATACCAACATGTAAGTTGAAAATCCTGCACGGGCAATAACTGGTTTACAACCAGCCCAGCAGCCCAAGTTTATTTTGCACGATATCCCAAGCATAACTCCGAAGAAATCAGTAGGGATCAATCCGTTGCCTCATCGACCATTCTTGCTCGGACTTGCTGTGATGGAGATCACCGTGGTGAAGGGTGCATAGGGGGATGACGTAATTCGTCGCTCACTTTCTGACCTAGGCCCAGGTGCTGGGCGAATCGGAGAAGGTGTACATGGGGAGGTTAGGGGCTTCCCTAGGGCTCCGTGTCGTTTCACGTTGTAAACGACAGCCCCCTGCCACGGGGACATGAAGTCCATGGGGTTGTTTTTCTAAAACAGAGTGCATGGGGTTGAATTTCGGGGATTCGCGACACCCCCCCCATCATGCGCCCCCCTCCCCCTGCGATCTTCGCAGGGCCACTATTCGCGCACGCGCAGCAGCTGTGGTCCCGGTTTGGCTGGGATAGGAGGCGGCAAACGAAGAGCCAGAAGCGGATGGCCATCGAAGGTTCTTAGGGGTGCTCATCCATCGGCCTCGATCCGCGCCTTGCGCACCCGCGCCGGTTCGCCCGTGATCGCGCCGTTGCTGTGCTCATAGCCCTTCTTGATGGCCTCGACCTGATCGATGCCTTCGACCACTGCGCCCCGAAACGAATAGTGCCGGTCGGCCAACCCCTATGAGGCCAGGCCGAGACGCTCCCGCTTCGCCGTCAGCGCGATCTGATAGTCAGAACGGTCCCTCGTCAGCTAATTCAGCCGTCCGCCTCTATGCGCGCCTTGAGCACGCGGTCTAGTTCGCCCGCGATCGCGCCGTTGTTTTGCTCGCCGCCCTTCTTGATGGCATCGACATGCTCCATGCCTTCCACCACTTCGCCCCAGACCGAATATTGCCTGTCGAGCCAAGGCGCGTCATCGAAGCAGATAAAGAACTGGCTGTTGGCGCTGTTGGGATTGGCGGTGCGGGCGGCCGAGACGGTGCCGCGCCGGTGGACGGCTGAAGAGAACTCGGCCTTGAGGTCGGGCAGGTCCGAGCCGCCCGAGCCGGTTCCGGTGGGATCGCCCGTTTGGGCCATGAAACCCGGGATCACGCGATGAAACGGCACACCGTCATAGAAACCCTTTCGCGTCAGTTCCTTGATCCGCGCCACATGGTTGGGCGCCACGTCCGGTTTCAACGCGATAACCACCGGCCCGCTTTTCAGCTCCAGGATCAGAGTATTCTCGGCATCGCGCGTCATTATTTCCGTTCCTTGCAACGTTGAACCAAAGCTTTGGCGATGGCGGGCGTAGTGAAAGCACTGACATCGCCGTCCAGAAACGCGATCTCCTTCACCAGTCGCGAGGCGATCGCCTGATGGCGGGGATCGGCCATCAGGAACACGGTCTCGATCTCGGTGTTGAGGCGCTGGTTCATCGCCACCATCTGAAATTCATATTCGAAGTCCGACACGGCTCGGAGGCCCCGAATGATCATCGAGGCACCCACGCTTTCGGCGAACTTCACCAACAGCATGTCGAAGGCGCGCACTTCAATGGTCGCGCGGCCTTGGGCCAGCGGCTGAGCCTCGCGCTCCAGCATCTCCTTGCGTTCTTCCAGGGTGAAAAGCGGTTCCTTGGAGGCATTGGTGGCCACCCCGATCACCAGATGATCCACCAGCTTGACCGCGCGCTTGATGATGTCGAGATGGCCCAACGTCACCGGATCGAAGGTGCCGGGGTAAAGGCCGATGCGCCTCTTCTCGGCCATCAACCCTCGCCGCCGACATCGGCGATGCGCTCAACCGAGACGCAACGCTCGCCTTCATCCAGGCGGAACACGGTGACGCCCTGGGCGGCACGGCCTTGGATGGAGATGCCGCCAACCGCGACGCGTATGGTCTGGCCCCCATCGGAGATCAACATCAGATCGTCGCTTTCCTCGACCGGGAAGGCGGCCAGGATGGCGGCGTTTTTCCTCCCCATGCCCATGGCGACGATGCCCGAGCCGCCCCGGCCGGTGACGCGGTACTCGTAAGACGAACTGCGCTTGCCATAGCCGTTGGCCGACATCGCCAACACGAATTGCTCCCGCGCGCCCAATTGCGCATAGCGTTCCGACGACAGGGTGGCTTCCTCAACGCCGTCCTCGGCATCCGGCGCCTCTTCGACCACGCCATCCTCTTCACCGGAAGCGCGCCGGGCGGCATTGGCCTGTTTTAGATAGGCGCGGGCTTCGGCGCTGCTGGCGTCGGAATGATAGAGCAGCGACAGGCTCACAACCTCGTCGCCGCTGGCGAGCTTGATGCCACGCACGCCGGTGGAATCGCGCCCCTTGAACACGCGCACGTCGCCGACCGGAAAGCGGATGCATTTGCCCGCTTTGGTGGTGAGCAGGAAATCGTCCTGCTCGGTGCAGGTGGCGACGCCGACGATGCCGTCGCCGTCCGCGAGCTTCATGGCGATCTTGCCGGACTTGTTCACCTGGACGAAATCCGAGAGCGCGTTGCGCCTCACATCGCCCGAGCGGGTGGCGAAGACCACATTGAGCTTCTCCCACTCGCTCTCATTTTCGGGCAACGCCAGGATGGCGGTGATGCGCTCGCCTTGGGAAAGCGGCAGAAGATTGACCATCGCCTTGCCCTTGCCGGCGATGCGCGCTTCGGGCAGGCGCCACACCTTCATCTTGTAGGCCATGCCGATCGAAGAGAAGAACAGCATCGGCGCATGGGTATTGGCGACGAACAGGCTGGTGACGAAATCCTCGTCCCGCGTCGCCATGCCCGAGCGGCCCTTGCCGCCCCGGCCCTGAACCCGATATTCGGCCAGCGGCGTGCGCTTGATATAGCCGGCATGGGTGACGGTGACGGCCACATCCTCGCGCTCGATCAGCGCCTCGTCCTCGATCTCGACGTCGGCGTCGATCAACTCGGTCTTTCTCGGCGTGGCGAATTCGTCGCGAATCTGTTTGAGCTCGGTTTTGACGATCTCCAGCACGCGAACACGCGAGGAAAGAATATCCAGATAGTCCCGGATGGCCTCGCCCAGCTTGGCGGCTTCGTCATTGATCTCGTCCCGGCCCAGCGCCGTCAGCCGCTGCAGGCGCAGATCCAGGATCGCCCTGGCCTGTTCGTCGGTGAGATGGATGGTGCCTTCCGCCGTCACGTGATGGCGGGGATCGGCAATCAAGGCCACTAGCGGCCCCACGTCCTTGGCCGGCCAGGCCCGCGCCATCAATTGCTCACGCGCGGTGGCGGCATCGGCGGCGGCGCGGATCAATTTGATGATTTCGTCGATATTGGCCACGGCCACCGCCAGACCCACAAGGATGTGGCCGCGGTCGCGCGCCTTGGCGAGCTCGAATTTGGTGCGCCTTGTGACCACATCTTCACGGAAGGCGATGAAGATGGCGATCATCTCCTTCAAATTCATCTGCACCGGCCGGCCCTCGTTCAAGGCCAGCATGTTGACGCCGAAGGTGGTCTGGAGTTGGGAAAAGCGGTAGAGCTGGTTGAGCACCACATCTCCCGAGGCGTCGCGCTTCAGTTCGATCACAACGCGCATGCCATGGCGGTCGCTTTCGTCGCGGATGTCGGCAATGCCCTCGACCCGCTTGTCGCGCACCAATTCGGCAATGCGCTCCTGCAGCAGCGCCTTGTTCACCATGTAGGGAATTTCGGTGACGATGATGGCGTCGCGGTCCTTACGGATCTCCTCGATGGTGCAGCGCGCCCGCATCAGGATCGAGCCGCGCCCACGCGCCAGTGCGCCCCGCGCCGCCTGCTTGCCGATGATCAGGCCACCGGTGGGAAAATCAGGGCCCGGCACGATATCGGTGAGCGCTTCCAGATTGATCGAGGGATCGGCGATATAGGCGAGGCAGGCATCGATCACTTCGCCCAGATTGTGAGGCGGGATGTTGGTGGCCATGCCCACCGCGATGCCGGACGAACCATTGACCAGCACATTGGGAAAGCGCGCCGGCAGCACCACCGGCTCGCGCTCGCTGCCGTCGTAATTGTCTTGGAATTCGACCGTGTCCTTGTCGATGTCCTCGGTCAGGGCATGGGCGATCTTGGCGCGGCGTGCTTCGGTGTAGCGCATGGCGGCGGGCGGATCGCCGTCGACCGAGCCGAAATTGCCTTGCCCGTCGATCAGGGGCACGCGCATGGAGAAATCCTGCGCCATGCGCACCAGCGCGTCATAGATCGATTGGTCGCCATGCGGGATGGTATTTGCCCATCACGTCGCCCACGATCAGCGCCGATTTGCGATAGGGCTTGTTCCAGTCGCGGCCATTCTCATGCATCGAATACAGAATGCGCCGATGCACGGGCTTCAGGCCGTCGCGCGCATCGGGCAGCGCGCGGCTGACGATCACGCTCATGGCGTAATCGAGATAGGATTTTTTCAGCTCGTCTTCGATCGCGATCGGCGCGATCGGCATGCTGCTTTCGGGCGCGCCGGGCGGCGGCGCTTGCGTGTCGGAATTATCGCTCAAAAGCGTCCTCAAAAGGCCCGTCGCGGAACGCGCGCGAAAATCCGGCCGATTCCTAGCATTTTCACGATGGTCGAGAGCCAACAAAATCGCCGCCGGCGAAAAGCCCATGATTTGACTGACTATTTTGCCTCTCCGCGGATGGCGGAAAGTTCGGCCATCACCCGGTTCATGGCATAGGCATAAATCAGCCTTGTACGCGCCCTCATCCTTGTAGCCGAAAGTGATGCCGATCAGCCGGCCCGAGGCGTCCAGCACCGGTCCGCCGGAAAAGCCCGGCCCGCGCGTCTGCCCGCGAAGGTGAAATAGGCCGGCGCCGTGCAGCCCGTGCAGGTCTGGATTGCGCGCACCACGCCATGGGCGAGGCGCAGATCGCCATCCGTGCCTTGGCCATAGGCGGTGACCGCTTCGCCCAACGGGGTCGGCGGTCTCGGCGACGGCGCTCCGGCGGTCTCGGAAGAACAGAAGGTCGTAATCCGGTGCCTCCCCGATCACCGCTTTGGCATCCACCAAATTGCGGTTATGGCGCATTGGTGACGGCGATGCCGGGCGCGATCACCACGGCCGCCGCCGTCGGCGCGATCCAACCCAGATCGATGCGGCGCGATGCAGGGGGATATAGGCGGCCGCGATCGCGGGCTCGGCGAATCGCGCGCGCCGGGACGCCGGATGAGGTGGCGCAGCCGGCCAGGACGGACAGGACGCCAGAAGGTTACGGCGCTAGAACGGTATCTCGTCATCCATCTCATCGCGCTGGAAGCTGGCCGGAGCTTCGCTGGCGCCCACCCGCTCGCGGCCACGCGGCCTCCGCCTTCGCCGCCGCCGACCATCCAGCATCACCAGGGTCGCCGTTGAAATTCTGCAGCACGACTTCGGTGGAATATTTCTCGGCCCCGTCCTTGTCGGTCCATTTGCGGGTCTGGAGCGAGCCTTCCAGATAGACCTTGGCGCCCTTGCGCAGATATTTCTCGGCCACATCGGCCAGGTTCTTGTTGAAGATCACCACCCGGTGCCATTCGGTCTTTTCCTTGCGCTCGCCGCTGGCCTTGTCGCGCCAGCTTTCCGAGGTCGCGACCGAGAGGTTCACCACCGGCTCGCCCGAGGTCATGCGCCGCACTTCCGGGTCCTTGCCCAGATTGCCCACCAAAATCACCTTGTTGACGCTTCCCGCCATGACCTTGCCTCGTTCGATTACGGAGGCCGACCTTAGGCCGCCCGCGCCGCTCCGTGCATTGCATATCGGCGATTTGTTCCTATTATGTTCTAGTCGAGATTCAAGTCAATCCCCAACTAATGCGAGGCTTGTGCCGTCCGACGACCGCCATGTCCTTGCGTAATAAGGGTTCCATCCCCATTTCCCGGCTCACCTCCCATGCTGAAAAACATCTCCATCCGCGGCGCCCGCGAGCACAATCTCAAGAATATCGACGTCGAGATTCCCCGCGACACCCTGACCGTGCTGACCGGCCTGTCCGGCTCGGGCAAATCCTCGCTCGCCTTCGACACCATCTATGCCGAAGGCCAGCGCCGCTATGTCGAGAGCCTGTCGGCCTATGCCCGCCAGTTCCTGGAACTGATGCAGAAGCCGGATGTGGATCATATCGAGGGCCTGTCGCCGGCCATTTCGATCGAGCAGAAGACCACCTCCAAGAATCCCGCGCTCGACCGTCGGCACCGTCACCGAGATTTACGACTATCTGCGCCTGTTGTTCGCGCGGGTGCGGCGTGCCCTATTCGCCCGGCCACCGGGCTTCCCATCGAAAGCCAGACCGTCAGCCAGATGGCCGACCGCATCCTGGCCTTGCCCGAAGGCACCCGGCTTTACCTGCTGGCGCCCATCGTGCGTGGCCGCAAGGGCGAATACCGCAAGGAACTGGCCGAGCTGCAGAAGAAAGGTTTCCAGCGCGCCAAGGTCGACGGCAAATATTACGAACTCGGCGCCACCCCGGCGCTGGACAAGAAGCTCAAGCACGATATCGAGATCGTGGTGGACCGCATCGCGGTCAAACCCGATATCGGCAACCGCCTGCCCGATTCCATCGAAACCGCGCTGGGCCTGGCCGACGGCCTGCTGGTGGTCGAATTCGCCGACGAAAAGGAAAAGGACGGCAACGCCAAGCAGATGCATGCTTCTCGTCCAAATTCGCCTGCCCGGTGTCCGGCTTCACCATCTCCGAGATCGAGCCGCGGCTGTTCTCCTTCAACAACCCGCATGGCGCCTGCCCGGAATGCGACGGGCTTGGGCGTGCAGAATTATTTCGACGAAGCGCTGGTCGTGCCGGACGAAAGCCTCACCTCGCGCAAGAGGCGCCATCGCGCCCTGGGCCAAGAACTCCTCGCCCTATTATCTCCAGACGCTGGAAGCACTGGCGCGGCATTACAAATTCTCGATGAACGAGCCCTGGGAAGATCTTCCCAAAAAAGCCCGGGACGTGATCCTGCACGGCTCCGGCGACGAGGAGATCAAGTTCACCTATGACGATGGCGCGCGCCGCTACGACACCAAAAAAGAATTCGAAGGCGTCATCCCCAACATGGACCGGCGCTATTCGCGAGACCGATTCCGCCTGGGTGCAGGAGGATCTGGAGCGCTTCCAGTCCGAAGCGCCCTGCGAGGTCTGCAACGGCTATCGCCTGAAGCCCGAAGCCTTGGCGGTGAAGATCGGCGGCCTTCATATCGGCCAGGTCTGCGAACAATCCATCCGCAACGCCGATGGCTGGTTCCGCGACATCGACAAGAAGCTCGACCAAGCAGCAGAAGGAAATCGCCGCCCGCATCCTCAAGGAAATCCGCGCCCGGCTGAAATTCCTCAACAATGTGGGGCTGGATTATCTCACTCTGGCGCGCGCCTCCGGCACGCTGTCGGGCGGCGAAAGCCAGCGCATCCGGCTGGCCTCGCAGATCGGCTCAGGCCTCACCGGCGTTCTCTATGTGCTGGACGAGCCCTCGCATCGGGCTGCATCAGCGCGACAATGGCAAGTTGCTGGAATCGCTCAAGGGCCTGCGCGACATGGGCAACACCGTGATCGTGGTGGAGCATGACGAGGACGCCATCCGCACCGCCGATCATGTGATCGACATGGGTCCGGGCGCGGGCGTGCATGGCGGCCATATCATCGCCGAAGGCACGCCGGCCGAGATCATGGCCAACAAGAAGAGCCTCACCGGCAAATATCTGACTGGCGTGGAGAATATTCCCATTCCCGCCACCCGCCGCAAAGCCGTCCATAATCGCTGGCTGAAAGTGGTCGGCGCGCGCGGCAACAATCTGAAGAACGTCACCGCCGCAAATTCCGCTGGGCACGCTGACCTGCGTCACCGGCGTTTCGGGCGGCGGCAAATCCACCTTGACCATCGAGACGCTGTACAAGGCGGCGGCGCGCAAGCTCGGCCAGGCGCGCGAGCATCCGGCGCCGCATGACCGCATCGAGGGCCTGGAATTCCTGGACAAGGTGATCGACATCGACCAGTCGCCCATCGGGCGCACCCCGCGCTCCAATCCCGCCACCTATACCGGCGCCTTCACCCCCATCCGCGACTGGTTCGCGGAATTGCCGGAATCCAAGGCGCGCGGCTATGCCCCCGGCCGCTTCAGCTTCAACGTCAAGGGCGGGCGCTGCGAAGCCTGCCAGGGCGACGGCGTCATCCAGATCGAGATGCACTTTCTGCCCGACGTCTATGTCCAATGCGATGTCTGCAAGGGCAAGCGCTACAACCGCGAAACCCTGGAAGTGAAATTCCGCGACTATTCCATCAGCGACGTGCTGGACATGACGATCGAGGCGGGCGCCGAATTGTTCAAGGCCGTGCCTTCCATCGCCGAAAAGCTGGAAACCTTGAAGCGCGTCGGGCTGGGCTACATTTCCATCGGCCAGCAGGCCACCACCTTGTCCGGCGGCGAAGCGCAGCGGGTGAAGCTGTCGCAAGGAATTGTCGCGCCGCGCCACCGGCCGCACGCTCTACATCCTGGACGAGCCCACCACGGGACTGCATTTCCATGACGTCAAGAAATTATTGGAAGTGCTGCACGAACTGGTGGATGCGGGCAACACCGTGGTGGTGATCGAGCATAATCTGGAAGTGATCAAGACCGCGGACTGGATCATCGATCTGGGCCCCGAAGGCGGCGATGGCGGCGGCGAGATCGTGGCTGCGGGCACGCCGGAGGACGTCGCCAAAGTCGGCGCGCTCCTATACCGGCCAATATCTCAAACCCATGTTGAAAGCGCGCGAACCGCTCAAGAAGCTGAAAGCGGGATAAGCTTGCTCTTTAGCCCGGCAAGATCGGGATAGAAATCGAGCTGACGCTCCAGCCGCGCGAGCTGGTCCTTGGTGAAGCGCATGCGGCCCCGCCCGCTGACGCCGTGATTGAAGCGATAGTCGCGGCGATTTTCCCACACTGCGTCCAACGCCGCCTGGCAGCTTTCGCGTGCCGTGGGCAGGCCGGAATGGGCCAGCAGTTTTTCCAATGTTGCGGCAGGATGGGCGACAAAATCCTCGAACCCCAGCGCCAGCACCCGTTCCGGCGCTTCGGCGGCATATTCCATCCAGGTGGCGAAATAGCTCACATACCAGGGGCCCGCCATGTCGATGAGGAAATCGCCTTTTGCCTCGGCCGACAGCCCGGCATAATGCGGCGGCAGGCGGAAATTCAGCCAATTGTCGGGCGGTGTGGGGATCCTCGTCCAGCATGTCGGCATAGGAAGCCAGCATGTCGGGGATGGCGCGGATCATGATCACGGGCTTCAGCCCCAGCGTGTCGATGAAATGGCGGTTGGCGGGAAGCGCCTGCATATGGACATGCGTCACCATCGAACGCTGGGGAAAGCCGCCGGCGTAATAGAGAAGGAAGGTGGGCAGATAGAAATGCGCATCGCGCCCGCCTTGCGCATGAACCGTGCGCACAAAGGCGCCGCGCACCGCGGCAACAGCAAGCCGAACGCAGGAATGTACCCGCCGCCTTGGGCGCGAACGCCAGCACCACGCTGGGCCTGGTCGCGCCAAGATCGCGCAGATAGTCCGCGAAGTCCGGCTCGAAACTGCCATCACAATTCGGTGGCGCAAAAGCAGCATGCGCCAGCCTGTCCTTGAATCGGGCTACCATCGGTAACGCCTAGTTATTTTTTTCCCACCAGTGGAAAACGTTACCTCGAGAGGAGTGAATAAGTGGTTTTAAGCGAATCAAAGTCGCTTAGGCCTATCAATGACTTAGCGAGCGTTATGGTTTCCCGGCGGTTAATCGCTGTCAGGCGGTCTTGTTTTTGAGTGCCTGGAAGGCGTGCGCACTGGCGCCCAGGCTCAAGCCCAAGGCCAGAGGCGCGATCAGGAAAAGAATGCCCGCGGTGACCGGCATGTTCTGATTTTCCATATGCATCTGGACCGCCACCATGGCGGTCGAGGTCATCAAACCCGACCCCAGAATTGAAGGACCCTCGATCGCAAGTTCGACCACCATCATCAAAAGCCGCACCGGCAAAACCACGGCGAGGAAGATGGCCAGTATCCGCCAGAAATTTCCGTTCGACAGGATCCAGCTTCTGGGCAGCACCGGGCCGTTCTCCTCCACCGCCACCGCAGGAAGCAGGAAACCGAAGCGCAAGCTGAAGAAAATCAACGCGGCGTAGAAGATGACCAGGGCTGTGATGTTGGCGGTGAGGGATTTTGGGCCGAGCGCGGCCGGACGCCACCGTGCTCACGATGAGCAGGAGCGCGAGCAGAAAAGCCGCCACCCCGAGAGAGCTGCGAAACAGCCGCCATTCCGGCATGCCGAAGGCGAAATGGGCGAGCGCCCCGGTCTTGCGGCTTCCCAACGCCAATTGCATCACCGGAACCGCCATCATGGCGAGCAGGAGAAGGCCTACCAGAACAAACGAAATCAGGCCCAGGATCGCCGGCCCCGCGAGGGCGAAATTGTTGGAGGCGAAGGCGTCGGCCAATGCGGCGAAGAAACGTTGCAGCACGAAGAAGCCGATCACCGTGGCCAGAATCATGGGCAGCCAGATCAAGCCGATGATGGCGCCCAGATGGGTAAAGGTGAAGCGATAGGCGGCCCGGATCGTCTCCAGGACGGGGATCTTCGTCATCTCAGCCCTCGGAAACGGAGCGGTCGGCGCTCACGATTTTAGAATTCGTCGAATGGACGCAGATCATTGAAAGCGGGTGGGCCGGACTGGGTTGCGTCATGCCACAGGCTCGCCGCCCACGCCGTCACCGCCACGGCCATGGGGGATTCCAGCACGCCGCGGAACGGCGCGGCCATCGCCGCCCAGCGCCGGCGCGGCACGAAAATCGCCAGCCCCACGGCCGCGACTGCCAGCACCCCGGCCCCTACCGCCAGGCGAACATAATTGGTCCTTTTTTCTTGGCTCATCTCACTCTCTCGCTATTCCGCCATAATGGCGGGCTTCCGCGTCCCTGTCAGCAGCGGTGTGTCGACAAACGCACCCTTTTTCCATCCGCATTGCATTTTCATCCTCATTCCCGGTGGCGCTGCAAGGCCCCCGGCCTTTCGCCGCAAACGCGATCCGGGGAAAACCGACTTGCTTACGCGCCACAGCCAACCTGCTAAAGCCTCCCCGATGACACGGATTCACATTATCGGCGGCGGCCTGGCGGGCTCGGAAGCGGCTTGGGGCCTGGCCGAGGCCGGCCTGGACGTGGTGCTCCATGAAATGCGGCCCATACGCGGCACCTTTGCCCACCAGACCGATGGGCTGGCGGAACTGGTCTGCTCCAATTCCTTCCGTTCCGACGATGCCATGAACAATGCCGTGGGCCTTTTGCATGAGGAAATGCGCCGCGCCGGCTCCCTGATCATGCGCATGGCCGATCGCCATAAACTCCCTGCCGGCGGCGCCTTGGCGGTCGATCGCGAAGGCTTTTCGCAAGCCGTCACCGCGGCGCTCGCGCCCATCCGCGCATCGCGCTGGCGCGCGAAGAGATCGCCGAATTGCCGCCTGCCGATTGGGGCCAGGTGATCGTGGCCACCGGTCCTCTCACCTCGGATGTCTTGAGCGCCAGCATCGCCCAAGCCACCGGCGAGACCCATCTCGCCTTCTTCGACGCCATCGCCCCCATCATCCATCGCGAGAGCATCGATTTCGGCACCGCCTGGTTTCAATCCCGCTACGACAAACAGGGTCCGGGCGGCGGCGATGCCGATTACATCAATCTGCCGCTGAACGAAGAGCAATATTGCGGCTTTGTCGCCGCCTTGCTGGAGGGCGAGAAAAGCGACTTCAAGGAATGGGAAAAATCCACGCCCTATTTCGAGGCGTGCCTGCCCATCGAAGTGATGGCATCGCGGGGCATGGATACGCTGCGCTTCGGGCCGATGAAGCCGGTGGGCTTGAGCGATCCGCGCACGGGCATGCGGCCCCACGCCGTGGTGCAGCTTCGCCAGGACAACAAGCTGGGCACGCTTTGGAACATGGTGGGCTTCCAGACCAAGCTCAAACACGGCGAGCAGAACCGCATCTTCCGCACCATTCCCGGGCTGGAGAATGCGCAATTCGCGCGCCTAGGCGGGCTGCATCGCAACACCTTCATCAATTCGCCGCTGCTTCTGGATTCCCAGCTCCGGCTCAAGCCCAGGCCGCATATCCGCTTCGCCGGTCAGATCACCGGCGTGGAAGGTTATGTGGAAAGCGCCGCCGTGGGACTTCTGGCGGGGCGTTTCGCCGCGGGCGAAGCGTGCGGCATCGCCGTCAGCGCGCCGCCCGTCACCACAGCGCTGGGCGCGCTTCTGTCCCATATCACCGGCGGCGCCGATGCCCACACCTTCCAGCCCATGAATGTGAATTTTGGGCTCTTCCCGCCCCTGGACAAAAAGGTCAAAGGCAAGGACCGCAAACAGGCGATGAGCGAGCGCGCACTCGAGAATCTGTCTGTTTGGCTTGGGAAAAAAGAAGCCGCCGCGTAAGCAGGAACCGGTTTACACTCTTGTGGTTCTATAATCGGTGTCTTCTGGGAGGCGTCATGGATATTCCCCTCGAGCTTTCATTCCACAACATGGAGCCAAGCGACGCGCTGAAAGCTGCGGTGCAAAAGCACGTGCGAAAATTGGACAAATTTCACGGCCATCTGATTGGTTGCCGCGTGGTGATCGAAATGCCGCACAAGAACCATCGCACCGGGCAGAACCTCCCCGATGTGCATATCTTGCTCAGGGTGCCGGGGAAGGAATTGGTGGTCAGCCGCGAAATGGCGCATGCGGGCAACAAGAAAACCCCGACCGACGCCTATGCGGTTTTGGACAATGCGTTTTCCGTGGCGCAAGCCCAGCTCAAGGATCATCACCGGATCGTTCAAGGCGACGTGAAATACAAGGAGCGGAATGCCGAAGAGCGACGCCGCCAACGCACATTGGAAAAATAACCCCCTCCGGTCTTCGCATATTTATTGCCCCCATCTGCCCGCCGACGCGGGCAAGCCCGTAGGCGGACGTTCGGCGAACTTGGCCGTTCGCCTCAATCCCCCGCCAGCGGCTTCGCCGCGCGGGGAAGAAAGCTAGAACCAAGACGCGCTAGAGCTTCCGACGCAGCGCCGCGCTTAACAACGCCATTTGCTTGCGATGGATGGGCACGTCCCGGCCCAGGCGCTTGAGATAGATCGGCACCAGGGCGGCGGGAAGAAGCGCTGGCAGCGCGGCGCGCGGCTGGATCTTTCGCGCGGCAAGGAAGTGCCGCCAGGCGCGGGATTTGGCCTCGCGCACCACGGCGTCGATGCGGGGATCGTTCTCAATCACAAAGAATTCGTCGGCGGTAAGGCCGTGGGCCGAAAGCAGATCCAGCGGCAGATAAAGCTTGTGCCGGCGGTTGTGGAATGGAAGCGAGCGCAGCAATCCCGTCAGGCCATAGGCCAAGGCCGCGTCGCGCGTCGCGCCCGGATTGCCACCGAGGAGGTCGGCCGCCAGCCCCATCAGCGTGCCGCCGGTGGCGTCGAGATAGGTCTCTAATGACGCGAAATCGGCGAAATGCTCGCTGGAAGAATTGAACCCGCGCGCCGCGATGATGGCTTCGATTTTGGCAAGGGAAAGACCACGATCCGAAAAAAGCGCCGTCAGCCCGCGCGCCACGTCATGCGGCCGCGGGTTGCCCTTGGCCGCGTTCTCCGCCGTCTCGCGCCACCATTCCAGCCGGATTGCGCCCAGCATCGGTTCGCGCACGCTCTCTGCGACATGGGCGACTTCGTGATTGAAGGCGTAGAGCGCGTGAAGGTGGGGCCTGACCGCCGCCGGCGCGAACAGGGCGGCGAAATAGCGGTCGGGATCGGCCTGGCGCACCAGCTGCGCCAGTTTTTGGGCCAGAAGATTATCCATCACACATCAAACAAAAGAGCCGCCGGATCGCTCCGGCGGCTTTGCGACGATTTGCCGAAGCTTGGTCCCGGCTTTCTTCTCCCCGCGCGGCAAAGCCGCTGGCGGGGGAAGGCGTCTTCCAAGGGGTCATCCCAAGGGAGACAGCTGGGGGCTCAAATATGCGATGCCGCCGCCATGCAGAACAGCATGGGGATGGAGAGAAGCGTGTTGATGCGGCTGAATTGGCCCGCGGTCTTGCCCGCGGCGGCTTTTTCCGGCGCCCCCAGATTGGGATATTTGCCGCCGATATTGAGCGCCTTTTGCTGATTGGGCCAGATCACAAACCAGACATTGAACCACATGATGGTGCCCAGCCACATGCCGATGCCGATCAGAAGATAGTTGGTGTTGGCAAAGCCCTCGGTTGCGTCCAGCGTATAGGCCTGAACGATATAATGGTTCATCGAGGCAAGGCCGATGCCAAAAATGATGGTGGACATCGCCGCCCAGCGAAACCACCACAGCGCCGCAGGGGTAATGTAACGCCCCAGCGCGGGACGCAATTCCTCGGGGATTTTCGGCGTGGTCGGGGTGGATACGAAGTTGAAATACCACAGAAGGCCGATCCACATCACTCCCGATATGATGTGCAGCAATCGAACCACGAAGGTCCAGAAGGTGCTGTCGAACATTCCGCCTATGGCGCCGTAAAGCACCGCCAAGAGAATCGCGAGCACAAAGCTCGTGATCACCACATTGCGCAAATTTCCCAGAAACGCGGCCATTGCTTTCCCCGGATTTGAGTCCCGGCGGATTTATACGGCTTTCTCCGTTGGAAATCACGGAACTTCGGGCAGCGCCGCTAGGCCAGGACTCGCCTCCCCGTGCGCGCGAAGCGCGCTGATGGGGGAGGTGGTCGTAGCTGGCCCTCGGGCCAGCGAAGACCGGAGGGGGATTAGATAGCGAGCTTGCGAGGGCGAGCCACATTCAGCCAGCCGATCACGATCAGCCTGGTCACCATCACGGCGGTAAAGAAGGAGGTGATGATGCCCATGCCCAGGGTGACGGCGAAGCCCTTGACCGGACCCGACCCCAGCTGAAACAGGATCAGCGAGGCGATCAAATGGGTCATGTTGGCGTCGATGATGGTGGCCATGGCGCGGCGGAAACCGGTGTCGATCGAGGCCAGCATGGAACGGCCATTGCGCTGCTCCTCGCGGATGCGCTCATAGATCAGCACATTGGCGTCCACCGCCATGCCCATGGTGAGCACGATGCCGGCGATGCCGGGAAGCGTCAGGGTGGCGCCGAAGGCGGTCAAGCCTGCGAGCAGCAGCACCACGTTCAAGGTGAGCGCGATGTCGGCAAAGACACCGAACAGGCCGTAGCGCAGGATCATGAACACGGCGACCGCCAAAAGCCCCGCGATCGCCGAATAGCGTCCGGCTTTGATCGAATCCGCGCCCAGCTCGGCTCCCACCGTGCGCTCCTCGATGACGCGTAGGGGCGCCGGCAGCGCGCCCGCGCGCAGCAGGATGGCCAGATTGTTGGCGGTCTGGGTGGTGAAATTGCCGGTGATCTGGCCGGAACCGCCCAGGATCGGCTCTTCAATGTTGGGCGCCGATATGACCTGCTTGTCCAGCACGATGGCGAAGCGATGTCCCACATTGTCCTTGGTGACATTGCCGAATTCGCGCGAGCCCACGCTGTCGAAACGGAAGGTCACCACCGGCGCGCCGGTGCGGCTGTCAAAGCTGCCCCCCGCGTCGGTCAGCCGGTCACCCGACACCATAACCCGGCGCTGCACCACGATGGGCGGCAGGACCTGTTTGGGGTTGTCGCTCATCTGCGGCAGGATTTCGTCGCCGATCGGCGGCACGCGCGACGACGGATCGGCGGCCTCATCCACCAGCTGAAAGGTCATCTTGGCGGTCTTGCCCAGGATGGTCTTGAGCTGGTCGGGGTCCTGCAGGCCCGGCACCTGCACCAGGATGCGGTCCTCGCCCGAGCGCGAAATGTCGGGCTCGCGGGTGCCGAGCGCGTCGACACGGCGGCGCACCACTTCGATCGATTGCTCCAGGATCTGCTGCTGAGTCTGGGTCTTGTAGGTCTGGCTCATGCGCATCGTGATCACGCCATTGCCAGGCTCGGTCATGTCATATTGCTTGACGCCTGCGGCAAGCACCGACGTCGTCGCGGTGGGATTGAGGCTGGTCAGCAGGTCTTTCGCTTCGCCGTAACGGGAGGTATCGGTCACCTTCACGCTCACAACGTCGCCCTGGACGCCCAGATCGGTGTAGCCGATATGGGCCTTGCGGAAAGCGGAGCGGATGTCGCTGATCAGAGCTTCGGCCTTGTCCTTCTGCACCTGATCCAGTTCGACTTCCAAAAGGAGGTAGGAGCCGCCCTGCAAGTCCAATCCCAGATTCACGCTCGACGTCGGCAGCCAGGAGGGAAAACAATTCAGCAGCTTCTGCGGCAAGGCATTGGGAAGCGCGAGCAGGATGCCACCCAGAAGAATCAGGATGGTGGCGATGCGGGTCCAGGAAGAGACTTGCAGCATCTTAGGGTCTAGTTCTTCTCTTCCACGACCTGTGCCTTGGGCCGGACGTCGCTCAGCGCGGTCTTGAGCACCTTGACCTGCACATTGTCGGCGATCTCGACCAGGATTTCAGGATCTTCCTTGTTCGATGCCTTGGCCACGCGGCCCACGATGCCCGCCGTCACCACGGTGTCTCCGCGGCGGAGATTCTCAATCTGCTCGCGCAATTGCTTGGCCCGCTGCTGTTGTGGGCGCCACAGAAGAAAGTAAAAGATCGCCAGCATGGGCACGATCAGTGTCAAAGTCTGGAACATCGGATCGGACATGTTCATGGGCGGAAGGACTTTCAAAGACGTCGGGGCGCGGGCGGACTATAGCCGTGGGCGTTCCGTTTGCAACCGTGAGAAAACAAGGGCTTAGAATGAAAAAACGCCTCCCGTCAGGCTGGGACCAAGCCTCGCTTCTCTCCCGCGCCGCCGCCGCCCTCGAGCGGCTGGCGCCCGCGGCTGCGCCCAAGCGCTTGCCCGAGAAGGGCGACGCCTTCGTCTGGGAGCCGCATCTGGGCGCGCTGAGCGAAGTGACGCATGTCGCGGGCATCGATCTCGCCTTGTTGAAGGCGATCGAAAACCAGCGCGACACGTTGATGGCCAATACGCGCCGCTTCGCCGATGGGCTGCCCGCCAACAACGCACTTCTGTGGGGGGCGCGGGGCATGGGCAAGAGCTCGCTGGTCAAGGCCGTGCATGGCGAAGTCAATCGCGGACGCAAAAGCCGCCTGGTCCTGATCGAAGTGCACCGCGAGGACATCGCCAGCCTGCCGCAGTTGCTGCGCCTGCTCCGGGCAGGCAAGCGCCGTTATCTGCTGTTCTGCGATGATCTCTCGTTCGACAAGGACGACACCAGCTACAAATCTCTGAAAGCGGTGCTGGAAGGCGGCATCGAAGGGCGGCCCGAGAACGTGCTGTTCTATGCCACCTCCAACCGCCGCCATCTGATGCCGCGGGATATGATGGACAATGAGCGCGCCACCGCCATCAATCCCGGCGAGGCGGTTGAGGAAAAGGTCTCGCTGTCGGACCGTTTCGGGCTCTGGCTGGGCTTTCACAATTGCAGCCAGGACGATTATCTCGCCATGGTGGACGGCTATGCCGCGAATTACGCTTTGAAGATCGCGCCCGAAGATCTGCGCGCCCGCGCACTCACCTGGGCCATGGGACGCGGATCACGTTCTGGCCGTGTGGCCTGGCAATTCATCCAGGATCTTGCGGGCGAACTGGGAAAGAGAATTTAAGAATTCCGCGCGACCAGCAGCGCCTTGGGATCGACCGGCTTGGTGTCGCGGCGGATCTCGAAGTGAAGCTGCGGCGAGGTGACGTCGCCGGTCGAGCCGGAATAACCGATCACCTGCCCCTTGGTCACAGCCTGGCCGCGGTTGACCAAAATCTTGTCGGCATGGGCATAGGCCGTGACATAGCCGTCCTCGTGCCGGATCAGGATCAGATTGCCATAGGCTTTCAGCTCATCGCCGGAATAGGTGACCGTGCCGCTGGCAGCGGCATGAATGGGCGTGTCCATGGGCGCGGAGATATTGATCCCGTCATTGCGCTCGCCATTATGGTCGGTGCCGAATTCGGAAATCACCGGACCTGAGACCGGCCAAGCAAAGCTTGGCGCATTGGCGTCGGCTGCGCGGCCGACCGGCGCCAGAGGCGCTTTGCTCACGGCCGTGGTGGGCGCGGCGCGCGGCGGTTTGCCCCGGAGCGCGGGGGGTGCAGCGGCAGCAGTTCTTTCCGAGGCCGAGGCGTGGGTGGAAAGATGGTCGTTGACGCCCCAATCGAATGCCGTCTCAGGCGTCTCAGTGCAGGCCGCCAAAAGCGGCGCGCAGACCAACGCCGAAAGCGCAAACATCCTCAACGGGTTCATCGCGTCATGCCTTTCGCATGTGCCAAAGCGAATCATCCGCCTTAAATATGAACAAGGCCTTAACCAAGATGAATTTTGTTAACCTGTCTTACCGCGGCCAGGGCCGGTCAAGGTCTGCCGCAGTTTTTCCAGCACTGCGGGTTCCGTGAGGTTCATGTGGAGCGGGGTCACCGCGATCTTGCCTGCATAAACCGCGCCCAGGTCGCTATCCGGAGATGGGGTGGCGCGCCGCCGCCGGAGCCCGATCCAGTAATAGGCGCGGCCGCGGGCGTCATGGCGCTCCTCGATCTCGGTGGACTGAAGATCGTAGCGGCCCTGTGGCACCACAGCCCAGCCTTTCACTTCCGCCGCCGGACAGGCGGGAAAGTTGACGTTGATCAGGGTGCCGTCGGGCCAGCCCGCCTTCAGCAGGCGGCGCAGCAACTCCGGCCCGTGCACCTCCCCCGGCGACCAGTCGATATTCGCGCGGGATTCTTCGTCATTCGCCTGGGACAGCGCCAGCGAAGGAATGCCCAGCGCACAACCTTCCATGGCGCCGGCGATGGTGCCGGAATAGGTGACGTCGTCGGCCAGGTTCGAGCCCCAATTGACCCCCGAAAGAATCAATTCCGGCGGCTTCTCCTTAAGCAGATGAAGGCAGGCCATCATCACGCAATCGGTGGGCGTGCCCATCACGGCATAGCGGCGCTCGGCGATCTGGCGCAGGCGCAGCGGCATGGTGAGGGTGAGCGAATGGGAGGCGCCCGACTGCTCCATTTCCGGCGCCACCACCCAGACATCGTCGGAGAGCGCGCGGGCGATCTTTTCCGCGACATCGAGGCCCGGCGAATGAATGCCGTCATCATTGGTGACAAGAATGCGCATCAGACTTTGGCGATCTTGGTTTTACCGCCCATATAAGGCTGCAAGGCATCAGGAATGGCCACGCTGCCGTCGGCTTGCTGGTAATTTTCCAGGACGGCGACCAGGGTGCGGCCCACCGCCAGGCCCGAGCCGTTCAAGGTATGGACCGGTCCTTTCACCTTCCCGTCCCCTCCCCGCCAGCGCGTGTTCATGCGCAAGGCCTGGAACGAGCCGCAATTGGAGCAGGAGGAAATCTCGCGATAGGCATTCTGGCCCGGCAGCCAGACTTCGATGTCATAGGTTTTCTGGGCGGAAAAGCCCATGTCGCCGGTGCAGAGCGTGACCACGCGATGGACCAGATTCTAATTTTTTCAAAATTTCCTGCGCCGCGTCGGTCATGCGCTCATGTTCGGCCAGCGATTGCTCCGGCGTGGTGATGGAGACCAGCTCCACCTTAGAGAATTGATGCATGCGGATCATGCCGCGCGTGTCCTTGCCTGCCGCGCCCGCCTCGGCCCGGAAGCAGGGCGTGAAGGCAGTGAGCCGCATGGGCAGTTCGGCTTCCGCCACGATCTCGTCATTGACGTAATTGGTGAGTGAGACTTCGGCAGTGGGGATCAGCCAGAATCTGCTGGGATCGTCGCGCAGACGGATATTTTCTGGCTTAAGCTCCATTTCCCGAGCCGCGAGGATACCCGCCCTTTCGGCCTCATCGAGAACTCTGATTTGAGTGGTCCGAACGTCGCGAAGGAAATTCGATCGAAGATCAGGCTCTTGAAAAGCCGCAAACTGATCGTCGTAAAATTTTGGCAGCTGTCCTGTCCCGAACATAGTCTTGTCACGCACGAGCACCGGGGGACTCATTTCCGTATAGCCGAACTGCCGCGTGTGAATGTCCAGCATGAAAGCGCCCAAGGCCCGCTCCAGCCGCGCCAGATCGCCCTTGAGATAGACAAAGCGCGCGCCGGACACCTTGGCGGCGCGCTCGAAATCCATCTGCCCCAATGCTTCGCCGATCTCGAAATGCTGTTTGGGATTGGCAATCGTGGGTGGGTTGCCGAATGCGCGCGCCGGAACCGGCACATTGGCGCTTTCGTCCGCGCCGTCCGGCACGTCAGCGGCGGGAACATTGGGGATCACCGCCAGCGCCTCGCGCACTTCGGCTTCCAGCCCGCGCTGCTCGGCTTCACCCTGCTGGATCGCGTCTTTGAGGCCTGCGACCTCGTCCATCAACGCCTTGGCGCCGGCTTCGTCCTTTTTCTGCTTGGCCTGGCCGATCAGCTTCGACGCATCGTTGCGCCTGGCCTGCTGAATCTGAAGCCTGGTGAGCAATTCGCGCAGGGCTTTGTCCCGCGCCAGCACATCTGCGGCGATGGCGTCGCCGTCCAGCCCGCGCCGCTTCAGGCCCCGGATAAAGGCTTCAGGATTGTCCCGGACGGCCCGGATATCGTGCATGGCGGTCAAACCCAGGGGAGCGCGGGCCCGCTCATGCCACGGGCGGCTTTTCCGGTCAAAGGCCCCTGCCGGGCCAAAGATAGGGTTACCGTTTTCTCAAATCCAAGCCCAATTCTTCAACTATCGGTGCAAGCCGGTTGAAAGGCAGCGCGGGGCATAGTTCCGGCGTGTTCAGGGGACGTGACCGGACCGGCCGGGCACGGTGTGGCGTTTGAGCTTTTCCGGATTGCGCGTCATTTGGGTCCACTGGGAGCGCAAGCTCAACCGGCAGGGTGCGCTCGGCAGCACCGCCGTGCTGTCGGGGTTGGCCGTGGTGCTGGCAATGCTGGTGCATCTCGCGCTTTATTTCGACGGTGCCAAGCTCACCAGGGCCGCGTTCCTCCATGTGGTGATCGAGACCCTGGTGGTAGCGACTCCGCTGATCCTTTACTCGCGTTATGTGATCGCGCAATTGAAGAAGAGCCGCCGCCAGCTCGCGGAAATGTCCTGCCATCTGGCGATCGCCGTGGACGAGGCCGAGCAAGGCAGCCGCGCCAAATCCGCCTTCCTCGCCAATATGAGCCATGAGCTGCGCACGCCCTTGAACGCGATCCTGGGCTTTTCCGAGGTGATGAAGGAACAGTCGCTGGGCGCAATGGAAAACCCGCGCTACCTGGCCTATGTCGCCCACATCCATGACAGCGGCCAGCACCTTTTGGGCATCATCAACGACGTGCTCGACCTGGCCAAGATCGAAGCGGGCAAGATGACGCTCGACAACGCCACACTGTTTGAGCTGGCGCCATCGGTCGCCTCGTCTCTCGCCATGCTCAAGGGCCTGAGCGAGAAATTCAGCGTCGAGGTCCACAACCAGATCCCCGATGAACAGCTTCTCTTCACCGGGGTGGAGCGGATGATCCGCCAGATCGTGATCAATCTGGTGGGCAATGCGATCAAATTCACCCCGTCAGGGGGCAGCGTGATCTTGTCGGGCGAACGGCGCGCCGACGGCGGTTACGATATCCGGGTCACGGACACCGGCATCGGCATGAGCGCAGAGGAAGCGGCAAACGCCTTGATGCCGTTCGGCCAGAACAACAACCGCTTCACCGGCCGGCCGGAAGGCACCGGCCTGGGCCTGCCCCTGGCGAAGGCGATGCTGGAGTTGCATGGCGGCACGCTCAAACTCGCCAGTGCGCCGGAAAAAGGCACGACCGTGACCATGGTGCTGCCGGCCGACAAGATCGGGACCAAAGGCCGGGTGGCGGCCAGAGCATGATTACTGACCGGCGACCGCGGTGCCCTTGCGGGCGGCGTCTTCGCGCGCCTTGCCGCGCTCGATCATCGCCACCGAGAAAATCGAGATCTCGTAGAGCGCCACCAGCGGGAAGGCCAGGCTCAGCATCGAAAAGGCATCAGGCGGCGTGAAAATCGCCGCCACCCCGAAAAGACCGACATAGGCATAGCGGCGCATGTCGCGCAGCGCCTTGGCGGTGACGATCCCCACTTTGCCCAGAAGCGACAGCAGCACCGGAAGCTGGAAGGTGAGACCGAAGGCGAAGATCAGGGTCATCACCAGATCGAGATAGTCGCTCACCTTCGCCTGGAGCTGGATGCCGATTGCGCCAGGCGACGGCGCGACTTGATAGCTGCCGAAGAACCGGATCACGAAAGGCAGCATCACATAATAGACAAAGGCCGCGCCCAGGATGAACATCACCGGCGTCCACATCAGGAAGGGCAGGAACGCGCGCCGCTCATGCTTGTAGAGACCCGGCGCCACGAAAATCCAGATCTGCGCCACGATGGCGGGAAAGCCCAGGCACAGTCCGCCGAACATGGCGATCTTGACCTGGGTGTAGAAGATCTCCGGCAGCGCCGTATAGATCAGATGGTTGGTGGCGGCGGCGAGCGGCCGCTCCAGAAAGTTGAGAATGGGCGTCGAAAAGGCGAAGCAGACCACAAAGCAGACGCCGAAAGAGAGCAGCGCCCAGATCAGCCGCTTCCTGAGTTCGACGAGGTGTTCGAGCAGGGGCGCGCGGGTGGCGTCGAGCGCCGCTTCGTCTTCCTGGGTCGGCCCGCTCACGGCACAGCCGTCTCAGGATTGGCCGGCGGTGCGGCGGTCTCGGTTTTTGTGGCCGTCTCGGGTTCCGCGTCGGGCGGCAGCTCGCTGTCCGAGATCTGATATTCGCCGCTCCGGGGCGGCGGGGCCACTGGCGCATCGGCTGCGGATTGGGCACCGGTATCCACCGGATTCAGCGTGCGCTGGATTTCGTGATTGATGTCACTGGCGGTTTCGGCCAGGGGATCGCTGGATTTCAGTTTCTCGATCTCGGCACGCAATTCGTCCAGCTCGCTTTGCCGCGCCATGTCGTCGAAGCTTTTCTTGAATTCGTTGGCCATATTGCGGGCCTTGCCCACCCATTTGCCGGCCATGTTCATCAGCCGCGGCAAATCCTTCGGCCCCACCACGACCAGCGCCACAGTGAGAAGGATAAGGATGTGGCTCCAGCTGAATAGGTCGAACATCTTAGAGGAGGATCTCCGACCTCAGCGGGCGGCGGTGTCCTTGTTGACGTTCGCCGTCTCGCGCGACTCGGCATTGATCACTTTGGGATCATCCTTGTCGGGATCGGCGAGGCCCTTCTTGAAGCTGTTAATACCGCGCCCGAAATCACCCATCAGGTCCGACACCTTGCCGCGGCCGCCGAACAGCACCAGAGCGATGACGCCCAGGATCAGGATGTGCCAGATGCTGAACGAACCCATGACGTAAACTCCTCGCCCCCAAAAGCGCTTGAATCTCAAGCCATTATATGACCGGCCTCCGATTTATCCAGCCGTCTCTTCCTGTTAAAGCGCGGCTGGGTCCCCGGCGCAAGGCCCGGTTCCGCAAATGCTTATTTTCCTTAACTTTTGGGCGTTTAGCCGACGAGTATTTCGCCCCGCCGGTCGAGACTTTCCGCCAGCGCGCCCAAGCGTTTCTGCACCGGCTCCGAGGCGATCGCCTCGCGCTTGGCGGGTACTTCCAACACCACCTTGGCGGGGGTGAGACGAAGCCGGTAATGGCCAAGCTCGCCTGCCGCCGACGCCGACAGCGAAAAGGCGAAGCGCCAGGCCTGTCCCAGTCGCAAGGCGCGCCGCTCGTCATCCTTGTCCAGAAGTTCGGTGAGGATCAGGTCGGGTGGAAAATCCTCATCCCCGGAATAGCGATGGAAGATCGAACTCGCGATCAAAGCGCGGGCGCGGTGATCGGCGCCGGCAAAAGGTGCGGTCAAGACCTGAGAGGAAGCGCCTTGGGCGCGGTTGTCGGGATGGCGCCGCCAGCCGATGTCCGAGAAGCAGGCCGACGCTTCGCGGATGCGGCGAAACTCCTGGCTTTCCCCTTCGAACAAAGGATGGGTCCATTCGAACATCTCGCGGGCATGGGCGGGTACGCGCGCCAAACGCTCATTGGCGCCGCGGGCGAATTCCAGAAGCGGGTCCTTGGCCCGCTCTTCCTGGGGAAGGCGGGCATGAAAAATTCCCTCGCGCAGGCCATAAGCCGAGATCACCACATCCTTGATGTCGCCCGCCAGAAGCAGGCGCTCCAGCACCACCGCGCCATAGGGCAGCGACTCCGCGCGCCGCTTGGAAACGACTTTGATCTTGCGTACGGATTCCCTGGAAAGCCCCGCCAGCACCTTGCACATCCGAAGCGCCCGGCCACGGGGGATCGTGTATTGCTGCAGGACATGGAGCGGATAGTGATGATCCTCCATGTCGACGCGGGCGAAACTCCGCCAGATGCCGCCCACGGCATAAAGCGCAGGCGCATCGAGGCCCGAAATATTCTTCAGTCCCTTGTCGACGATGTCGCGCGCCTTGTCGGGATCGCCTTTGGCCTGGTCGATCAGCCGCAAGGGTCCGAAGGGCAAGGTCCAGGCCTCGCCCGTCTTGCCGGCTTTGACCGTCACCATGTCGAGGCTGCCCCCGCCCAAATCCGCCGCCAGGCCCGAGGCTTCGGGAATGCCCGCGACCACGCCTTCGGCGGCGATGCGCGCTTCGTCTTCGCCCGATAAAACCCGGATGGCCGAACCCCAGGCGCGTTCGGCGCGGGCGATGAATTCCGCGCCATTGGCGGCGTCGCGCGCCGCCGCGGTCGCCACCGCCTCGCGGCTTTCGACATGCAGGCCGTCGGCGATCATGCGGAACCGGGCCAACGCCTCCAGCGCCGAGGCGCAGCCCTCGGCATGGAGGCGGCCCGTCGTCACCATCTCGCGGCCGATGGCGCAAATCGTTTTCTCGTTCTGCCAGGTGGCCGCGGTGCGGCCCTGGTTTTCGTAGATCACCAGGCGGACCGAATTGGAGCCGATATCGACAATGGCGATGGGCCCGCGCGCACGGGCCTGGCGCGGGCTGGTTGCGGCGCGGACCTCGGGAGCGGCGGACATCGCGGATCAGGACCGGCGTTTGCCCGAATGCGAGCCCTGCATCTTCAACGCGCGGCCGCGGCCGGAAAGCGACGGATTGGTCATGAAGTAAGTGTGCGCGGAAAAAGCATTGGCATCCTCGGAATGAGAATCACGGGCATAAGTCCCGTCCGCTTTCATATACCAGCTTTGCGCCTGATCCTTCAGCAGCGCGACCATGATCTGATCCAGCACCTGTTGATGCACGGTGGGATTTTCGACGGGAACCAGCGTCTCGACCCGGCGGTCGAGATTGCGCGGCATCCAATCCGCCGAAGAAATATAGACCAGGGCCTTGGGTGACGGCAGGCCGTGACCGGCACCGAAGCAGACGATGCGGCCATGTTCCAGGAAGCGGCCGACGATGGAGCGCACGCGGATATTCTCCGAAAGGCCTGGGATGCCTGGCCTCAAGCAGCAGATGCCGCGGATCACCAGTTCGATCTGCACGCCGGCCTGGGAGGCGCGATAGAGCCCGTCGATCATCGCAGGATCGACCAGGGCGTTGAGCTTGATCCAGATCGCGGCGGGACGGCCGGCGCGGGCATGCATGATTTCCTGCTGGATCGCTTCCACCAGCCTGCCGCGCAGTGAGAAAGGCGACACCGCCAGCTTCTCCAGCGCATTGGGCTCGGCATAGCCGGTGATGAAATTGAACACCTGCGCCGCATCGCGCCCCAGCGCCGGATCGGCGGAGAAAAGCGAGAGATCGGTATAAACCTTGGCGGTGTGGGGATGATAATTGCCGGTGCCGAAATGGACATAGGTGTGGAGCTGGCCGCTTTCACGCCGCACCACCAAGCTGATCTTGGCGTGGGTCTTGAGTGCGATGAAGCCATAGACCACCTGGACACCGGCGCGCTCCAGGTCACGGGCCCATTTGATGTTGGCGGCTTCGTCGAAACGGGCCTTGAGCTCGACCAGGGCGGTGACCGACTTGCCCGCCTCGGCGGCTTCGATCAGGGCCTGGACAATGGGACTGTCCTGGCTGGTGCGGTACAGCGTCTGCTTGATCGCCACCACATCGGGATCGGCGGCGGCCTGGCGCAGAAACTGCACCACCGTGTCGAAACTCTCGAAGGGATGATGGACGATCAGGTCTTTCTCGCGGATGGCGGCGAAGCAATCGCCGCCATGATCGCGGATGCGCTCGGGAAAGCGCGCGTTATAGGGCTTGAATTGCAGGTCGGCGCGCTCGGGAATGATCAGTTTGGAAAGGTCCGACAACCCCATCAGATTTTCCACGATCACGATCTCGGATTCGTCGAGGTCGAGATGCCCAGCAATGAAATGGCGCAATGCAGGAGGCAGCGATTTGGAGCATTTCATGTGGATCACGCTGCCCCGGCGGCGCCGTTTCAACAGCGACTCGAACAACAGGACCAGATCCTCGGCCTCTTCCTCTACTTCCACATCGCTGTCGCGCAGGATGCGGAACAATCCCCAACCCGACACAGCATGGCCGGGGAAGAGCTTGTCGAAAAAAAGCGCGATCACATGCTCCAGCGGAATGAAGCGCACCAGCTTGCGGTCGGTGTCGGGCAGCCGCACGAAACGCTTGAGCTGCGGCGGCACCGAAATCAGCGCCGACAGGTCTTTGTTGTCGCGCTTGTTGGTGAGCGACAGCGCAATCGTGAAGCCCAGATTGGGGATGAAGGGAAAGGGATGCGCCGGATCGATGGCGAGCGGCGTGAGCACCGGAAATATCTGCTCATGGAACTGGCTTTCGAGGAATTCGCGGTCGCGCGGGTGAAGCTCGTCGCCCGTCACCACACAGACGCCTTCTTTGCGCAATTCGCCATCGAGCCCCGACCAGATGCGCTGCTGGTCGGAGATCAATTCCCGCGCCGTCTTGTCCACCCTGGAGAGCTGTTCGGCGGGCGAAAGCCCGTCCGCCGACGGTGTGGTGACCCCGGCATGAACCATGCCCATCAGGCCCGCCACCCGCACCATGTAGAACTCGTCGAGATTCGAGGCCGAGATGGACAGAAACCGGAGCCGTTCGAACAAAGGATGGCGGCGGTTCTGCGCTTCTTCGATCACTCGGCGGTTGAAGGCCAGCCAGGAGAGTTCGCGATTGACGAAACGCTGCGGCGACGCCGGATCGAGGGCGACATTGCTGCCCTGATGCGCCAGCGCGACCACGTCGTCCGTGGCCAGCGGATTGTCCAATGCCGCTTGCCGAGGCGCGTCATTGGCAGCCTCGATTTTGGGGGACGGGTTATGCATCACCCGACCTTAGGAGAAATGGGTGTACATGTCATGACGGAACTCCCGGCTTCGTCATAAGTGACCGAATCAATTGAAGATTTATGGGTTTCTGGCGGCTCATGGCCTCCCGGTCCGCTCGCTGGATGAAATCCCGGATCGCGGCCGGCGACCGCTCCAATTGCTGCACCAGTTGGGTGACCACGGCCTCGGGGACCTGGACCTGACGGTCGGCGAACAGCTTCACCGCCAGGGCCATCAACAGTGCTTCGCCCGGCGTATCCAGCTCGAACGCCACCAGGGCTCGAAAGCGCGAGGCCAGGTCGGGCAAGCCCACCGGCCATGACACGGGCGTTTTGTGTCCGGTCAAAAGCAAAGGCGTGCCGCGTTCCAGCATGGCGAACAAGCCAGGCTCATACTCATGGCCCGACACGGAATCGCAATTCTCGACCACCGCCGGTCCCGGCAGCGGCGCGCGAAGCTCGCGCGCATCGATCATTGCCGCTTGGGCCTCGGCGGCCCAGATGCGGGCGAGATGAGTTTTGCCCGACGCGGACGGGCCAAAAAGCGCTGCGGCTGGCACCGGCCAATCAGGCCAGGCATCGATAAAGGCGAGCGCGCGCGCATTGCCGGGCGCGGCGATGAAATCCTCGCGTGTCATCCGGCTTTCCGGCTCCAGCGGCAAGATCAGCTGGGACGCCATGATCAAGCCGTGCGGCGCCCGAACCAAAGCGCGCGCAGAAAGAGTTGGGAATAGGCGGCAAGGGAAAGGACCGCGAAGACCGCGACGGTATAGCTTCCTGCTTTGACCAGCCGCGGCGCCTCCTGGTCAAGGGCGAGCAGCAGCAGGAGGATTCCCACATAGCCCACCTGGATGGCGGTGGCCGCCTTGCCGATCATCAGGGGAGCTATTCGCATCGGCAGGCCCAAGGTTTTCGCCAGCAGCGCGCCGGTTGCGATCAGCGCGTCGCGCGCGATCACCAGCATCACCAGCCACAATGCCATCGCGCCCACGCGCAAAAGCGCGATGAAGCAAAGCAGCATCAGAAGTTTGTCGGCAATGGGATCGAGCCAGGCGCCAAAACGCGAGGTGAAGCCCCAGCGCCTTGCGACAAAGCCGTCGGCCAAATCGCTCAAACCCGCAAAGGCGAACATGGCCAGCGCCAAGCTGTCGTGATCCGCCATGATTGCCCAAGCCGCCACCGGCGCCGCCACCAGGCGCAGCGCCGAGAGCAAATTGGGCACATGGCGCAGCATCATGGACCGCCGCCGGAACCGGTCCGCGTGATCATCCAGGCGCCGGGCCGGCCCGAAAGGTTGAGCCCCTGCCCGCTCATCGCGTCGCGCAATTGATCCTGCGAGCCCTGATAGGCGATGGAAAGACGCGCATAACCTACATCCATCGCCACCACCTGCACGCCCGTCACATTCTCAAGTCCGGCCAAAGCCGTCTGAATCGCGCCCCACTGGTCGAGGGAATTCACTTTCACATCCGCAAGCAGGGTGCCATGCGCATTCACATTCACCGCCGAGCGCGATTTCCACAGATCGTCCAGGGCGCCGACCGCGGCCTGCGCCGCCGCGGGATAGGTGGTGCTCACCGTCTGCAGCAACGCCACGTCTAGGCTGGTCTTGGTGGGGTTTTCGCCCTGGCCCAGGCGGCGGATATTCACCGTCACCTTGCCGTTGGCATAAACCGCCTGCACAAGCGCCGCTTCGGTGGCGTTCACATGCCCGGCAGCCGCAGCCACGTCGTCCCAGCTCGCGCCGTCGAAGTCGAGTTGCGCGAGATCGGATGCATCGCTCGCCGCGGGCAACGAAAATGGCACCACCGTGTCGCGCAGGCCAGGCGCCAGAAACGCCTGGGCCCATGGACCGTTGTTGTAACCGGGCGACATCGGCACCAGCAGGATGCGATGCGCCGCCGCCTGGGTGAAGGCGATGTTGGCGTCGCGCAGCACGCGCGCCACCGCTTCCGGATTGAACTCATAGGTAACGTCGGCGACGTAGCGGGTGGTGGAACGGCGCTCATTGGTGGGCACATAACCCCGCGACACGCGCACCAGGGCGGGCTGATCGAGCGCCGGCTGCTTCGGCCAATCCTCTTCGCGGGTGAGACGGCGATAGAGCACCTGCCAGGCCTTGGGCCGGCCTTGGGCAATGGCGATATTGGCCGCCTCGGCGGAGGACGCCGCGGAGGCGTCCACGTGCACGCCCGAGACGGTATAGAGCTCGTCGGACGCCCGGGCCGGCGCAACAAGAGAAACAAGCCAAAGCGCAAGCGCCAGGGCGGAAGAAACTTTCAAAACACGGGACATGGCGGCGCTCGACGGTGACGGCCGCGATTATAGGGGGCCGGGTACCCCCGCGAAAGCCGGGATCTTTCGCCCCCTTCTGCCCGCCACGCGGGCAAGCCCGCTAGCGGGCATCTTCCCCGCCAGCGGCTTTGCCGCGCGGGGGGGAGAAATTCACGGAATCTTTCAAGTGCGGATCAGGCCTTTGATGGGTGGGGCAGAGGCGCTGTCGGGGAAGACTGTGTTCTCCAATGCGCCGTTCGGCACATCCATCTGCTCCGCCAGTACACCCTTGAACAAGGCGCGCAGGTCGGTCCGGGCCGGCTGATCGCGGCCATCCTTGAGCGCGCCGGAACTTAATCCCATCCACTCCGCCTGGACATGTCCGCCCTTGACCGCACCGCCGAACAGGAACGCCGCGCCGCCTGTGCCGTGATCGGTGCCGCCGGAACCGTTGGGATGAACGGTGCGGCCGAACTCGGTCGCCATCACCACCGCGGTTTTCTTCCACACATCCGGACCCATTGCGGCCTTCATGGCGTTGATCGCGGTATCCAGCATCTGCAGCCGCCGCGCCAATTGCCCGTCCGCCGCGCCTTCCGCCACATGGGTGTCCCAGCCGGACGCTTCCAGCGTGGCCACACGCGGGCCGTCGGACGCGGCGAGCAATTTGCCCGCACCCTGGAACAGAGGCGTGAGATAGCCATAGGCGCCGCCGCCCTGGCGCTTCTGCCCGTTCGGACCTGGCGGCATGGACGAAGGATCGTCCATCGCATCCTGCGAAGCGGCCTGCAGCGCCAGCGCGCTGGAGAGCGATTCCTTCAGCACCGCGTCATTGGCGTACAGCGCGCGCACTTGATTGAGGAACAATTCATCGGGCGCCGGCATCATCGCCGGCATCCAACTTCCGGTCTGGATTTTTCCGGACAACATCAAGGGCGGGGTCTGCGCCACAGCGAGAGCGCGATCCTGCCCGGTCAGACCCATGGGCTGCAGCGCGCGGTTGAGCCAGCCATCTTCCAACACATGCGGCTTGATGCCGCCCGATTCCAGCACATTCTGGCCCTCGAAATGCGAACGGTCGCGATAGGGCGAGCAGATATTGTGAAACACCACAAGTTCCTTGGCGTCGTACAAGGATTTGAGGTTGGTCAGCGACGGATGCAAACCGAAGAACCCGTCCAGATCGTGCAACGCGCCGGTCGCCCGTGGTTTGAAGCGCGAGTTGTCCCCTCACTGCGGCATAGTCCTTGTCGCCATGCGGCGGCACGGCGGCGAGCCCATCGAGCGCGCCACGCAGGATCACCGCCACCAGGCGGCGATCACCCGGCGTGGTGGCAAAAGCGAAGCGGGCGCGCGCGTCCATGGCACCAAGAACACCGGCAGCGGCGAAGGATTGGAGAAGCGAGCGGCGATTGAGGCTCATAATTCACCTGCGCTGGAATTCGGGACTGGAGACAAAAAGTGCGAGCGCGTCGCCCTGGCTTTCGGCACGCGCCATGGCGGTCTTTGTAGAGGATGAGACCAGTGGACCCAAGCCGCGCTCGGCCACTTGAGCGGCGCTGAAATCGGGCGGCATGCGCCCACCCAGCTGCTTGGCCCATTCGATCCGGTTCAAGACCGCATCCGGCCCCGACCAGGCATCAGAGGTGAGCGGCCAGCCCTTGGGCGAAGACGCCGTCATGGGAAATTCGCCCATGGCGCGGGCGCTTGCCATGGCGCCGCGCGTTTGTTGTCCGTCGCTGTCATTCCTGGGCAAGTCCAATAACCGATAGGCCGCCGTCACATATTCCACGGGCGAACGCATCTTGTTCGGCTTGGGCGCCCACGCCGCGTCATCTTCCACCGCGGCAATGGCGAGCGCCTTCAGATCGCCGCCCGTTTTGTTGAACACTGTTTCCAACTGCGCCACCGACTGGGGTGACGGTTCGTCGGCGATGAAATAAGTGGCGAATTTGGTGGCGATGTGACGGGCGGTGTGAGGATCATGCGCCAGGTCGCGCACCGCCTGAATCCCGCCCTTGAGATCGGACGCGTAGTTCTTGCCGCGCAGCGTTTGCGCGCCCGGCTCATGGCGATTGGCGAAAAAGCCGAATCCCGAGGGCGCATCGGGATCGAGCCCCCAACCGGTGAGAATATTGGCCAGCGCGATCACATCCGTTTGCGTATAGCCGCCATCCACGCCCAGGGAATACAGCTCCATCAATTCGCGCCCGAGATTCTCGTTGCGGCCTCGGCCGGTGAATTGTCCGGCCGGCGAATCGGGACCAATGGAGGCATTGTTGTTGAGATAAACCAGCATGGCGGGATGGCTCGCCACCGCCAGCAGCATGTTCTCGAACTTGTCGGCGATATAGGGACGGATCGCCTCGCGCTCGAAGGCGCCGGCAAAATTGAGGGTGCGTCCTGCCGTCACCGAGACGGTGAAATGATTGGTCCAGAACCAGACCAGATGTTCGGCAAAGGGCCGCTTGGTGGTGAAGCCCAGATTGAAGCGTCCGGCCATCTCGTCGGCGAAAATCTTCAGCCGACCGGCGCCGAGCTTCTTTTGTACCTCAGTGTCGCCCGCCTTGATGGCGCGGCGCTGGGCGATCATGTCCTGTTCCTGGCGCACCAGGGTTCCGCTGTTGGCGAAAGCGCTGCCGTCCGGCGCCACCGGTTGTTCCGCGGACGTAGCCTGATCTGCCCCACCAGCCAGGCTTTGGGATCGGCGCTCGCCGCCTCGATTTCGCCCGGGACGGGCGCCCAAGCCGAAGCGATGGACCGCGATGGCGGCTTCCAGAGACATGGCATTATCCTATGCTGCTTTCAGGGCCGCTTGCGTGCCCGCGTTCGTCTGATTAAACGAAGTGGAACCTCAACTTCCGTCGCGTGGGACCATGCCCGGCAAAGACAGCCTCACTTATAAAGATGCCGGCGTGGATATCGATGCGGGCGAAGCCCTGGTCGCGCGCATCGCGCCGGCCGCGCGAGCCACCCGCCGCCCGGGCGCCGGCGCCGATCTTGGCGGCTTTGGCGGATTGTTTGATTTAAAAGCCGCCGGTTTCAAGGATCCGATGCTGGTCGCCTCCACCGATGGTGTTGGCACCAAGCTCAAGATCGCCATCGACACCGGGTCGTTCGACGGCATCGGCCAGGACCTGGTGGCGATGTGCGTCAACGACATTGTCGTGCAGGGCGCGGAGCCGCTTTTCTTTCTCGATTATTACGCCAGCGGCAAGCTGGACGTGGATTCGGCGGCGCGGGTGATCGAAGGCATCGCGCGGGCCTGCAAGGAATCCGGTTGCGCCCTGATCGGCGGTGAGACCGCGGAGATGCCGGGGCTTTACGCCAAGGGCGACTTCGATCTCGCCGGTTTTTCCGTGGGCGCGGTGGAACGGGGCGCTGGTGCTGCCGAGAATGAGCGAGATGGCGGCAGGCGACGTGCTGATCGGCGTGGCGTCGTCGGGGGTTCATTCCAACGGCTATTCGCTGGTGCGCAAGCTGGTCGAACGCAGCGGGCTTGGCTGGGATGCGCCGGCGCCTTTTGCCAAGAATGTCAAGCTGGGTGAGGCGCTGATGACGCCCACGCGTCTTTATGTGAAGAGCGCGCTGGAAGCGATGCGGGTGGGCGGCGTCAAAGGCTTTGCGCATATCACCGGCGGCGGCATCACGGAAAATCTTCCCCGCGTTCTGCCCGAAGGATTGGACGCGCGGGTGGATCTGACCGCCTGGACGCCGCCGCAAGTGTTCTCGTGGCTGGCAAGTCAGGCGCGGTCGAAGCATCGGAAATGCTGCGCACCTTCAATTGCGGCATCGGCCTGGTCGCGGTGGTGGAAGAAAAGAATTCCGGCCATGTGATCGAAGCTTTCCAGCAATCGGGCGACAAGGCCGTGCGGCTGGGTCATCTCATTGCCGCCACCGGCGCGGGCGAACCCAAGGTCGTCTATCAGGGGACCCTCACGCTTTGAAGAAAGTGGGGGTCCTGATCTCCGGGCGGGGAAGCAATCTGGGCGCCCTGATCGCCGCGCAATCGCGCGCACCCTACCGCATCGTGCTGGTGATCTCTCATGTCGAAGGCGCGGCTGGCCTTGAGCGCGCGGCGGAGGCCGGCATTCCCACGCTGGTGATTCCCCACAAAGGCAAGACGCGGGAAGATTTCGACGCCGAACTCGACAGTGCCCTGCGCGCCGCGGGCGTTGAGATCGTCTGCCTGGCGGGCTTCATGCGGATTCTCTCCGATGGTTTCGCCCGCGCCTGGGAAGGGAAACTCATCAACATCCATCCTTCGCTGCTCCCGGCCTACAAAGGCACGCGCGTGCATGAGCGGGTGCTGGAGGCTGGCGAAGCGCTATCCGGTGCTTCGGTGCATTTCGTGGTGCCGGAACTGGATGCGGGGCCGGTGATCGCGCAGGCCTCGGTGCCGGTTCATCCCGGCGACTCGCCCGAAACCTTGGCGGCACGCGTGCTGGAAGTTGAGCATAGGCTCTATCCCGAAGCACTGCGCCTGGTGGCGGAGGATAAAGTGAAGTTGGAAAAAGGGCTGGCCGTGTTCGCTTAGCCGCGGGCCATGGCGGCTTCCGCGATCTCGGCCGAAACCTCCCACAATTTCTTGGCGGCGCGGTCGTTGCGCGCTTCCGCCGACGGCGTCGCCGGAGCGCATTTGGTGAAATACTCCCCGCTGACCCGCGCCACGTCGGGCGACGTTGCCAAATAGGTGATGGTCTTGGCGCCCTCTTCCGGCGAAATCGCCCCGATGGGCTTGGCCACGCGCACCAGCGCCGACAGCATGCCGCCCGACTGATCGCCGAAGCGGGTGGCGACAAAACCGGGATGAAGCGCGTTGATGGTGACGCCGCTGCCCGCGATGCGCCGCGCCAGCTCGCGGGTGAAGAGGATGTTGCAGAGCTTGGATTTGGAGTAGACGGCGAACCCGGAATAACCCTGCCGGCTCTGCAGATCGTTGAAATCGAGCTTGGCGCGGTGATGCGCGTCCGACGCCGTGTTGATGATCCGGGCGCCCGCTTTCAAGCGCGGCAGCAGGAGGTTGGTGAGCACGAAATAGGACATGTGGTTGAGGGCGAAGGTCCTCTCCAACCCGTCCTTGGTTTCGATGCGCTGATTGAACAGGGCGCCGGCATTGTTGATCAGGACGTCGATCGCGGGCTCTTCGCGGATCTCTTCCGCGGTCCGCCGCATATCGGCCAAGAGCGATAGATCGGAGAGATGCACCACATGACCCGAAGCCGGATTGGCGCGACGGAGTTTTTCCAGCGTGGACTGGGCGCAATTCTTGTCGCGGGCAGTGAAGACGATGCGTGCGCCCTGCTCGGCCAGGCGAATGGCGGCCACTTCGCCGATGCCGGATGTGGCTCCCGTGATGACGACCGTTTTTCCCTGCATGCGAAAAAGCTCCCGTCCGATGGCCTCACGGTGCGAAGCCAGGCCGGAGCCTTATAATAAATTCCGCGCGCCGCGTCGCGCGGCGTTCGCGGGAAGAAAGTTCCACTGGAACTTTCGTCGCCGGTTCACCCCACGATATCGAGATCGCTGAAGAAGAAGCGGATCTCGTTGGCGGCGGTTTCCGCGGCGTCGGAACCGTGGACCGAATTGGCCTCGATGCTTTCGGCGAAATCCTTGCGGATGGTGCCGGGGGCGGCATTGGCGGGGTTGGTGGCGCCCATCACTTCACGGTTCTTGGCGATGGCGTTCTCGCCTTCCAGCACCTGCACCACCACCGGGCCCGAGGTCATGAATTCGACCAGGCTCGTTGAAGAAGGGCCGTTCGCGGTGGACGCCATAGAAGGCCTCGGCCTGCGCCTTGGACAGGCGGGTGCGGCGGCTGGCGATCACGCGCAGACCTGCATCCTCGAATTTGGTGATGATCTTGCCCGTGAGATTGCGCCTGGTGGCGTCGGGCTTGATGATGGAAAGAGTGCGCTCGACGGCCATGACGGTCTCCATAAGGGCTTTGAAAAGCGGGGGCCTTATAGCGGCGCGGCCATACAGCTAGCAAGCGTGCCCACGTGGCTCCGGGAATGGCCTCTTGCGGGACGGGGTCGCAGGCTTTAAGGGGCCTCTCTTTTATAGCCTGTCGCTATTTGAGGCCGCATGCTGGCGATCGACAATCTTGTGGTGCGCATTGCGGGCCGGGAAATCCTTCCGGCGCGACCGCCAATCTGCCGGCTGGACGCCGCGTCGGCCTGGTGGGGCGCAATGGCGCCGGCAAATCCACTCTGTTCAAGGTCATCCTGGGGCAATTGCAGCCTGATGACGGCCGGGTGGGCTGGCCCAGTGCCTGGCGCGTGGGCGCGGTCGCACAGGAAGCGCCCGGCACCGATGTGAGCCTGCTCGACACGGTGCTGCAGGCACATACAGAACTCACTCAGCTTCAGGCCGAATCCGAGCATGAAAGCGATGGCCATCGCCTGGGCGATATCTATGCCCGGCTGGAAGCGATCGACGCCTACACCGCGCCGGCGCGCGCTGCGGAGATTCTTGCCGGCCTGGGCTTCTCCGCGGAAGATCAATTGCGGCCCTGCCGCGAATTCTCCGGCGGCTGGCGCATGCGGGTGGCGCTGGCGGCGATCCTGTTCGTGTCTCCCGATCTGCTTCTGTTGGACGAGCCCACCAACTATCTCGATCTCGAAGGCGTGCTGTGGCTGGAGAATTTTCTTGCCCGCTATCGCGGCACCGTGGTGATCGTGAGCCATGACCGCGACCTCCTCAACAATGTCTGCGAGTTCATCCTGCATCTGGAGCGCGGCAAGCTCACCCTCTACACCGGCAATTACGACACTTTCGTCGAAACCCGCGCCGCCAAGCGGGCGCTCGACATCGCCTTCGCCAGGAAGCAGGAAGCGGCCCGCGCCCATATGCAGGCCTTCGTCGACCGCTTCCGCGCCAAGGCCTCCAAGGCCCGCCAGGCGCAAAGCCGCATGAAGATGCTGGCCAAGATGGCGGTGGTGGAAGTGCCGCCGGACGAATATGTGGCCCCGATCCGCATTCCGCTGGCGACCGCAGCCAGCCCGCCCTTGATCACCATGGACCGCGCCAGCGTGGGTTATGAGCCCGGCAAGCCGATCCTCACCGGGCTGTCGCTGCGCTTCGATCCAGAGGACCGCATCGCTCTTCTGGGCAAGAACGGCAACGGCAAATCCACTCTGGCGAAATTGCTGGCGGGCAAGCTTGCGGCGATGGATGGCGAACTGGTGCGCGCCCGCAAGCTGGTGGTGGGTTATTTCGCCCAGCATCAGCAGGAGGAACTCGACCTTACCATCAATCCGGTCGAAACCCTGTCGGCGCTGCGCCCAAAACTGACCCTGGAAGAAGTGCGCAGCCAATTGGGCGGCTTCGGTTTCTCCGCCGACAAGGCGCTGACCAAAGTGGGGCAATTGTCTGGCGGCGACGCGCCCGGCTGATGCTGGCGCTGGCCACCTTGGACAAGCCCAATCTTCTGATCCTGGACGAACCCACCAACCATCTCGACATCGATCGCGCAACGAGCTTCTGACCGCGCTCAATGATTTCGACGGCGCGGTGGTGCTGGTGAGCCATGACCGCCGTCTGTTGGAAGCCACCGCCGATCAGCTGTTGCTGGTGGCGGACAGCAAGGTTTCGCCTTTCGAAGGCGACCTCGATGATTACCGCCGTTTTCTTCTCGCGGGCGATAATGCGCCAGCACGGCGGATCGAAGCCGAGGCCAAGCCGACCAAGGAAAGAGCGCGCCGCGGCGCGGCCGAGCGGCGGCGAGAACTCAAACCGCTGAAGGATCGGGTCGAGGCCGCGGAATCCCAGATCGCCGCCCTGCAGGGCGAATTGGTCAAGCTGGACCGGGCGCTGTCCGATCCGTTGCTCTTTACCCGCGACCCTGGAAAAGGCACGGCGGTTTCCAAGAAGCGTGCCGAAGCGGCGCGCAAACTCGCTGCCGCGGAAAGC
>CAVXUV010000024.1:0-130753 GCA_963765095.1 uncultured Alphaproteobacteria bacterium
TGCATGTCTATTTCGACGCCATCACCAAAGTCCTCACCCGGCATCAGATTCGGTTGATCAGCGACGAAGTGATCACCGGTTTCGGCCGCACCGGCGAGTGGTTCGGCGCATCAAAATATGGCTTCGAACCCGACAGCATGTCGTTGGCCAAGGCGCTGTCCAGTGCCTACCTCCCGGTTTCGGCCGTGCTGTTGTCGCCGGAATGGACCGAGCTGGTCGACCGCGAGTCCAAGCGCATCGGCGTTCTGGGTCATGGTCTCACCTATGGCGGCCATCCCGTGACCACGGCGGTGGCGCTCAAGACCATCGAGATCTATCAGCGGCGCGACATTGTGGGCCATGTGCGCCAGGTCGCACCGCCCTTCGCCAAACGGCTTGCCGCGCTGGAAGACCATCCCCTGGTGGGCGAGGCCAAAGGCGTGGGCCTGATCGCCGGCATCGAGCTGGTGGCCGACAAGAAGAGCAAGGCCCGCTTTCCCGCCGACCGTCAGGTGGCGGCCATGGCGATGCGGCTGGCCGAGCGCGAGGGATTGATCATCCGCGCCGTTCCCACCGACCGGATCGCGCTTTGTCCGCCATTGATCATCAGCGAGGACGAGATCAACGATCTGTTCGACCGCCTCGAACGCACGCTTAATGCAACCGCGGATTGGGCGAAGCGCGAGAAGCTTTTTTAAGCTGGTCTGCTTAGGCGGTGCGCAGCTCCGCTTCGCGCGCAATGTCGCGCGCCAGCGATGACGGCCTCGCATAGATCAATGCTTCACCGCTCCACACTTCCAGCCGCTTGCAGCTGGGAAGTTTCATCGCATGCGCCAGAACCTTGGCGCGGCCGTCATCTTCGCAATTGGCGAGGAATTTGTAGGTGAGGACTCCGTTGCCGTCCAAATAGCAGATTTCGTATGCGGGCATCATTGCCTCCCGGAACCGTCTTGTCCTACCCCGCGTGTTTCTTGTTTGCGCGACAGGGAAGCGAATGTCGAGTGACAATCGCGTTCATCAAGATCACGAATTCTCTCAATTGGTTGATATTGCGCGTGCGAAAAGCATCAATTCAGGCGGGGTCTAGGTCACGGATCGAACCATCCGCTCGCGCGTTGACGGGGTGGCCGCTGAATTTTATGCCGCGCTTTTTTCCATCATGGAGGTTTCAATGACAGGTCCGTTCAAGCTTGCAGCACTGCCTTGGGAGGAAGCGGCGCTTGAGCCCATCATCTCGTCGCGCACCATTTCCTTTCACTACCACAAGCATCATCTGACCTATGTCGATACGTTGAACAAGCTGGTGGAAAAAACCAAATTCGCCGACATGAAGCTGGAGAAGATCATCCAGGCCACGTCGGGGTCGGAAGACGACAAGGAAAAAAAGATCTTCAATAACGCCGCGCAGGTGTGGAATCACGATTTCTATTGGCGCAGCCTCTCGCCCGCCAAGACCGAAGCCTCGGGCAAGCTGGCCAGCGCCATCACCCGCGATTTTGGCTCAACCTCAGAGTTGATCGCCAAGCTGGCCGACGCCGGCAAGGAGCAATTCGGCTCGGGCTGGGCCTGGCTCATCTCCAAGGGGGGCAAGCTGTCGGTGACCAAAACCGGCAACGCCATGACGCCGATGGCCAAGGGCATCAACTGTCTTCTCGCCGTCGATGTCTGGGAGCACGCTTATTACCTGGATTACCAGAATGCCCGCCCGAAATATGTGGAAGCGGTGCTGGGCAAGCTCCTGAACTGGGAATATGCCGCGGAAAATCTCGCCCGCGAGGACCACGCGGTCCGGGCCGCGGCGGAATAAGGCCTCTCCGAGCAGACGCCGGCGGGCCATCCTCGTCGGCGTTTTTTTTCGTTTGATGGGTTGACGTTTACGTAACGGAATGTGCACCGTTATACGTCATAAAATCTTCGTGTTGGCCCATGAACCACATCTACACGATCCGCCAGCTCACCAAGGAATTTTCCGTCACCGCGCGCACATTGCGTTTCTATGAAGATGAGAAGCTGATCGCGCCCGGACGCCGCGGCCAGACCCGCCTCTACACGGCGCGCGATCGCGCGCGCATCATCCTCGTTTTGCGCGGCCGCCGCTTGGGTTTCAGCCTGGCCGAAATCCGCGAAGTGCTCGACATGTATGACAGCAAGGATGGCGAGCAGGCCCAGATGGTGCACACCCGCAAGAAGTTCGAGGAACGCATTCAGGTATTGGAGCGCCAGAAGGTCGACATCGATCAGGCGCTGCGTCAGCTTCGTGATGGCATCCGCGACATCGACGCGGCGCTGGAAGGAAAGCCACGCACGCCCTGGACGCAGTTCTTCGAACGGGAGCCGGCCTTCCCGATGGTGCCGTCAAAGACCGATGCTTAGAGCCGCAACAGCGCCAGCAAGCGGCGAATGAAAGCGGGCAGATTCCAGGCCTGCCGGCTGGGGCCGGTATGCATGGCATTGGAAACCAGGTGACCCAACATCGCGGTGCCACTCCAAACCCGTGCCGTACACGGACTGTCAGACTACACCCTATGCCTTATTGGTTAATAGGCCATTAAGCCTCGATGAAGCTTTCACGAAGTCTTTAACGACCCCTCCGCCCTTCGCATCGCAAGCGCTGCTACGCGCACCTCCCCTTCCAGGCGCTTCGCGCCGAAGGGGAGGAAGAGCACGACCAAGCGTCGATGGAGTCTAAAACGGATGCGGGTTGGGATCGGGAATCGGTCCCGGCCGGGAGAAGGCGGCCCATTGCCGGAAGATTGATAGCCGCGGCAGGCATTGAAGCCCGTACCCCAGCCCGCGCGATAGGCTTGATTGGTGCGGAAGGCGTCTTCGTCCCTGGTAGGCGCGGTATCGCGCGGATTGGCGCCCTGGGTGCCGGCGCTGGCACAGCCCTCCGAATAGCCCACCTTGAAGTCCGGCGAATTGCGCAAAGCGCGGTCGGAGGCGCTTTCGCAGGCCGAAAGCGCGGCAAGAAGACAAAGCGCGCCAAGGCGCATCGGGCGAATGGCCGGCATGCCTGAATTCTAATCCTTTACCGGCCCTTAAGGCGAGGCAGGCACAATGGAACATTCTTGGGAGTTTCCATGCGGAAGCCGGATTTTGGCCAGCTGCGCGTGCAGATCGTGGGCGCGAAGGGTCATGCGGGAGCGATGCTGCGCATCGTGCTCGCGGCCGCCGGCGTCGGTCACGTGATATTGATCGAAGATGCGCGCCGTGCCTTGGCGCTGCTGTCCCACGAACATTTCGATGCCATTTTTGTCGAGGAAAGCCATCTCGACGCCATGAACTTCGCCCGCTCGGCGAGAAAACGCGCCGCCTTGCGCAATCCCCTGATCCCGATTTTCGCGGTTTATAGCGGTCCGCGCCGCCGCGACGTGGAGCGGGCCCGCGATTTGGGGGTGACCAGCGTGATCTGCCGCCCGGTAAGCCCCAAGACCGTCACCGACAAGCTGCTCGCCGCGCTGATTAAGCCCAGACCGTTCATTTCCGCGCCCAATTTCTTCGGCCCGGACCGCCGCGCCCGGACGCGGGTATGGCGCGGACCGGACCGCCGGCGGCAAACGCCGAAAAAATCCAGGATTCTGATTGACGCCTAGGCCGAGAGGGGTGTCTCGAGTTCCGTGGATAAATTCGCACTTTGTCAAACAAGGTTAGCGTTGTTCAAGATTCGTTAAGTTTGAGAGAAGACACTTCCCCCGGGATATGGTGAACGGATTCTCAAACCGTGACAGTGCCGCTTGACGCTGAGTTCGCGCCCCGCCGTCTTTTTGCCAACGTCCAGGCGGGCAAGGGTCTGGTCGGACTGCTGCTGGCCGCAGGCTTCGTCTCTCTGATCGGCCGTCCCGACGGTTTCGAGGTGACGGCGATGGCGGGGCTGGTGGCGCCCCTGCTGCTGGCGCTCGCAACTTTCACTTCCATTCGCCTCACATTATTGGAGCAGGCCGGGCTCGCGCTGTCGGCGATGCTGATCGGCTATCTCGCTTATCTCACCGGCGGGCTGGGTTCGCCTTTGATGGTCTGGCTGGTACTGGTGCCGGCCGAGGCGGCTTTGGCGGGCGGCCGCCAAGCGGTGGCGCGCGCCGGCTTCGCGGCGGCCTGTGTCCTGCTGATCCTGGCCGCGTCTCAGATGCTGGGCTATCTGCCCGTGTCGCGTTTGCCGATGGCGGCAGGTGCGGCATCGGCAGCGGCGGTTCTCGCAGCACTGGTCCAGGCAGGATTGATCGCAACCGCGGCGCAAGACCGCCAACGCGCCGCCGACCGCGCCGCCCAGCATGGCGCGGCGATGTATCAGCTTCTGGCCGACAATGCGGTCGATCTCATCACCCGTCATGCGCCTGATGGCCGTATCCTATTCGCCAGCCCCGCCGCCATCCCCTTGCTGCGTCAGACCCCGGCGCGGCTCGAAGGCGCCATGCCGGCTGAAATTGCTCATCCCGACGATCTCCCCGCGATCGAGATGGCGTTCCGGGAATCGGCCTATTTCGGGCGCGAAAGTGCCGCCGAAGCGCGCCTCAGCCATGGCGAAAAATCATTCGTCTGGACCGAGATACGCTGCCGGCCGACGGCATCGGTTCGAGGCGGCCCGGCGGAAATCGTGGCGGTGACGCGCGACATTTCCGAACGCAAAGCTCACGAACAAGCCCTGATCGAAGCGCGTGACCAGGCGATGAGCGCATCGCGCGCCAAATCCGCCTTTCTCGCCAATATGAGCCATGAATTGCGCACGCCGCTCAACGCCATCATCGGCTTTTCCGAATTGATGAAGCGGGAGCTATACGGCCGGCTCGGCGACGCGCGGTATGAGGAATATGCCCAACTGATCCACGATTCGGGCGGCCATCTGCTGGAGTTGATCAACGGTGTGCTCGACATGTCCAAGATCGAGGCTGGCAAGTTCGAGCTCTACCAGGAAACCTTCGATTTCGAGGAAGTGGCGTCGTCGTCCTTGCGCTTCGTGAGACTGGTGGCCGAGCGCAGCGGCGTCGGCCTGAGCAAGACCGTGGCCGCCAATGCCGCATGGATCTTCGCCGATAAGCGCGCCGTCAAGCAGATCCTGGTCAATCTTCTCAGCAACGGGATCAAATTCACGCCTCGCGGCGGCCAGGTAACGCTGGACGCGCGGGTGGGCGACAAGGGCGTCGAAGTCACCGTGCGCGACAGCGGTATCGGTATTTCCAAGGCCGATCTGGAAAAGCTGGGCCGCCCCTTCGAACAGGCGGAAAATGTCGCGACCCGCGCCAAGGAAGGCACCGGCCTGGGCCTCGCCCTGGTCAAATCGCTGGCGACCCTGCATGGCGGCGAATTCCTGCTGGAGTCGGTGCTGGGCCTCGGCACCACCGTGCGGGTGCGGCTGCCCTTCGCCGCCCTGGACGCGCAAGGCGCGCGCGTCACCAGAGAGACAAAGCTGCGCGGCGCCGCCTAGGCGCGAAAAACTCTTGCCCCCGGAGCGGGTTTGCGCCACGCCCTTGGCGAACGAGGCGGTATCATGGACTCCATCCCCCGGTTGAAGGCGGGAATTTTCGTGCGGGCTTTGATTCGCCGCGCCGAGGTCGCCGGCGCGTCCGCCTTTATCGTGCGCAAGGGGGCGGAAGAAGCGGGCGCGGTGATCCTCACCTTGTCGCGGCTGGATGGAACCTGTCTTCTGCTGAATCAGGCCCGCAGCGGCAAAGGCGAACTGGTATGGGCCAAGCCTCTGGGCGACTGGGGTGACGAAGCCAGGGCGCGGACCTGGCTGGACAAGCAGATCCGTTTCGACCCCGATCTTTGGATTGTCGAAATCGAGGATCGCGAGGGACGCGCTTTCGTGGATGAACCGATCGTGTAAAGTCGCAGCATGCCGCCCGCCGAAACCAATCCGCTTACCTATGTCATCCCCATCCTGGTGATCGCGCCGCTGCTTTATTTCCGGCTGCGCCGGATGATGAAGCCGACCCCGCTGAAGATGAACCGGATGTGGATCAGGCCCGTGATTTTTCTGGTCGTGGGTGCCGCAGTGCTGACGGCCTCGCCGCCGCCGCCCGCCGACTGGTTCTGGTTTGCCTTGACCGCCTTGATGGGCGCGGTCCTGGGCTGGCAATGGGGCCGCACCATGGCGATCCATGTCGATCCGGAAAACGGCACCTTGATGACGCGGGGTTCCCAGGCGGCGCTGATCATGATGGTGCTGCTGCTGGCGGTGCGCGCAGGCCTGCGCGCCGGCGTGCGGATGGAGAGCGCCACCCTTCATCTCGATGCCGCGGTGATCACCGATCTTTTCATTGTCTTCAGCGCCTGTCTGTTCGGCGTGCGGGGCCTGGAAATGTTCCTGCGTGCGCGCCGGGTCTTGGCCGAAGCGCCGCAAAATCCGTCTCTTCCCAAGGCTTAGGCTGGCTGCTTACCCGCAGGGCCCGCCGGCTTGCCGGAAAGACCTACTGCTGATAACGCCTCCCCATGACCCAGACACCGGCCAGTGAAGCGGCGCAAAATCCCAATTCTCCCGCCGCGCAAGCAGGGCGGCGGCGCACCTTCGCCATCATTTCCCATCCCGACGCGGGCAAGACCACGCTGACGGAGCATCTGTTGCTTCTGGGCGGCGCCATCCATGCGGCGGGCCGGGTCAAGGCGCGGGGCGAGGCGCGCCGCGCCAAATCCGATTGGATGAAGATCGAGCAAGAGCGCGGCATCTCGGTGACCAGCGCGGTGATGACGTTCGAATTCCAGGACGCGGTGTTCAATCTTTTGGACACTCCGGGCCATGAGGATTTCTCCGAGGACACCTATCGCACCCTCACCGCCGCCGACAGCGCGGTGATGGTGATCGACGCCGCCAAGGGCATCGAAGCCCAGACCCGCAAATTGTTCGAGGTCTGTCGGCTGCGGGATATTCCCATCATGACCTTCATCAACAAGATGGACCGCGAAGCGCGCGACCCCTTTTCCCTGCTGGACGAGATTTCCGATCAGCTCCAACTCGAGACCCGCCCATGGTCTGGCCCGCCGGCATGGGGCTCAATTTCAAGGGCGTCTACGATCTTGGCAGCGACGCCTTCGTGCCGTTCCAAGGCGAAGGCCGCGTCGGCCACAACGCCATCGCCGCGATCCTGGACTCTGAACAGAAAGAGAAACTGGAAGAGGAAGTGAGCCTGGCACGCGAAGGATTGCCCGCTTTCGATCTCGCTCTTTATCGTGAAGGCCATCTCTCGCCGGTCTATTTCGGTTCGGCGCTGAAGAATTTCGGCGTGGCGGAATTGCTGGGCGCGCTGGCGGCCTATGCGCCTAGTCCGCGCGACCAGGCTGCCATCGGCCGCATGGTCCATCCGGCCGACGAGGACGTCACCGGCTTTGTTTTCAAGGTCCAGGCCAACATGGATCCCAACCATCGCGACCGGGTGGCGTTCCTGCGCCTGGCATCGGGGCGTTTCCGCCGCGGCATGAAATTGAAACAGTCCGGCAGCGGCAAGACCATCGGCATCCACAATCCCATCCTGTTCTTCGCCTCCGAACGCGAGACGGTGGACGAGGCTTGGCCGGGCGACATCATCGGCATTCCCAATCACGGCGTCTTGCGCGTGGGCGACACGCTGTCGGAATCCGGCGATGTGATTTTCACCGGCATTCCCAATTTCGCGCCGGAAATATTGCGCCGGGTGCGCCTGGCCGATCCCATGAAGCAGAAGCATCTCGCCCGGGCGCTGGAAAGCCTGGCCGAAGAGGGCGTGACCCAATTGTTCAAGCCCCAGATTGGCTCGCAATGGATCGTGGGCGTGGTGGGCGCGCTGCAGCTCGATGTGCTCAAGTCACGGCTGGTGGCGGAATATGGCCTGGAAGCCGATCTCGAAGCTGCGCCGTTCGAAGGCGCGCGCTGGCTTTCAGGCGGCGATGCCGAACTGGAGAAATTCGCCGCCGCCCATCGCGGCGGCATGGCGGCGGACCGGGACGGCGCGCCGGTCTTTCTTGCCAAGAACAATTGGGAGTTGGGCTATGTCGCCGAGAAATTCCCCACTCTCAAATTCTTGAAGACCAGGGAACGGCACGAAGTCCACGCCGAAAACTGACAGGACGTTGCCGATCAGGCAGCGGCGATCCTGAAGGCATCGCGCTTCTGCCAGACGCGCAGATTGTGCGCGGCGGCGGCGGGAGACACCGCTTCATAAAGATCAAGCCGGGCGTAGCAGCGCGACACGTCGCCGTCCGCTTTCATCAGCATCGCCAGGGTGGAAAAGGCTGTGCGCGAAAGGCCCAAAGCCTTGCACACCAGCGGCAGCCCCTGTTCGCTGGCGAGAATTTCCTCGACCCGGGAGGACGAAAGATTGAGCGCCTCGGCCATGCGCGGTCGGATATTCATGCCGGCGCGCACCATCTCGATCAATGTGCGGCCCAGCGCGTCGCCGGGCAGCACCCGCGCCGCCAGCGCCGGATCGGCACCCAGTTTCATGCGCAGGTCGGCGCGAACCCCGTCGTCCACTTCCTGCGCCGTGCGCGCCAGCAAGGCTTCGCAGGGCGCACGCATGTCCTTGGGACAATCATTGGGCCAGAGGGTGAGAAGCTCAGCCAATTCTTCCGCCAGCGCCGCGCGCAAGGCGGGGCCTTTGTCGGCCAATTCCAGGAGATGGGCGAGGCGGGCATTCCCGTGCATTGGCCCATGGTGCCGGATCATCCTTAAAGATTGGTTGGAGGGTATTTTTTCCATTAAGTCATTGAAAATTATTAGGTTGTTGTTTTATCACGAACTACCTTGCGCTACATGGTACTGTGCGTTATAAGGGTCCTATGTCGGAGTCGCTGCAAGTTCAATTGAAGAAAGGGGTCCTGGAGATGTGCGTGCTGGCGCTGCTCTCCAAAGGGGACAACTACGCCTATGAGATTGCCGCGCGCATGGCCGACGCGGTGGGGATGGGCGAGGGCACCATCTATCCCCTGATGCGGCGGATGCAGAATGACGATCTGGTCACCACCTATCTGCAGGAATCGGCCAGCGGTCCCCCGCGCAAATATTACAAACTCACCAAGGCGGGCGCCGCCGCGCTCACGGCACAACGCGCCGAATGGGATGCGTTTGAAACCGCGGTGGCGAAGATCCTGGGAGACACAGCATGAACCGCGCGATGTTCCTTGCCGAGTTGCGCATGGGCATGTCCGGCCTGCCGGCGCAGGAGATCGAAGAAACCGTCGCCGACTATGATACGCATTTCAGCGAAGGCCTGGCGGCGGGACGCAGCGAAGCCGCGATCGCCCAGGCGCTGGGCGATCCCGCCCGGCTGGCCAAGGAATTGCGCGCCGAAGCGGGCTTCCGCCGCTGGGAAACCGAACGCAGCGCCGGAAATCTGGTTGGCGCGATCATCGCGCTTCTCGGCCTTGCCACGCTGGATTTGTTCTTCCTCCTGCCGATCCTTTGCGCCGTCGCGGCGATTTTGCTCGCCATGTTCGTTGCCGCGGTGGCGCTGGCGTTCGCGGGCGGCGCGGTGTGGCTGGTGGCGATTTTCCCGGGCATGATGACGGTGGGCGCCACCGGCATGCTGGCCAGTGCGGCGGCGCTGTGGCTGGCGGGGCTGGGCTTGATCGCCGCCGCCGTCGGGCTGGGTGCGCTGACCTGGCTGCTGCTCGATATTGTGGTCCGCGGTCTTGTCCATTACGCGCGGCTGCATTTCCGCCTGATCGATTCCGCCCAACACAAGGAGTGACCGATGCGCAGCAAGTTCGCCATGATCGCTTTGTCCGGTTTCGCCATCTCCGCGCTCAGCCTGGGAGGAATCTTACTCACCGGGGGACCGGCCGATGCCGCCGCGTTCAGTATTTTCGGTTTGCCGCGCTGCGATTTTGAACCGACAGGCCGATCGGCCACGCGCCGCCTGGCCTGGGACGGTAGCGACACCGCGGGCATCGCGGTTCCCGCATCGGTGCATTATCGCCGCGGGCAGGGCGACCAAGTGGTGGTGACCGGGGACAGCGCGGTGGTATCCCATGTCCGGATCGTGGACGGCGCGGTGCAATTCGATTGCCGGGCGCGCAATCTCAGGGACACCCGACTGGAGGTGACACTGCCGGGCCGCGCCTTCAAGGGGTTTTCGCTTGCGGGGGCGGGTGACCTGACGCTGGACAATATCGATCAGCCCGATCTGAAGATCAACGTGGCCGGTTCGGGCAATATCGCAGCGAGCGGCAAGGCGGGTAGCCTGGAACTGCATGTCGCCGGTGCGGGCGAAGCCAAGTTGAATGCGCTCGCCGTCGACCGGGTCGCCATCAATATCGCCGGGAGCGGCAATATCGAAATCGCGCCCAAGGACGATCTCAAGGCCAACATCATCGGATCGGGGACGCTGACGCTGCATTCCGAACCTCACAGCATCGAAACCCACGTCATCGGCTCCGGCCGGATCGTTCATCCCGACGGCACCATATCGGGCCGCTCACACGTCTGACCCATTTGCTTCGAGAGGAGAGACTGATGCGCACCAAACTCGCAGTTATTGCTCTGTCCAGTTTCGCAGTTTCCGCCGTCTGCCTGGGAGGCGCTTTCGCGCTGGGCGGCAACCAGATCGGCGATGCCGTGTTCAATTTCGACGATATGGGCCTCGCCCGTTGCGACGCCAGCGGCAGCCCGGCGGCAACGTCGGACACGCGTACGCTCCCCTGGGACGGCGAGGGTGACAAAGTCGCCATCGCTATCCCCGCCAACGCCCACTATCAAGCCGGCCAAGGCGACCAACTCGTGGTCCGGGGCGATCCCGCCATCATTGCCCATGTCCGCGTCCATAACGGCACGGTCGACCTGGATTGCCATAACGGCTTCATGCATTTCGGCCGCGAGGATCGCATCGACGTCACCCTGCCGGGGCGGCGGACCTTCCGCACCTTCGAGATGCTGGGCTCGGGCGACATGCAGCTTTCCGGCCTGTCGCAACAAGACGCCAAGCTTTCGATGGAGGGCTCCGGCACCATCGAGACCGACGGCAAGGTGGACAATCTTAAGCTGGAAATCGACGGTTCGGGCACTATCCGGTCCAGTGGCCAGACCAACGACCTCAATGTCGAAGTGAATGGATCGGGCACGATCAAGCTGGCGGATTTGGCCGCCAAGAACGCCAATATCGACATCTCGGGCAGCGGCAAGGTCGATGTATCGCCGCAGGATTCGTTGGATGCGGATATTTCCGGTTCGGGCACCATCTATCTGCACAGCGAACCCAAGACCATCCACACCGACTTCAGTGGCAGCGGCCGCTTGGTTCATCCCAACGGCACGGTTCAGGACAGGCACGAGGAACGCCATGCCCAACTCGAAAAGCGCCATGAACGCCGCATCCGCGTAATCGATGAGGAGACCGGCAGCGAGATCGAAGCGGTGGTGCAGAAAGCCGCGGCCAACGGCCAGGCGCCCGATCCCGACGAAATTCAAGCCGCCACGGCCAAGCTCAAGGACCGGATCCGCGCCCGGGTGGCGAGAGAATTGGCCAATGCGGATATTGGAGACGGCGACAATGGACGCTGACCCATCGTCGATGGATCAGTCGTCCAATCAATCGTCCACGACGGCCCAACTGTCGGGATAGAAGCCGTTGAAAGTGGTGCGCACTGCCACCGAATAGGCGCCGATTGCTTCGAAGACCAGGAAATCCCCGGCTGCCACGCCATCCGGCAAATTGAGCGGCCGGGGCAGCACGTCCAGCGTGTCGCATGTGGGTCCGAAGACGCGGAAGGGCTTGAGGTCGCCTGCCACTTTGCGCGCGACGCCACCCGCATCGACCCGCATGGCGGTGACGGGATAATCGCCCGTCCAGCCCGGCAAGGTCAGTTCGTCGAAGCTGCCATAAGTGCCGTCATTCATGTAAAGGCTTGAGCCCTTGCGCAGCACCACTTGCGTCACCAGCGACATGCCTTCGGCTACCAGGGCGCGCCCCGGCTCGCACAATAGGGGAATGTTGGGATTGGGCAGCGTCTGCAGCGCTTCCTTGATGGTGTCGAAATACCAGTGATAAGGCGGCACATCGTTGCCGGTATAAGGACCGGGAAAACCGCCGCCCACGTCCAGCGCCTGCAACTCGACTTTTGCCAGGGTCGCGGTGCGCCGCGCCATCTCGATCGCCTGGGCGTAGGAGAATGGCGAAAGACATTGCGAGCCGACATGGAACGTGACCGCGGGCGCGGCGCCGGTCTTGGCCACGCGCTTCAAGAGCTTGGCGGCCTCGGCCGGCGGCGTGCCGAATTTGCTGGAGAGTTCCAGGATGGCGCCGCCGAGCGGCGTGGCGATGCGGACGAAAATGCGCAGGGCCTTGGCGTTGCCGGTTTCGGCCAGAAGCTTGTCGAGCTCGAAATCGCAATCGACCACATAATCGGTGACGCCATATTTCTCGAACGCGATCCTGGCGGCGCCGGGAAGCCGCACCGGTGTCATGAAATGACACTGGGCATCGGGGAAATGGGACTTGACCAGTTCAATCTCGCCTAGCGAGGCGGTGTCGAAATGCCGGATGCCGGCATCCCAAACCTGCTCCAGGGCATAAAGGCTGGGATTGGCTTTCACCGCATAAAGCGCGTCGCCGGGAAAGGCGGCGAAGCGCTCCGCCACCGCGCGAAAGCGGCGCGGATGAAGCAGATAAAGCGGCAGGCCAGGCTTCTCCGCCGCGACAGCGTCGGCAATAGAGGCATAGCGCGGCAGCGCCTTGAGACGGACAGGAGCGTTCAAGAGGTCCTCAAGTAGCGAAGCGGTAGGACATAAGAAATGCCGGCCCCTGGAAAAATGACCGCCGTCTCTTTGCGGTAAGAGGGCCCGGTTGGCAAGGGATTGTTGAAGCTTGGTCGTGACCTCCCGCCCCTTCGGCGGGAAGCGCCCGGAAGGAGAGGTGATCGTGGGGGAAAATAAATATGACGCTTAGACGACGGTCAGGGCGTGGGCGGCGGCGGCGGCGGAAGTTGGCCGAGATCGCCAGGCCCGCCGCGCATACCGGGGTGTTCCATGCCGCGCCCTCGCATGGGACGGGGAGAAAGCACGTCGCGCTGCTCCGGCGTCAGCGCGGCATACAAGGCGGCGAAAGCCGGACGCTCAGCATCGAGATCGGCGATACGTGCTTTCAGCATGTCCTCTTCGCGCTGCATGCGCTCAACGGGATCGGCGCGATCCTGGTCGGGCGCCGCGGCGCGCGCACTGCACTCGGCGGCGCGGTGCTTGGCGATATCGATCCTCACCTGCTGCCAATGGGCGAACAGAGGCTGCTCGGCATCGCTGAGCTGGAGCCGCGTTCCCAGATACGCCATATGGCCGACTTCGCCGGCATAGCGGTCGTCGCACATCTGTTTCATGGTCATGGCCAGATCGCCGGGCCCCCGCATATCGGCGGGAGGTGCATCCGCATCATTCTGCGCCAAAAGATCGGAGCCCAGCAGCGTCACCATCATGGGCTTGCGGGGGTTGGCCAGGGCACGGGAATTTGTGGCGATCAGGGCCGCGGTGCCGGCGCCGCACAGGGCAAGCGATGCGAGCATAGGAATTAGGGCTTTGCGCATGAATTCCCTCTTTAAAATAGCATTCGCCCTCCCACGCAGAGGATGACGGAACCGACATGAACCGCAGATGAATGGTTCCCTGGGGAACTTTACAGCGCCGCCGCTGCCCTATAGCTGGGCCTTGAGCGCGCTTTCGTGCCAACGGCGCAGCAGCGCCCATTCCAGCAGGGACAGGGTCACAAAGATGACGATCCCCAGCAATGCCAGAAGCATCAGGGCGGCAAACATGGTGGCGACCTCCAGCCGGTTGCCCGCCTCGACAATGCGCCAGGCCAAGCCCGTCGCGGTGCCCGATCCCGCCACGAACTCCGCCACCACCGCACCGATCAGGGAAAGCCCGCCGGCGATCTTCATCGCGCCCAAAAGATAAGGCAGGGCTGTGGGCAATCGCAGCCGCCACAAATCTGCCAGCGCGAAGCGCCATAGAGGCGCATCAAATCCACCAGATTGAAGTCCGCGGATTTGAGCCCCAGCGTGGTGTTGGAAAGAATGGGAAAGAACGCAACCAGGGCGGCGATCAGGACCAACGCCGCATTCGATGTGGTCGAAGCCCACCCAGATCATGATCAAGGGCGCGATCGCCACCACCGGCGTCACCTGCAGCACCACCGCATAAGGATAAAGCGTGCGTTCGATCACCCGGCTCTGGCTGAAGAGGATGGCAAGGCCCACGCCGGCAATCAGCGCAACGATAAAACCTTCCAGCGTGACGGCGAGTGTCGAGGCCAGCGACAACATCAGTGAGCCGAAATTCCGGACCAATGCCGCGATCACGGCGGAAGGCGCGGGCAATATATAAGGCGGAATGGCGCGGACCCGCACGGTCCCTTCCCAAAATGCCAGCAGCAAAATTCCCAGGACCAGCGGAAAGAGAAATTTGAGCGTCCGGGTCATGCCGCCTCCAGCAGTGCGGCCGCGACGTGCGCCTGGCTTTCCGCGAAGGCGTGCGAAAGCCGGTCGCGCGGGCCCGGCGGCAAGGCGATCTCGGCTTTGATGCGGCCGGGTCGCGGGATATTACCAGCACGCGGCTCGAGAGATAGCTGGCTTCCGATTACGCTATGGGTGACGAAGATCACGGTGATGCCGTCTTCGCGGGACAGTGCGAGCAGGTCGTCATTCAGGCTCTGGCGGGTCGGCTCGTCCAGGCGGCGAAGGGCTCGTCCATCAACAGCACCCGGGGCGAAGCCGCCGAGCGCGCGGGCGATGGAGACGCGCATCTTCATGCCGCCGGACAATTCGCGGGGATAGGCATGAAGGAAATCCTCCAGCCCCAGCCGCGCCAGCGCATGCGGAGGCGCGGCTTTCGCTTCATCGCGGGGAATTTTCTTCAAATCCAGCGGCAGCCGCGCATTGGCCAGCGTGGTCGCCCAGGGCATCAAGGTCGGCTCCTGAAAGACGAAGCCCAGTTCGGGGCGCACACGCTCCGACCGATCATGCCGCTGTCGGGCGGCGATCAGGCCCGCGATCAGGCGCAGCGCCGTGGATTTGCCGCAACCGCTGGGACCCAGCAGTGAGACGAATTCGCCTTCGCGCACCTCGAAAGTCAAGCCGGACAGGGCTTGCACGCCATTGGCGAAACGTTTGCCCACACCATCCAGGGTCAGAAGCGTCATTTGAAATTCTGCAGCGTGCCGCGCATGAAGCGCAGATCATAGGCCTTGGTGTAATCCAGCCCCTTGGGATAAAGGCCCTCGCTCTGCATGGTCTGATAGAAAATGCGCCAGCGCAGTTCGGTCATCCGCCGCTGCCGAAAGCGAGTGCGTCGCCGCCCGTAGACAAGACCGTAGCGTTTCATCTTGTCGATCGCCTGGGCGATGATCGCGTCGGTCATGTCGGGATTGTCGCGCTTGATTAGCGCATTGGCCGGGCGCGGGATGGCGTAGAGATAGTCATGCCAGCCGTCGCGGGTGGCGTCGTAAAAAGCCTGCACCGCCCTGGGATTGGCATCGATCCATTTCTGCGGCACCAACACCATATTGGCGTAGCCGGGATAGCCATAATCGGCGAGCAGAAAAACCTTGGGCGTGAAATGACCTTGGCTCTCGACGGTGAAGGGCTCGCTGGTGAGATATCCTTCCTGGATGGCATTGGGATCGACCAGGAAGGGCGCCAGGTTGAAGTGTATTTGCGGATCTGGCTGTCGGAGAAATGCCAGCGCGCTTTCAGCCAGGGCCAAAAGCTGGTCATCGCCCCGTCGGAAATCAGGATGGGATGCCCACGCATTTCATCCAGCGAAGTGAGATCGCGGCGGGGATGGCTGATCAAGACCTGGGGGTCTTTCTGGAAGATCGCCATCACCGCGCGAATGGGGACATTCTCTTTGACCAGATTGAGGGCAATGAAGCTGTTGGAGCCGATACCGAAATCCGCTGCGCCGCCCGCCAGCAACTGCGGCACATTGATCTGGGGCCCGCCTTCGCGAATGGTCACGTCCAACCCGCGCTTGGCATAGAAGCCTTCCGCCAGCGCTTCATAGAAGCCGCCATGCTCGGCCTGGGCCTTCCAATCAGTGACGAAGGTGATGTGGGTTGGTGCCGCCAAGGCCGGCGAAGTCACCAGGCAAAAAATGAGAGCGTAAAAAAAGCGCATGACCAGCTTATAGCATGCGCCTCTTTGGAGCGAAGCCGTTAGCGCGGATAAGGTGGGGACTCCGGGCGGCGGTGGAGGCCGGGGACGGTCATCGTCATCGCCGCCGAACAACCAGCCCAGGATGCCGCTGGCCCAATTCCGGCGTTGGGGCGACTGTGTCTCGCCTTCACGTTGTTGGCGTTCCGCGTCCGCCAAGGCGGCAGCGGACTCGTCATCGCCGTGCAGGGGTGTCGTGGTGGCGAGGCCAGAGGCGAACAGGCCGGGCTCATTAGGTGGCTGGGGCGGCGAGCGGTCGAGCGGTTTGAGCGGCAAGCCCTTCTCGGCCGTGAGCATGACGCTCCTCCAGATCTGAACCGGAAGCGTGCCACCGGTGACGCCGCGGGTGGGCGAATTGTCGTCATTGCCCACCCACACGCCCGCCACATAATCGGTGGTGAAGCCCACGAACCAGGCATCCTGGGAATTCTGGGTGGTGCCGGTCTTGCCCGCCGCCTCGCGCGGCGAGAGCGACGCGCCGGTACCGGTGCCCGCGGTGATCACATTCCACAACATCGCCACCAGGTCGCGGTTCACGGACGACGCAATGATGCGTTGCGGCTGCGGCGGCGCGCGGCGGTAAAGAATCTTGCCGCCGGCGGTGTCCACTTCTGTAACGAAGTAGGGAGTGACGCGATAACCGCCATTGGCGAAGGCGGCATAGGCCGAGGTGAGCTCCAGCGGCGTTACTTCACTGGTGCCCAGCGCCAGCGAGGCATTGGCTTCCAGCGGTGAGGTGATCCCGTCGCGTTGCGCCGTCGCCACCACATTCTTCACGCCCACTTCCTGGGCCAGATTCACGGTGATGGTGTTGACCGAATGGGCCAGCGCATCAGCCAAGGTGAGGGTGCCGTAAGAGCGGCCGCCGAAATTCTGCGGCTTGTAACCGCCGATATCGACGGCTTCGTCGTCGCGCTCGTCCCAGGGTGAAATGCCCTGCTCCAGCGCGGTCAAATAGACAAAGGGCTTGAATGCCGAGCCAGGCTGGCGCTCGGCCTGGGTGGCCCGGTTGAAGACCGAGTTTTGATAATCCACGCCGCCCAACAGCGCCGCAACCGCGCCGTCCGGCTTCATCATCACCACGGCCGCCTCATGGGCGCGGTCGCGCTTGCCATAGCGGCCGATCGCCCGGGTGACCGCGGCGCGCGCGCCCTCCTGCAAATTCGGTTCGAGGGTGGTGTGGACGATGAGGTCGGCATTGGACGCGGCATGGGCCAGGTCTTTCGCCTGGTCCGCGGCGATGTCGAGGAAATAGTTGCGCGCATCGGTGGCTGTGCGGTCGATCACGATGGCGGGATGGGCGCGTGCGTCCGCGGCTTGGGCTTCGCTGATGACGCCGGTCTCGACCATCGAATCCAGGACCAGGCTGGCGCGCTGCTGCGCGGCAAGAAGATCGCGGCGGGGCGAGAAAACAGACGGCGCCCGCGTCAGTGTGGCCAGCATCGCGGCCTGGGGCAAAGTGAGGTTGCGGGCGGAGACGCCGAAATAGACATGGGCGGCGCCGTCCACGCCATAGGCGGCCGAGCCCAGATAAAGCCGGTTGAGATAAAGTTCGAGGATCTCTTTCTTGCTGAGGGATTTCTCCAGTCCCGCCGCGTCCATCAATTCGGTGAGCTTGCGCGAGACCGTGCGTTCCTGCCCGGTATAGACGATCTTGGCGGTCTGTTGCGAAATGGTCGAACCCCCCGCCACCCAATGACCGGCGCGCAGATCGCGAAACAACGCCCTGAGCAGCCCGCGTGGATCGATCCCGTTGTGGGAATAGAATCGCCGGTCCTCCATGGCGATGAAGGCCGCGGGAAGATAGGCCGGCATGTCTTCCAGCTTCAGCCGCTCGCCCACCACCGCGCCGCGATGGCCCACATCGTCGCCTTCAGCATCCAGGAAGGTGAAAGCGATGGGCCGGTTGACGGCATACAGATCGATCGAAGGATTGAGCGGGGCGGCAAACAGCCCTAAGAAAAAGGGCAGCAAATAGAGCAATGATGCCGGCACAACCAGGGCGGTGAGAATTCTAGTAGCGGTGGGGACCCACGGCTCCGCGCGCTTGAGGATTTCATCAATCCGTTCCCGCGGCGGCAGAGACCAATTGTCCGGCATGGACGAAATAGAGCACCGATCTTTGCGGCAGTTTCAAGGCTTGTTGATTTTGCCCCCATCTGTCCGCCAACGCGGGCAAGCCCGCAGGCGGACATCTTCCCCCGCCAATGGCTTCGCCATGCGGGGGAAGAAATTCACGACCAAGACGATCAGGCGTTTGCTGAAGCTTGGTCGTGACCTTCCCCCCCCCGCGCGTGCGCAGCACGCTGGCGGGTGAGGTGCCCGTAGCAGCGCTTGCGATGCGAAGGGCGGAGGGGGAAGCAAAAACGAAAAGCCCGCGTCTCGGGAGAAACGCGGGCTTTTCCTTGACAGCCTAGGATCCTATGGGGAGGGGCATTCCATGGACCCTATGCCCAAGCTCAAATCATGAACTCGCCGATGAAGGCGCCGCTTCTGGGATCGATTTCCACCAGCACCACGCGGCCGGCCGGATTGATGCTGCGCACCACATAATGGCCGCGCATGAAATAAGGATCGAAGAGCGAACGGTAATAATGGACACGTAAGGTCGCGAGGATTTGCTCGTGCGCGATGGAAGCGGCGTTCGCCGCTTCGCTCATGCCCGCCACCGCCAGGGTGGCTGCCGCCAGGAGAATTGTTCTGCTATACATCGGCCTCTCCTCATGTCCTGGACTGGAACGTCGTCCCGTCCATGGTCGCAATCTAAGGTTCAGCGCCTGAACATTTTCTGGCTCTTCTGTTCATGTGTGGTTCATTCGAAAAAGCCTAAAAAACCGCGATGCGCCCGGCCTTTATCCTGCTTTTCGCACTTCTGGCCGCCGGGCTTCCTGGCGCGGCATCGGCTCAGTTTTACCGGGCGCCCGGCGTGCAGCCGCTGGACCGTCTTCTGCCCGAAGTGCGACGCTCCGTGCCCGGCCAATTCTATGATGCTGATGGTCCGGTGATTGGGGCGGACGGCTTGCCGCACTATCATCTGAAATGGATGACGCCGGACGGACGCATCGAGTGGCTGGACACAGATGCGCGCACGGGCCAGGTGTTGGGAGCTTTTCCGGGCCGTGATGGTTTTGATGCTCCGGGGGCGCGCCGTGGTTTTGCCCCCGCGCCGTCCTATCCCATGCCACCCAGGGCGGTGGGGCCGATGCCGCCCCCGCGCTTCGAGGGTGGACGCGGGCGTGGCGGCTTCGGTGGGTTCATGGGTCGTGGAGGCTGGCGCCGCGGGCGCTAGGGAAACGAATGCGCATTCTTCTGGTCGAGGACGACAAAGATTTGCAGCGCCTTTTGAAGAAGGCGCTGAGCGAGGCGGGCTATGTGGTGGATACCGCGGCTGATGGCGAAGAGGGCTATTTCCTGGGTGACACCGAACCGTACGACGCGGTGATCCTGGATCTGGGGCTGCCCAAACTCGACGGCGTCCGTGTGCTGGAGAAATGGCGCAAGGCGGGCAAGACCATGCCGGTCCTGATCCTTACCGCCCGCGACCGTTGGAGCGACAAGGTCGCCGGCTTTGATGCGGGTGCCGACGACTATCTCGCCAAGCCTTTTTATACGGAGGAATTGCTGGCGCGGGTGCGGGCGCTTTTGCGCCGCGCCGCCGGCTTCGCCACCGCCGACATCGATATCGGCCCCCTGCATATCGATACCCGCGCCAGCCGCGTGACGCTGGACGGCAACCCGGTCAAACTCACCAGCCTGGAATACCGGCTGCTGGCGTATCTCGCCTATCATCGCGGCAAGGTGGTGTCGCGCACCGAACTGGTCGAACATCTCTATGACCAGGATTTCGACCGCGACTCCAACACCATCGAAGTGTTCATCGGCCGGCTGCGCAAGAAGCTGGATGCCAATCTGATCCAGACGGTGCGCGGCCTGGGTTACAGCCTGGAAGACCCGGCCCTTGGGACCAAGCATATTCCGGCTTAATTCGCTTCGGCTCAATTCGCTGGCCGCGCGCCTGATCGCGGCGGCGGCGATCTGGGCCATGCTGGCGTTGGCGGTGGGCGGCTTTGTCCTGTCGAATGCATTCCGCAACGCCGTTCTGGACAATTTCGACGCCACCCTGGCGAACGACATGGGCGGGCTGATCGCGGCCGCCGAACCTGATCCCCAGTCAGGCGTGGTCCTGCAGGACCGCTTCATCAATCATCAGTTCGACCGTGTCTATTCCGGACTATATTACCAGATCCGGCCCCTGACGCCGGGGCCCGGGGCGGCAGATCTCGCGCTCGTTGTTCGACCGCTCCCGTCATGACGCTGGACACGACGCGTGACGCGATCGCGTATGGGTTTGCAGAAGGTCCTGAAAGCCAGCATCTCAGGGTATTGTCGCGGCGGGTGGAATTTCCCGCCGCCGACACGCCCGCGCCCAACGATACCCGCGTCTATATCTTCACTGTGGCCGGCGATCTGGCCACGGTGGAAGGGGAGATCAGGGCGTTCAATGGCACCATCATCTGGTCGTTCCTGCTTCTGGGTCTGGGTTTGGTGGCCGCGGTGTTCCTGCAAGTGCGGGTGGGACTTTTGCCGCTTCGCCGCCTGCAGGAATCGCTCGCCCGCATTCGCGATGGCAGTGCCCAGCGGCTGGAAGGCGATTTTCCTGCCGAGATCGCGCCACTCGCGGCCGAGCTCAATTCCCTCCTCGAACACAGCAACGAAGTGGTGGGCCGCGCGCGCACCCATGTCTCCAATCTGGCGCATTTCCTCAAGACGCCACTCAGCGTGCTGGCAAGCGAAGCGCATGCTCAGCCCGGCACGCTATCCGATCAGGTCAAGCGCCAGGTGGAAACCATGCGCCGCCAGGTCGATCATTATCTCGCCCGCGCGCGTGCCGCGGGCAGCGTCCATGTGCTGGGCAACCGCACCCAGGTGGCGCCGGTGCTGAACGATCTGGCCCGCGTGCTGACGCGCATTCATGCCGAGCGCGCCATCGCCATCACCTGCGAATGTCCCCCCGATCTTTATTTCCGCGGCGAGCGCCAGGATCTGGAGGAGATGGCCGGCAATCTGATGGACAATGCCTGCAAATGGGCTGGGCACGGGTGCGAGTGACGGCTTCGCGCGAGGGCGCCCGCCTGGTTCTGGCGGTCGAGGATGACGGTCCGGGCCTTCGCCGAGAGGACCGGGCCCGGGTGGGAGCCCGGGGCGAACGTTTGGACGAAAGCGTACCGGGGTCTGGCCTGGGGTTGGCCATTGTTCGGGATATTTCCAAGCTTTATGCGGGTTTTCTGGTGCTGGAGGCCTCTCTGCATGGGGGGGCTCGAAGCCCGGCTAAACCTGCCTGCCATCCAGTAAAGGCAAGGCAGTATTAACGATGCCGCCGCTAATGTGACAGTCGTAAAGCGCGTTTTTTGAGCAACCAGCTTGTCCGATAAGTCCGTAGTTCTGCAGAATTTTCTGGGGACGCTGCCTGAACAGGCTGCGGCCAAGCTCGCGCACGCGATCGAGATGGATCGCTTAATGGACGGCAAGGCGTTGCCGCATGATGTGATCCTGATGGGCTTGCGTCCCTCGTTGCGCCAGTCGCATATGAACTCCGCGCGCACCAAGACACCACTCAGGCTTTTCTGCCAACCGTTCGAGGATCTGCTCACCTCCGAGACCGCGCACCGCCAAGCAGAAAGGCGTTCTCGCGCGCGCCAGCGTATCGCCGGTCTTCGATTGGCTGACCGGCAGTCTGCTTGCCGGCGGACGCGGAAACCTACTGCCGCGAGATCAAGGTGCTGATCGTGGCGGACAAGGAAGACGAGGCGCTTGCCAGGACCGCGAAATTCTGGCGCCTCGCCGGTCCGGCGATGCGCGAGGCACTGAGCCAGCGACGACGGCTTGATGACGCGCGCGCAAATTTCTCAAGGAGGAAGAGATCGCCGACGCGCCGTGAGATGGCGCTTCTGATCATTGAAGGCGAGGAAGTGCTCAAGGTGCAGGCGCGCCTGCCCAAGACGCGTGCCGCACCTGACCGAGGATCTTCTTTGGCAGCTGCGCGAAAGTCTATGACGCGCTGATCAAGCGTAATCCCGATGTCGCGCCTTATGTCGCCGTGATCGCGATGAACCGGCTGCAGCGCCCTTGGGAAGCGCTGCGCCTGCCCTTGCTGGTATGCCGCCAGACCGGCGACGTATTGATCTCCAAGACCGATATGGGCCTGGTGGGCGAAATCCTGTTCGGGCGGCATCGATGCGCTGCAGGCCGCGATCCTGGCCACCCGTCACCGCCGTCTTCGTTGCGGAAACGCTTTTGGCCCAGGTGGCGACTTCTCCGACCTTTCCAGCTCGGTGGTGAAGGAAATCGAAGTGCGCCGCAATGGCGAATGGGGCCAGCGCCTGTTGAAAGATCGCGCCGCCGTGGGCAATGTGATGGACGGCTTGATGGAGCGCGCGATCAAGGAAATCTGCCGCCGCGCTGCCGATGCAGAAAGGCGCAGCCGATCTCAGCAAGCCTGTGTCCATGGAAAAACGCGCCAGCGGTCTCAACTATGCGCGGCTGATGGGCGGCGCCGCAAATTTGCCGCCGCCGCGTCTTTCGCCGCCAAGCACAAGACGGCGACGGAAGAGATCGGCCATCACCTGCGCCGCTATATCGAGGACGCGGTGCGCGAACTCAAGGGCGAAAGCGAGCGCCGCCGCACGGCCGAGTTCCAACTCAACTATTGCGCGGAACTGGTGAGTGTGCTGTTCAGCCAGGAAGAAGCTGAATTTCTCCGCCGCCGCGTTCGCGCCGCGCAAGTCGCAGCGGCTTAATTCTTCCCCCTCCGGCCTTCGCAGCTTTGCTTTTTGGCGCTCCGGCTCACGCCAACGCGCGTGCAAGCGTTAATAAAGAAGTATGGATGAGAAGTGGTTGCACCTGAATGTAGGATGAACGGGACGCAACACGCGTCCAAATTTTTATAATTTTCATCCTTGCGGTTGCAGCTTGAAGCGTCTCACATTGCACCCATCTGGAGGGGGCACACTCCACGAGGCGATGAAATGATTCGTACGACCACTTTGGCCGCATTGACGTTGGCGCTGATGAGCGCGGCGGCGATTGCCCAACCTGCCGATGCGCCCAACGCGCCTCCGGCACAATTATCCAATCCCAACGGCCCGCCGCCCGGCGCGGGTGAGCAAGGCCCTCCGCCCGGCGCATATGAACAAGGTCCGCCGCCAGGCGCGTCTGCGCAAGGCGCTCCGCAAGATGCGCGGTCGCGCGATCTCTTCTGCCGCCGCGATGCCGCGGCGCGCACCGGCTATGTGACGCCGGGACAGGCGGCCAGTCATGCCCAGACCAACGGCACCGTGGGCGGAACGCTGGGCGGCGCCGCGCTGGGCGCGATCATCGGCAGCGCTTCCGGTCATGCCGGCGCGGGCGCGGCAATCGGCGCCGGCGCGGGCCTTCTGGCCGGCACGGCGGTTGGATCGGCCAACGCTCAGGCCGCGGCCAGCGACGTCGAACGGAACTATGCCCAGGCTTATTATGCCTGCATGGGCGGCCAGGGTCCCGATGACGCGTCCTATGCCTATGGGCCGCCGCCACCGCCGGGCGCATATCCACCTCCTGGCGCATATCCGCCCGGCGCATATCCGCCTCCCCCGCCTTATTACGGGCCCTATCCGTATCCCTATCCCTATTATTATGGCCCCGGCTATTACGGTCCCGGGGTGACATTCGGCTTCGGTTTCGGCGGCTGGCACCGCGGCATTGGCGCTGAACTAGGGCGCTGGAACGAGACGATGTGACGGCTTTTGCAGGAAGCGGCCGGGCTGTATGGTCCGGCCGTTTTCATGGAAGGCCTTCGATGCTGCCCAAGCATAATCCTGCCAAGCTCAATCCCTTGCAGCTGCGCACCTTGACCTTGCTGCAGGCGATCGCGCGCATTCCCGGCGCGTCAAACAAATTGCCGGGCGGCGACATCGTCATCACCCAATTTCCCCACGCCCATGGTGATCATTTCCATTTGGGGAATGCCACGGTGGCCAGCCGCGACGCCACGGGGCTGGAGAACCAGGCGGTGTGGAACGCGCTTGCCCGCAAAGGCATGGTAAAAGCGGAGTGGCCGCATCAGATTGCCTTAACTCCCGAAGGCCAGAATTACGAGACCGGCTTGGCCGGTGAGATCTTGCAGCAAAGCGGTCACTGAGGGCGCATGAACGCCAAGAAACGCCGCCGTCTTTATTTTGCCGTCGCCCTGGTCACGGCGGGCGGCGTGCTGGCCGTGGCGATCATTTATCAGCTGGGCAACAATGTTCTTTATTTCTACAGCCCCGGCGACTTGGCCACCAAACATGTGAGCCCCGGCGTCGCCTTCCGCATCGGTGGACTGGTGGAAAAAGCCAGCGTCCATCGCGGTACTGGTGCCGATGTGCGCTTTGTCGTCACCGACGGAGCCGCGCCGTGCCGATCGATTATAATGGCGTCCTGCCCGCTCTGTTCCGCGAAGGCCAAGGCGTGGTGGCGACGGGGGCGCTGGATGCCCGCGGCACCTTTAACGCCACCGAAATCCTCGCCAAGCATGACGAGAAATACATGCCGCCGGAAGTGGTGGCGCCTTGAAGCGCTCCGGACGCTGGAAAGAAGGCGGCGAGTAATCATGTTGGGTGAACTGGGCCAGCTCGCACTCTGCCTTGCCTTTGCGCTGTCGCTAGTGATGGCGGGCGCCGGCTTGATGGGTGCCAAGGCGGGGATAGGCGTGCACACCGAACTTGCGCGCCGTACTGCTTCGGCATCCGCCATGGGCCTGTTCGTCTTCGTGGCGCTGGCGTTCGGCACGCTGGTCACGGCCTTTGTGACCTCGGATTTCTCGCTAGCCGACGTCGCCAACAATTCGCATACCCTGAAACCCTTGATCTACAAGATCACCGGCGTGTGGGGAAACCACGAAGGCTCGATGCTGTTGTGGGTCTTGGTGTTGTCGATTTATGCCGGGGCAGTGGCCTTGTTGCAGCGGGGCGGCGAACGCCTCACCAGCGCGGCGCTGGGCGTGCAAGGATTGCTGGCGGCGGCGTTTCTTCTCTTTATTCTTTTCACCTCCAATCCGTTCCTCAGGCTTGATCCGGCGCCGTTCGAAGGTGCGGGCCTCAATCCCTTGTTGCAGGATCCCGGCCTCGCGGTTCATCCGCCCATGCTTTATGCGGGTTATGTCGGGCTGTCGGCATCGTTTTCTTACGCCGCCGCGGCACTTCTGGTCGGTGAGGATGGCTGGGCGCGCGCCGCCAGGCCGTTCATGCTGATCGCCTGGATGGCGCTCACATGCGGCATCGCGCTGGGCAGCTGGTGGGCCTATTACGAATTGGGTTGGGGCGGTTTCTGGTTCTGGGACCCGGTGGAGAATGCCTCCTTGATGCCGTGGCTGGTGGCGACCGCGCTGTTGCATTCGGCCCTCGCGACCGAAAGAAGCGGTGCCTTCCGCACCTGGACCTTGTTGCTGGCAATCGGCGGATTTTCGCTCAGCCTTATCGGCACCTTCCTGGTGCGCTCGGGCGTGTTGTCGTCGGTGCATGCCTTTGCCTCCGACCCCACCCGCGGTTTTTTCATTATGGTGCTGATCGCCTGCGCCATCGGCGGCGCGTTGGCATTGTTCGCCTGGCGCGCGCCGACATTGCAGGGCGGGACTTCGTTCGACACGGTGAGCCGGGAAAGCGCGCTGTTGCTGAACAATGTGTTTCTAGTGGGCGCCTCTGCCGCGGTGTTCGTGGGCACGCTTTATCCCTTGGCCCTTGATGCGCTGACGCACGGACAACAGAAGATTTCGGTGGGGCCCCCTTATTACGCGCTCACCTTCGCGCCCATCTTCTTCGCGCTTCTCATTCTGGTGCCGTTCGGGCCGCAGCTGGGTTGGCGGCGCGGCGATCTCAAGGCCAGCATGCGTGCATTGGCGCCAGCTTTGGGGCTGGCGGCGGTCGCCGCCGTGGTGGTGCTTGCGGTGGCGAGTCCGCACACCTTGACCGGCACTCTGGCGTTCGCGGTGGCGGGCTGGCTGATCGGCGCCAGCATTCTTGATTTCCTCCGGCGCAAGGGCGCTCGCGCTAGCGCCTTCGCCGCCGCCTTGGCGCATGCCGGGCTCGGCGTCACCTTGATGGGCGTGACGGCTACCTCGCTTTGGCGCAGCGAAGCGCTGGAGGTGATGGGGCCTGGGGAGACCATGCATGTCGGTCCTTACGCTTTGCGGTTTGACGGTGTGACCCAGGTGCAAGGCCCCAACTTTCAAGCGACCGAAGCGCATCTGGCGTTGATGGACGGTGGCAAGGTGGTGAGCGTGTTGAAGCCGCAATCGCGCGTCTATCCCGCCGAAGGCCAGGAAGTCGCCGACACCGCGATCCGCACCACCGGCTTCAGCGATCTCTATCTGGCCCTGGGTGACAATCGCGGCCAAGGACGCTGGATCGTCCGCGCCTATGTCAGCCCGCTTGCCCCTTTCATTTGGCTGGGCGGACTGGTGATGGCGTTGGGTGGCGCTTTCAGTCTGTGGGGTCGGCTGCGGGTGAAATTCCAGGCGCCGTCGCCAGCGGTCCAGCCTGCCGAATGAAGCGGCTGATCGTCTCGCTGCTGCTGGTTGCTTCGCTGGGAAGCGCGGCCTTTGCCGTGCCGGTGGCGGACACATTCTCCAATCCCCAGATGGAAGAACACGCCCGCGCGTTGCAGCGGCAATTGCGCTGCCTGGTCTGCCAGGGCGAAAGCATCGACGAATCCCAGGCGCCGCTGGCCGCCGAATTGCGCCATGTCGTGCGCCAGCAGATGGCGGACGGGAGGAGCGATGCCCAGATCAAGCAGTTCCTGGTCGCCCGGTATGGGGATTTCATCCTGATGCAGCCGCCGCTTCAGCCCGACACCTATTTCCTCTGGCTGGCGCCCTTTGTGGTGCTGATCGGCGCAGGGGGCGTGGCCTACTGGGTTATCCGCCGCTCAAAGCCCACGGATTCCGCGGCTCTGTGATTCATTTAATTATTTTAATATAGTGGAGAGGAACTCGTAAGAATGGGGGCGTATTCCCACATTTACGAGGTCAGGGGCGGGATCACCGCCGGGCCTTCAAGGAGCGCATGATGCCAATCGACAGTCCGAATTCCGGTAATCCCAATCAACCGCAACAATCCTCGCTTCGCCGCACGCGGGCGCGCCTTCTGGCGATGGGAAGCGCCGCCACGATCCTGGTGGTCGGTCTGGGCGCTTTCGCGCTTCTGCCCCATGCCGTGCAAGTGGCCGATACCACCCGGGTTCAGCTCGCCGCCAACGATGCGTCGGGCCGCGCCACGCCGCCCCGCATGCTGGAAAATTCCTCGCCCTTCAGCTTCGCCGATCTGGTTGAGCGCGTCAGCCCCGCCGTGGTCACCATCACGTCCGAGACCATGACCACCGACACGGATCTGGATGATCAGCAGGAAAATCTGCCCGCGCCATTCCGCGATCTCTTCAATCAATTCAACCAGCAGCATCCGCAGGCGCCGCACAAGGCGATCAGCGCTGGCTCGGGTTTCATCATCGACAAGACCGGACTGATCGTCACCAACAACCATGTGGTGGACAACGGCAAGAAGATTACGGTCAAGCTCCCCGACGGGCGCAGCTTCGAGGCCAAGCTGATCGGCACCGATGCCGCCACCGATATCGCGCTGCTGAAGGTCAAGTCCGACAAGCCGCTTCCCACCGTGGAATTCGGCGACGACCGGCAGTTGCGCGTGGGCGATTGGGTGGTCGCGGTCGGCAACCCGTTCGGCCTTTCCAACTCCGTGACCGCGGGCATCGTCTCCTCGATCGGTCGCGACATCGGCGCGGGCAACTATAATGACTTCATCCAGATCGACGCGCCTATCAATCGCGGCAATTCGGGCGGCCCCACCTTCGACCTGCGCGGGCAGGTGATAGGCATGAACTCGATGATCTTCTCGCCTTCGGGCGGCAGCGTGGGCATCGGTTTCGCCATTCCGGCTTCGACCATCCATGACGTGGTGGCGCAGCTCCAGGCGCATGGCCATGTTTCGCGCGGCTGGCTGGGCGTGAGCATCCAGAGCGTGACCCCGGAAATCGCCTCCTCCCTCGGCGTCAAGGACGCCAAGGGTGCGTTGGTCGCCGAAGTGGTGCCCAACGGTCCGGCTGCGAAAGCCGGTTTCGAACAGGGCGACATCATCACCGCGATCAATGGTCAGACGGTGGAAGACAATCGCGACCTCACCCGCAAAGTCGCGCTGGTGCCTCAGGGCCAAAGCGCGACCTTCTTGGTCAATCGCCAGGGCCAGGTGAAGACCATCAAGGCGGATATCGGCATTCGTCCCGACGATAAAGTGGCGTCCAACACACCCAATCCGGCGCCGGGGCCTGCCGCCACCGGCAACGCCATGGGCCTGGGACTGGCTTCCCTCACGCCCGAGGCGCGCAAGACCTTCAATCTCACCGAAGGCACCACGGGCGTGGTGATCACCAAGGTCGATCCCAACAGCGACGCCGCCGACAAAGGGTTGCAGCCCGGCGACGTGGTGCAGAAGGTCGGCAACAAGATCGTCCATACCCCAGCCGATGTGCAGTCGGGCGTGGCCGAAGCCCAGAAGGGTGGACGCAAGAGCGTGCTGCTTCTGGTCGCCTCGGCCCAGGGCGGATCCCGGTTTGTGGCCGTGGATCTCGGAGCCGTGACGCGACATATCGGACGGCGAGGCGAAAGCCTTTAAGTCCGGCCCCCCGCGCCGGTGGCGGCGAGTCCCCCCACCCCGCCGCCGGCGCGGACCCTTTCTTAAAGGAGTTCCCCGCATGCGAATTCTCGTCGTGGAAGACGATCTGGAAGCCCAGCGCTATCTGGTGCAGGGACTGAAAGAGTCCGGCCATGTGGTGGACGATGCCGCCGATGGCGATGTCGGACTGTCGCTGGCCCTGTCGCGGCCCTACGACGTCGCGATTATCGATCGCATGTTGCCCAAGATGGACGGGCTGGGCGTGGTGGCCGAGATGCGCGAACACGGCAACGCCACGCCGGTGCTGTTTCTCTCCGCGCTCTCCGAAGTTGATGAACGGGTGAAAGGGCTGAAGGCGGGCGGCGACGACTATCTCACCAAGCCTTACGCCTTCGTCGAACTTCTGGCCCGGATCGACGCCCTGATGCGGCGGCGCTCGCCCGTGACGGTGAAGACCAAGCTCGCGGTGGGCGATCTCGATCTCGATCTCTTGACCCGCGCCGCCAAGCGCGGCGACCAGGTGATCGACTTGCAGCCGCGGGAATTCCGCCTCCTGGAATATTTAATGCGCCACGCCGGTCAGGTCGTCACCCGCACCATGCTGCTGGAAAGCGTGTGGGAATACCATTTCGACCCCCAAACCAACGTGATCGATGTACACATCTCGCGGCTGCGCGCCAAGATCGACAAAGGCTTCGAGGCGCCCCTGCTGCATACCATTCGCGGCGCCGGCTACATGATCCGGGCGCGATAACCTGCAGGGGAGATGATGCGCGCGGGCGTTCGGCTTCTTCGCACTCAAGCTTTCCGTATCGTCCTTGTGTATGTGCTGCTGTTTGCCGTCTCGGTCAGCGCGCTGCTGTTCTTCACCTATTGGAACACAAGGCGCACCCTGGACGCCCAGACCGACCAGATCATCGAAGCGGAAATCACCGGGCTCTCCGAGCAATATCAGCGGCTGGGATTGCGCGGGCTGGCGGAAAGCGTGATGAGCCGTTCGCTGCACAACGGGCAGGCGCTTTATCTTCTTACCGATGCCGCGCATCGCCCCATTGCCGGCAATCTCGACACGTGGCCCGCGATCACCATCAATCCCGGTGATTTCGTGGAGTTCGATTATGAACGGCGCGTCAATGGCGTGCCGGAGACGCGGCGCGCCCGCGGCCGCCTGTTCACCCTGGCGGGAGATTTCTATCTGCTGGTGGCGCAAGACGTTCACGACCGCGACCTCACCCAGCGCATGTTCACTACCACCCTGCCATGGACGGTGGCGCTGATCCTGGTGTTCGGCCTTCTGGGCGGCGCCTTGATGAGCCGCAACATGCTGAGGCGGCTTGACTCCATCAATCGCACCTCGGGCGAGATCATGGCGGGCAACATGACCAGGCGCGTGCCGGTTTCCGGTGCCCATGACGAGTTCGATCTTCTGGCCGAAAATCTCAACCGCATGCTGGATCGCATCGAGCGGCTGATGAAGGGCCTGCGGGAAGTCACTGACAGCGTCGCCCACGATTTGCGCACGCCGCTGACCCGGCTGCGCCAGCGGCTGGAGCAATCCCAGGCGCGTCTTTCAGCCATGGGCTCCGACACAGGTGAGATCGAACGCGCCATCGCCGATACCGACCAGTTGATCGGCACCTTCAATGCGCTGCTTTTGATCGCGGAAACCGACGCGGGGACGGCGCGCGGCGCCATGTCGCCGCTCGATCTGGTCTCGGTCGCCGGTGACGTGAGCGAGCTTTATGAACCTCTGGCGGAGGAAAAAAATGTCGCGCTCACGCTTGTCACCGCCAATGTACCCATGATCGAAGGCGTGCGCAGCCTGGTGGCGCAGGCGCTCGCGAACCTGGTGGACAATGCCATCAAATACACGCCGCCCGGCGGCCGGGTGATGATTTCGATCAGTCAGAGCTTCGCCGGCGTCGATCTCACGGTGGCAGACAGCGGACCTGGCATTCCCGCCCATGAGCGCAGCCGTGTGGTGGAACGTTTCGTGCGGCTGGAGGCAAGCCGCAATTCGCCCGGCACCGGCTTGGGGCTCTCGCTGGTGGCGGCGGTGGCACATTTCCATAATGCGCAATTGCTTTTGGAAGACAATGCACCCGGGCTGAAAGCGATTTTACGCTTCCCGCGGCCCGCCTTGCGGCTTCAGCCGGTCCCGCCGCGGGCCCAGCAACTGCCGGCTCGCACCGCTGCGGAATAGAACTTAAGGTCGGGCGCGATGCCCGATTTGCATATCCCGCCTCTGCCGTTCGATGCCGCGCGCGTCGCGCGGGTTCTTGGCGCGCTTTCCGAACGCGGCGTTTCATGGACCGCTGACCAGAAATCCCTTCTGGACGGCGTGTTTGGCAACAGCCCTTTCCTGGGCCGCGTGGCGTTGCGCGAACCGGAGATATTGGCTGGCATTCTGGCCAATGGCCCCGATGTGTCCTTGGCAACCGCCATCAAGCGGGTGGATGGCGCTGCGCTCTGCGACGAGGAAGACGCGGCGATGACGGCCTTGCGCGGCGCCAAACGGCAAGCGGCGCTTGCCATCGCCATGGCCGACATCGCGGGCCAGTGGGGTCTGGAACAAGTGACCGGCGCGTTAAGCCGCTTTGCCGATGCCGCGGTGGAGGGCGCGCTGCGTTTTCTGTTGCGGCGCGCGGCGGAGCAGAACGGTATGCCCAATCAGGAGGGCGCTGCGTTGGAAGCCACGTGCGGCCTCACCATTCTGGCGATGGGAAAATACGGCGCCCATGAGCTCAATTATTCCAGCGATATCGACCTGGTGGCGTTCTATGACGCGCGCTTTCCCTTCACCAAGCGGGGCGACACGCGAGCCGCCGCGGTGGAGATTGTGCGCGGCCTGGTCAAGCTTTTGGCCGAGATCACGGCGGACGGCTATGTCTTCCGCACCGATCTGCGCCTTCGCCCCGACGCGGCCGCGACCCAGGTGGCGATCTCGCTGGATGCGGCGGAGGATTACTACGAAAGTCTGGGCCAGAATTGGGAACGCGCCGCCATGATCAAGGCGCGGCCTTGCGCGGGAGACCCCGAGACCGGCAAGGCGTTCCAGGCCCTGATCGCGCCATTCATCTGGCGGCGGCATCTCGATTATGCGGCGATCGAGGACATTCACTCCATCAAGCGCCAGATTCATGCGCGTGGCGGGCATAACGAGATCAAGGTGGCCGGGCACAATATCAAGCTGGGCCGGGGCGGCATCCGCGAAGTGGAATTCTTCGCCCAGACACAGCAGCTGATCCTGGGCGGGCGCAATCCTTTGCTGCGCGCGCCCGCCACCCTGGATGCGCTGAAAGCGCTGGCGGACGCGGGGATCGTGAGCGGAGACGCCGTGAGGGACCTCGGCACGGCCTATCGTGCGCTGCGCGCACTGGAGCATCGGCTGCAGATGATCGAGGACGAGCAAACCCACGCCGTACCAAAGAGCGAAGAGGGCTTGGCCCATATCGCCTGCTTCATGGGCTATGACGGCGTGGCGTCTTTCGCTGCCGCGCTGACCCGGACGATGGAAACGGTCCAAGATCACTATGCGCGGCTGTTCCAGCGCGAGGCCGATCTTGCCGACACCCATGGCAATCTCGTCTTCACCGGGGTGGAGGACGATCCGGAAACGCTGGAGACCTTGCGCGCCATGGGTTTTGGCGAGCCCTCGCAAATGTCGGCCATCATCCGCGGCTGGCATCACGGCCGCATCCGCGCCATGCGCTCAGCCCGAGCGCGGGAGCTTCTCACCAAATTGATACCGGTGATCCTCAAGGCGCTGGCCGCCACGCCCGATCCCGACGCCGCGTTTGTCCAATTCGACCGCTTCCTGTCCAACCTGCCGGCGGGTGTGCAGCTTTTCTCCCTGTTCCTGGCGAAGCCGGAATTCCTGGATCTGCTGGCCACTGTGGTGGGTTCGGCGCCACGGTTGGCCTTTCATCTGGCGCGCACACCCGCCACCTTGGACGCGCTGGTGGATGCGGAATTTCTCACCAGTTTGCCGACGCAAGGGCAATTGAACACTGCCTTGAAACGACAGCTGATCGGCGCCTACGAAGACCAACTTGATGGCGCCCGCCGCTTCGCCCGGGAAGAGACCTTCCGCGTCGGTGTGCAACTGGTGAATGACGCGGCCCATGCCGAACGCGCCGGTCCCGCTTATTCCCGCATCGCCGAAAGCGTGATCGGGGGACTTCTGCCCGTGGTCGAAGCGGAGCTCGCGCAAAGTGTAGGGCGGGTGAAAGGCGCGGAGTTTGCCGTGATCGCGCTGGGCAAACTGGGCGGGCGCGAGATGACCGCGGGCTCCGATCTCGATCTGGTGTTCGTCTATGACGTGCCGGAGAGTGTCGATGGTTCGGATGGTCCAAGATTTTATCGCCGACGCTTTATTTTTCCCGCCTGGCGCAACGGCTGATCGCGGCGCTGACCACGCCCACCGGCGGGGGCACGCTTTATGATGTGGACATGCGGCTCAGACCCAGCGGCAACAAGGGTCCCGCGGCCGTGAGCTTTCGCTCCTTTGCCGATTACCACGCCAGGGAAAGCTGGACCTGGGAGCATCTCGCGCTCACCCGGGCCCGGGTGGTGGCGGGCCCGGAACAATTGCGAATGCGGATTGAAGGTGAAATCACCGCGCGGCTTAGGACGCCGCGCGATCCGAAACACATCCTGGCCGACGCGCGGGAGATGCGGGGCAAGATCGCCGTGCAATATCCCGGCGCAAATCTCTGGGACCTCAAATATGCGCCGGGCGGTCTGATCGACATCGAATTCATCGTCCAGGCACATCAGTTGATCTACGCGCCCAAACATCCCGCCATTCTCGACACCAATATCATCGCCAGCCTGACCCGGATGGCGGGCGTGATATTCAAAGAGGAGGACGCGGGACTTCTGATCGAAACGGCGAGGCTTGAGCAGGCCCTGACCCAGATCCTGCGCATCGCCCTAGACGAGACCCTCAAGCCCGACCAGGCCTCGGCCGGCCTGAAAATGCTGCTTGCCCGCGCCGGCCGGGCGCCGGATTTTGCCCGATTGGAGGGGGAACTTGGGGCACGGCAGCAAGCGGTCCGCGCGCTGTTCGAGCGATTGATGGAGGGTTAACCCCGTGGGGCCGGCCCGCTTGAAACAGGGCGGGTGATGGGCCATAACCCGGCCCTCGAACTTGGATCGCGGGCGTAGCTCAGGGGTAGAGCATAACCTTGCCAAGGTTAGGGTCGACGGTTCGAATCCGTTCGCCCGCTCCAGTTCTTCCGGCAAAACAGACGTGGGACCGCCCGCTGCCAGGGTCAGAGGCCGGCGCGTGCCTCCAAGCCGTCGCGTATGCGGTCGAGAGGCTGACGGCAATCCACCAAGGGCGCGATCGCGCTGCGCAGGTGTGAATAAAGCCGGCTGCGTTCGCCATTGAACGTGACAATCGGCGCGCAAGCCTCCATGGCGTCATCCCGGCGGGATTTGCAGAGAGCCCCTTCGGCGTCTATGACGTCATGGGCATCGAATTCGACATGGATGTACTCGAGGGTATCGAGGCCGCCGATCATGTCGTCGAAGAAAATGGTCTTGCCGTTTGCCAAATCCCCGATCGGCACCAGAACACCGTCCAAGAACACGGCATGGGAGTTGGTGAGCAGCAGGTCCCGGCGAGGAATGTTCTCGCCAAGCGCGCCTGCGCAAATGCGCACAGGTCTGCAGTCTTCGGGCCAGTTGCCTGCCTCATCCCGCGAGACCGTATAGGTGATGATCTTCCGGATCGCCGCCATGCCGGAAAAGCGGGTCGGCAGACGCTCGCCGGCCGTAAGCGTTTCAATTGCGCGATAGTCAGTGACACCGCGGATCTGTGTTCCACGAAGGAAACAGCACCACTGGTCGTCGCCGTCGCCGTCCCCATCCCCGCATCCGCCGTGCCCGCCAAATTGGGCGTGGGCGTTTTGCGGAATGGATACGCTCATCGCGCCGGCGGCAATGGCCACCGCCTTGAGAAGGTGGCGACGGGAAAAGCGAACAGGTTCGGGAAAATTCTTCTGCACCGACGCATTCCCCATAAGCGACCCAGAAGCGGCGGCGGATTACGCTTCAACTGCGAGCATGCGTTGACGTGATTTAAAATCGCCCTAACACGAGGCTCTTTTGAAATGAACCCGGTGCATCAGGGAAAAACGTCGCAAGGTCCATCCGTATAAACTCCGTTCGCCTCGCGGTGCGAAACCGTACCGATAAGGCCCTCGCATTCTGTGGGGTCCAGGGGGGTGGGGCCCAAGTTGGCGTCGCCAACAATCCAGAAGACAGGAGGGCTCATTTGGGGCTCATCTGTAGGTCGCTGACAAATAGCCCGGGATTTTGGGGTCCCGGACGCCTCGGCCTTGATAAAACGCGGTCGGGAGGGGTAAATCTTCCCTCCATCAAGAGACAGGGCGGGCTTATGAAACTTATGCTGGTGGCGACTGCGGCGTTCGCGCTGATCACGATGGCGGGCTGCACCGAATATCCCGCCTCCCTTCGGGCCACCATGGCCCTGGCTCTTCCGCCCTATCATCAGGGAGATACCGTGGACATGGACACCGCAGCGGGTATGACGCCGGTGCAAGGCGCAACCCACAATTGGAGCGTGCGCGCGCCCTTCTAGGACCGGCGGGCCAGGACTCTCGCGACCGCTTCCACCGTCCGCCGCACATCCTCGTCCGATGTACGCCAATTGACCACGCTGATCCGCATCACCCGGCGGCCCCGCCAGATGCCCAGGCTGAAAAAGGCGGTGCCGTCTTCATTGATCGCGGCGACCATCTCCTCCGTATAGCGATCGTGATCGGTTTCGCCCGCATCTGGTGCGGGATCGAGAAACCGGATCAGGCCTTGATTGAGCGTCGGGCGCGCCACCAGTGTCGCGCCGTCCAGGGCGCCGATACCATCGGCGATGGCGGCGGCATGGACACAACAGCGTTCGATCATGTCGGCCACGCCCTTGCGACCCAGCTCGCGCAGCGCCGCGTAGACGGGAAAGCCGCGCGCGCGCCGCGTCCATTCCGGCGTCCAGTCGATCTCGTCGCGCGCGTCTTCGGCCGGCGGAATATAGGACGCGACGATGCCCATGGCAGCGCGATGCGCGCTTGGTTCATTGACGATGGCGACGCCGATATCCTTGGGCGTATTGAGCCATTTGTGCGCATCGGTGGACCAGGAATGCGCCAGTTCGATGCCCGCCATCCGGTCGCGATAGCGCGCGCTGGCTGACGCCCAAAGACCGAACGCGCCGTCGACATGCACCCAGGCCTTGGCGGCGCGGGCCATGGGGATCAGTTGCGAAAAAGGATCGATGGCGCCCACATTGAGGTCGCCCGCATCCAGGATCAGGATGGTGGGTGCCGTGCTTTCCTCCAGCGCGCTTTGCAGGACCTTGACTGACAGACGAGACTCGGAATCGGTCTTGAGCGGCACCAGCGCTTTTGTCCCCAGACCCAAAAAGCGTATCGCCCGCGTGATGCTGGCATGATGCTGTTCGGTGGCAAGCACCCGGATCACCGGCGCGCCCGGCAGGCCGTCGCGCTCCACATCCCAGCCCCGTTCGCGCAACAAGGCGTTGCGCGCGGCCGCCAGACAGGTGAAATGCGCCATCTGGCAACCGGTGGTGAAAGCGAACGAGGCTTCGGACGGAAGCCCCAGGATATCCTTCACCCATTTGCCGGCGATTTCCTCCACCACCGCGGCGGCGGGGCCGCAGGCATGAAGCACGGCATTATTGTCCCAGCTCGACACCAGCCAGTCCGCCGCCAGCGCCGAAGGCAGGGCGCCGCCCACCACCCAGGCGAAGAACCGGCCCCCGCCCGAGCCCAGATGGCCGCCGTCCGCCGCCGCAACCATCTCGTCGATGACCTGCGTGGCGGGAACGCCATTTGCGATGAGAGGAACATTCAAGCGCTGCCGCAGCTGCGCCAGGCTTGCCGTCGCGGCCACGGAGCGACGATCAAGACCGTCCAGGAAATCAATGGCGTGCGCGTGGGCGCGCGCCAGGGCAGCCGCCATATCGTCCATGCGTTTCTCCCTTGGTGTACGGCTTTATCGTCGGGCAGGACGCGCCGCACTCCGTTTCTTGCCGTGTTGTTTAGAGCCGGTGGCCTTCCAGCTCGGCCGCCAGAGCCTCATCGTTATAGACATTGTGCAGCGCGTCGCTGATCGCCGCGGTCGAGACGATCACGGTGCGGTTGACGCGGTCGTCGAAGCCGAAGGCGCCGCCCAGGCTTTCGATATTGCCGTCGAACGCCGCACCCAACACTTCGCCCTTGGCGTTCACCGCCGGGGAGCCGGAATTGCCGCCTATGATGTCTGTGTCGGCGACGAAATTCAGCACGGTGTCAGGATGGACCTTGTCCTGGGCCCCCTGCCACCGCGGCGCCAATTCAAAGGGGAATTGGCCAGTGGCGCGCTCCCACAGACCCTTGAAATAGGTGAAGGGTCCGACCGTTGTGCCATTGTCGGTCCAGCCTTCGACTTTTCCGTAAGTTAGCCTGAGCGAGAACGTCGCGTCGGGATAGACATGGGTGCCATAGATCGCAAAACGCGCGCGGGCGATCTTTTGGGCGGCGCGGTCGGTGGGACCCGAGACCCGATCCTCATATTGCTTGCGGATGGCGCGCGAGGTTGCATCGGTAGCCAGCACATATTTGATCATGGGATCGTTGGAAGCCTGGATCGCCGTCAAACCGCCATCCCACAGGGCTTTGCGCACGGCAGGATCGCCCAGCTTGGATTGCGCCAGCCGCGCCGAGAGAGTCTCCGGCGAATCTTTGCCCAGGAAAATCTTGGTGCCGGGCGCGTCCGCGGTGAGATTTTCGCGCAGCTTGGACAGCCAGAATTCCAGCGTCACTTGCTCGAGGTCGGGATAGACCGGCTGGGGATCGAGGATGGTCTTGCTGAGCAGCGCCAGCCTGCTGTCGGTATATTCGGGTAGCCTTTCGCTGTTGGGCTTGGCTTTTTCCTGGGCGGCACGGGCCAGGGTGCGGGCGAAACGGAACAGATCCGAGCCCAGGCCGGCGCGCGTTTCCATCATGCCATAGGAAAAATAGAGCGCGCGATATTCGGGTTGGACCTTGGCGATGTCGCTCCAGGGATCGCCGATATCCGCCGCCAGGGACGCATTCTTCGCCATCTGGGCTTTGAGATCGGCATCGGCCGCGCGCTTGGAGGCGATCAAAGCGGGATCGACCAACGCTTTTTCCTCGCCATGAAAAGCCTTGAAGCTGTTCTCGATGCCGAACAGAAAGTCATTGGCGATGCGGTTATGCTCCGCGCTTTCCTCGGTGAAGCGGATCAGGCGGCCCCGCAGCTCCGACAGATAGATCAGCGTTTCCGGCAGCGACAAATCGCGCAGGCTTTGCAACTGATCGGCGGTCAAGAGCCGTTGAGTTCGAACCAGGATTGCCCGCCACAAAGACGGGCTCGCCGTCCTTGGGCGCCGCCGTGCTCCAAGTCAGATGACCGGGCGTGGCGATGGGCTTGCCGTCTTCGTAAAGCCGCACGAAGGAACAGTCGAGGTCGTAGCGGGGAAAATTGAAATTGTCTGGATCGCCGCCGAAGAAGGCGGTCTGCCCCTCCGGCGCGAACACCAGCCGCACATCCGAATATTTGCGGTAGGTGTAGAGCTTGTATTGGCCTCCCTGGTAAAGCGTGATCACCTGGCAACGGAATTTTGCCTCCTTGCCGGCGCAGCCTTCCTTCTCTACCGCCGCGATTTCGGCATCGCGGGTCTTGATGAAATCCTGCCCGGTTTTGCCCGATGCGGCCCTGGTGACGCGGTCGGTGACGTCGGAAATGGTGGCCAGGATTTCCGCCTGCATGCCCGGACAGAGTTTTTCATCCTCGCGCTTGGCGACCTGGAAGCCGTCCTTCACATAATCCTTGGTTGCAGAGGAAAGCTCCTGGGCGCAGTCGCGCACGCAATGATGGTTGGTAAGGACCAACCCGTCGGCGGTGACCACGGAGGCCGAACAGCCGCTGGACAATCGCACCGCCGCGCCTCTCAAGCGATCGAGCCATGTTTGGTCGATGTGCAGGCCATATTCCTGGTTGACCGCGGCGATGGGGAAATTGTCGAAGGTCCACATGCCTTCATCGGCCAGCGCGCCAGAGGCTCCCAGGAAAAGTGGGGCGGACAGGCAGACGAAAGCGGCGGAAGACAAGAGCAGGCGTTTCATAGCGTTCCCCGTGGGCTGGCCACGGCAGTGGAACGCAACCGCCAGGTTGTTTCAATCCCAGCCGCGGAAACGCGGCCATGTCGCACCGACATGGTTGGCGCCATCCAGGACATAATATTGGTCATGCTGGGCGGCGGTGGCGCAAGCGTGATTGGGCAGGATGCGGATGCGCGTGCCGATAGCGAGCGCGGGCAGGGGCACCGATGACCCAGGTTTCACGCCCAGGATGCCGTGCTCCTGATTGGTACTCAGCACGACCAGATCGGGATAAGGCCTGCCTTGTGCATCGCACACCTGACCGAAATGCTCGCCTTGGCCGGGATCGGAAGACAGCGCCATCCAGCCCGCATCGGTGATGATCCAGTTCTTGTCCTTGCGGTGGCCGATCACGGTGGCAAGCACGGACAGCGCGATGTCCTCGATTCCGCAAACGCCGATGCCAACCTGGACCATATCAAAGAACATATAGACCCCGGCGCGAAGCTCGGTGACGCCCTCGTAAGAGCGGGAGGAAAGTGCCGTGGGCGTGGCGCCCACGCTGACGGTGGGGCAGGCGATACCGGCTGCGCGCAATGCATCGGCGGCGGCGACAATGCGCGCTCGCTCCAAGGTTGCAGCCTCTTCCAACGCCACGGGATCGTGCAAATGATAGCTGTCGCCCGCGTGACACAAGATGCCGTGGAATTTGGCGTCTTTGGCCAGAATACGCGCGATGGCGATCAGGGTCTGATGATCGTCCCAGCGTACGCCGGAGCGATGGCCATCCACATCCACTTCGACCATCACTGACAGATCACTTCCGGATTGCCGGGCGTAATCGGCGACGAACCGGGCGGCTTCCAGCGAATCCAGGATGATCTTGAGGTCGATGCCGCTCCGGCGCAGCTCGCTCACTTTTGCCAGCTTCTGCGGCGCGATTGAGACGGCATAGAGAAGATCGGTGATCCCGACTTTGCCGAACAGCTCCGCTTCCTTGAGGGTGGAAACCGTCGCCGGTCCGGGCGCGCTACCCAATACAAAGCGCGCCGCCTCCACCGATTTCGCTGTCTTCAGGTGAGGCCGTAATGATATGCCCAGCGCCTTCGCCCGCTCGCGCATGCGCTCGACATTCCGGGACAGCCGGGTCTGGTCCAGCAACAGCGAGGGTGTGGGAAGCGCGTCTGTCGATAAGTCCGTTTCGGCCATTTCCCAAATCCGTCACTGTTGCCGCGGTCTCAGGCCGCGATTAGGGTCGAACCCTAGGTCATCGCACGTCAGCAACCAAGATCACGGCCACCATGACTCAATATGCGGGGGAAGTCGCGGCGAGGCTGGACCGGCTGCCTTTGACGCGCGGCCTGTGGCGCCTGGTGATCCTGATTTCCCTGGGCGGGGCGTTCGAGTTCTACGACCTGTTCATGACCGCCTATGTCGCGCCTGGCTTGGTGGCCAGCGGGTTGTTCACCGCGCGGTCGGCAGGGTTTTTCGCCCTCAATGGCGTGGGCTTTTTCGTCTTCTGCACCTTCGCCGGCATGTGGTTGGGCGCCGTGGGTTTCGGTTTCATCGCCGACCGGTTGGGGCGGCGTTCGATCTTCACCGTCTCGCTGGTCTGGTACTCGCTGGCGACGGCGGTGATGGCATTCCAGCACAGCGCGGTGTCGGTGGATGTCTGGCGTTTTATCGCCGCCATCGGCGTGGGGCTGGAACAGATCACCATCGACACGCTGTTGCCGGAATTGGTGCCCCCGCCAAAGCGCGGCCGCGTCTTTGCCGTCAGTCAAGGCATCGAATTCGCCGCCGTGCCGCTGGTGGCCCTGTTGGGCTGGCTGCTTCTGCCGCTGCATCCGCTGGGCGTGGACGGCTGGCGCTGGGTGGCCTTGATCGGGGCATCGGGTGCTCTGCTGACGTGGTGGTTCCGCCTGGCGGTGCCCGAAAGTCCGCGCTGGCTGGCGCTGCACGGCCGCGACACGGAAGCGGAGATTATCCTGCGCAGATTGGAAACACGGGCAGAGAGCGATCTCGGTAAGCCGTTGCCGCCGCCCATGCCGTCAAACGAAGCGATTGCGGAGAAAGGCCGTTTGCGCGAATTGTTTCGCCCGCCCTATCTCAAGCGCACCATGGTGATGTCGGTGTTCAACGCCATGCAGACCATCGCTTTTTATGGCTTCGGCTCCTGGGTTCCGACATTGCTGATCGCCAAGGGCATCCATGTCACCACCAGCTTGCGATATGCCTTCATCATCGCCCTGGCCAATCCGGTGGGCCCGTTCCTGGGTTATGCCATCGCCGACCGCATCGAGCGCAAATGGCAGATCGTGGCGGCAGGCGTAGTCACGGGGATTTGCATCTTTCTATTCGCTCAACAGGATATGGCCGCCCTGGTGATCCTGTTCGGCGTGCTGGTCACGCTCGCCAACAACTGGTTGTCTTTCACCTTTCATGGCTATCAGGCCGAACAATTTCCCACCCGCATACGCGCCCGCGCTGTTGGCTTTGTTTATTCCTGGAGCCGGGTGTCGGCGGCGTTGGCGGGTTTGCTGATCGGATTTTTCCTGCGCCAAGGTGGCACCATGGCGGTGGCGCTGTTCATTTCCGCGGCCATGGTGGTGATGGTGCTGGTGATCGCGCTGTGGGGACCCCGGACATTGAACCGGCGGCTGGAAGAGATCTCGCATTGAATGGAGACGAAAAATGAAATTGATCCGCTGGGGCGCAAAAGGTGAGGAAAAGCCGGGTTTGGTGGACAAGGATGGGATCGCGCGCGATCTTTCCGGCATCATCGGCGACATCACGCCGAACATGCTGTCGCCGGAAGGATTGAAGCGGCTTGGTGGCATCGATGCAGTGGGCTTGCCCAAGGTGCCGCATGCCGCGCGCCTGGGCGTGCCGCTGACGGGAATCTCCAAGATCGTCTGCGTCGGCCTCAATTATGCCGACCACGCCGCCGAAGCGGGAATGAAAATTCCCAAGGAGCCGATCCTGTTCCTGAAGGCACCCAGCGCGCTCACCGGTCCTTACGACGACATCATCGTACCGCGCGGCGCGGTGAAGACCGACTGGGAGGTGGAATTGGGCGTGTTGATCGGCACTCGCGCCTCTTACCTCAATGAGCAGGAGGCCATGGCGCATGTCGCCGGCTATTGCGTGATCAATGACGTGTCGGAGCGCGAATACCAGACCGAGCGTGGCGGCCAATGGGACAAAGGCAAAGGCTGCGATTCCTTCGCGCCTGTGGGTCCCTGGCTGGTGACGGCCGATGAGGTAGCGGACCCGCAGGCCCTCAAATTATGGACCGACGTGAATGGCGTGCGCCGTCAGGACGGTTCGACCCGGACCATGATCTTCGATGTGCGCACCTTGGTGAGCTATATCAGCCATTTCATGAGTTTATTGCCCGGCGACATCATCGCCACCGGCACGCCGCCCGGTGTGGGCATGGGGATGAAGCCGCCACAATTTCTCAAGCCGGGCGACGCAGTGAAAATGTCCGTCGAAGGGCTGGGCGAGCAGGCCAATCGGCTGGTGGAATGGCGGCGCTAGAGCTTACCGCTTGGTCGCGCCGTACGCGTCGATGAAGCCGTCGCGATTGGGCATCTTGATCTTGGGCAGGCTTTTCGCGTCCAGCACGGCATCTTTCTTCACGATGCCGTCGATCGAAAGGATATAGGCAACCAGCGCATAGACTTCGTGGTCGTTGAGCGAATGGGGATGCGTCACCGGCATGGCGCGGCGGATGTAATCGAACAAGGTGGTGGCATAGGGCCAGTAGCTGGACACGGTCTTGACCGGATGATCGGTGGCAAGGCTGCCGATGCCGCCGGTGAGCTGGTCCGCCGGTTTGCCCACGCCATTCACGCCATGGCACATCACGCATTTCTCGGTGTAGATCGCCAAGCCTTCCGCCACCGAGCCATGGCCGGGCGGCAGCCCCTTGCCGTCGGGCGGGATGGAAACATCCCAGGCCTTGACCAGGGCCGGATCGGCGGGCTGGCCGAAATGCGGCGTGGCCGCGGCAAGCAGGAACAAGAGCGGTTTAAGCATAGACGTTCTTCACCGTGTTATCGGCGCCCACCTGCCAGCACTGAATGGCGTTGCATTGATAGAATTGCGCCGAGGAATAAGGCGCTTTCCACTGATCGCGGGTGGGCTGGACATTGCCGTGATCGTCGGTGGAACGGCTTTGCAGCACCACAGGCTTGCCATCCCATTCCCAGGGCAGGCGGAAGCGGGTGAGGCACTTGGGCAAAACCGGTCCGGGCATTTCCGCCTCGACCCAGGTTGCGCCCTTGTCCATCGAGACTTCCACTTTGGTGATCTTGCCATGGCCCGACCAGGCGAGACCGGAAATCTCGTAATAGCCCGGCCCGTTCATGGTCATGCCGCCGGACGGCCTGATGATCACCGACTTCACCGGCTGGATGAAATTGAATTGGCGCGCTTTGCCGTCTTTCAGCGACTGGCTGTATTTGGAGGTCTCATCCTTGGTCATGGTGGGACCGTCGGTGACCTTGATCCGATGCAGCCATTTGATGTTGAGGTTGCCTTCCCAGCCCGGCATGAGCAGGCGCACAGGATAACCCTGTTCCGGGCGGATGCGCTCGCCATTCTGGTACATGGCAAGAATGCCTTGCTCATGCGCTTCGGTCAGGGGAATGGAGCGCGACAGGCTGGCGGCATCGCCGCTTTCCGCCAGGATCCATTTGCCTTCCGGCTCGACGCCGGCTTCGTCCAGCAGCAGGCCCAGTTTCACCCCGGTCCATTCGGCACAAGAAAGAAGTCCGTGAATGGTCCCGACGCTCGCCTGCACCGGCTGCGGTCCCGCAAGGGCGCCACTGTTTCCACCGCATTCCAGGAAATGCATGGCGCTGTGACGCGGATAGCGCAACAGTGCGCTCATGGAAAATTCCAGCGGCGTTTTTACCAGGCCGTGGATCAGAAGCTTGTGGGTGGCGGGATCGATATCGGGCACGCCATTGTGGTGGCGCTCATAATGCAGCCCATTGGGCGTGATGATGCCTTCCAATTGCTCCAAAGGCGTGTCCGATCCGCCCGTGCCCGGCGAAATCCCTGGCGGCCTTAGCAGGCGTTTGACATCGGCTTCATGCGGTGACGGCATGCCATAGCCGCTGAAGGGCTTGCCCGGCGTGGTCATGGCGGACGTGATGTAATCGTCGGCGCGAACAGGAGCGGCGGCAGCAACACCGGCGGCGCCTGCGCCTGCCAGGGCGGTTTTGAGGAATTTTCGGCGGGTGGTTTTGTCGGTCATGGGGCGGGACTTTGGGATTGCTGCCGCCCTTTTTCAAGCCGTGCATTATTTATGTGCGTTCAGGTTCCAATTGTTGCGGCAACATAAGGAAAAGGCGCGCAAGCGTGATATTCTTATATTTATAACGAACGTCCGCTTTTTTGGCCTTGATTGGGGAATCGGGACGTAAGACAAGGCCCGATGGCGCCACTGCTTTCTCTCAAGGACACTCATATCCGCTTCGGCAACACGCTGCTTCTGGACGGCGCGGAATTGAGCGTGGGCGAAGGCGAGCGGCTCTGCCTGGTGGGCCGCAATGGTTCCGGCAAATCCACCCTGCTCAAGATCGCCGCCGGATTGATCGAGGCGGATTTCCGGCGAGCGTTTCGCCCAGCCCGGCGCGACGATCCGCTATCTTCCCCAAGAGCCCAATCTGACGGGCTATGCCACTACCCACGATTATGTGGAAGCCGGGCTTCAGCCGGGCGACGATCCCAGTCGCGCTTTCTATCTTCTGGGAAATTTGGGGCTGAGCGGATTGGAAACACCGGCGACGCTGTCCGGCGGCGAGGCCCGGCGTGCCGCGTTGGCGCGGGTGCTGGCGCCGCGCCCCGACATTCTTCTTCTGGACGAACCCACCAATCATCTCGACCTTCCCGCCATCGAATGGCTGGAAAGCGAACTCAAGGCCATGTCCGGAGCGCTGGTCCTGATCAGTCATGACCGCCGGTTCCTGGAAAATCTCTCCCGCGCGGTGGTGTGGCTGGACCGCGGCCAGACCAAAAGGCTTGATCGCGGCTTCGCCGCCTTCGAGGATTGGCGCGACATGGTTTTGGAACAGGAAGACATCGAGCGCCACAAACGCGACCGCAAAATCGCCAATGAACTGGACTGGCTCGCCCATGGCAGAAGCGGGCGGCGGAAGCGCAATCAGGGCCGGCTGGCCCGGCTCAATTCATTGCGCAAAGGCCGGCGCCAGGAACTGAAGCAGCTGGGCAGCGTGAAGATGGAGGCGATCGAAGGCGCGCGGTCGGGCACCAAGATCATTGACGCCAAGGGCGTGGCCAAGAATTTCGGTGATAAGGCGGTGATCCGGGATTTCACCTTGCGCATTCATCGCGGCGACCGCGTGGGTATCGTGGGACCGAACGGCGCGGGTAAGACCACCTTGCTCAATTTGTTGACTGGCGTGCTTCAACCCGACGCCGGCAATGTGAAGCTGGGCACCGGACTGGAACTGGCGCGGCTGGATCAGAACCGGACAGAGCTTCATCCCGAAGACAATCTCGCCAATGCGCTGACCGGCGGGGGCGGCGACACCGTCTTTGTCGGCGGCAGGCCCCGCCATGTGGTGAGCTATATGCAGGATTTCTTGTTCGCGCCTGCCCAGGCGCGCACACCGGTCAAGGTTCTTTCCGGCGGCGAACGCGCGCGGCTGCTTCTGGCGAAGCTGTTCGCGCTGCCATCCAATCTTCTGGTGCTGGACGAGCCCACCAACGATCTGGATCTCGAGACCTTGGATCTTCTGGAAGAAACGGTGGGGGATTTTCCCGGCACAGTCCTGGTGGTGAGCCACGACCGCGATTTCCTGGACCGTGTCGCGACCATGACGGTGATGGCGGAAGGTGAGGGGCGTTTCGCGGTCTATGCCGGCGGTTATTCCGACATGGTGATGCAGCGCGGTGAGGGGGTCAGTTCGTCCCAGCGCGGGACACAGAAGAAAGTCGCGCCGCCCAAGGCCCGGCCCGCCCGCGAAGCCGGCGCGAAATTGTCATTTTCCGATCAGCACGCCCTGAGCACCCTGCCGGAGCGGATTGAAAGCTTGAATTGGTGACATTGCTGCTTTGCAGAAGGATCTGTCTGATCCCGGCCTTTATGGCACCGATCCCGGGAAATTCGCGCGTTTGTCGGCGGCGTTGGCAGAGCGTACAGCGGTCCGGGATGCGGACGAGGAACTTTGGCTGGCGCTGGAAATGAAGCGCGAGGCGCTGGAGCAACAGATCGGCAAATAGTCAGGACCACCCGGAACCCCGCCGTCGGCCGCCCGTTTTCCCTTCACGTCGGCAATGGGTGTTCGGTGACTTATTTCTCTATTTCCGGATTGGCGGTCGCCGTGGCGATGACCATCGGCGGGACCTTGGGTGCGGTATCGAACGGCGCCCAGGACGAGCCCAAAGCCGTGATCGGTCAAAGTGGCGAGGTCATGAATCCCATGGTGGCGGGGCAAGCCATGCTGCCCAGCCGCTCGCTCCTGGAAAATATTTCCGCCTCGCCGGAACACACGCTGTTGGCGGCCGAGATGAAACAATCCGGCATGGCCGCGGCCTTGAATGGCGACGGTGAATTCACCGTCTTTGCGCCCACCGATGCGGCGCTGGCGGGCGCATCGGGCCAGAACAAGAACGAGCTCGCGCGCCGGATGGGATATCTGGTGGTGCCGGGACGCTATGACTCCCAGGCCTTGTTGCGAGTGATTGGAGAAGGCGGCGGGCAGGCCAAATTGCACACCATCGCGGGCGGCACCTTGGTCGCGCGCCTGAACGGCGCCACCAATGTCGTCTTGATGGATGAAAAGGGCGAGACCGCCGACATCTCCATCTATGACATTTATGAGCGCAATGGCGTGATTCAGGTCGTGGATCATGCCTTGGAGCCCCGCTCCGCTATGGGACGGATAGCCGCGCGCTGAGCCTGTGCTTTGAATCAAAAAAGCCGCGGAATTGATCCGCGGCTTTTTCTTTGGCTGTATCGAATTTCAGCGCTGTGAAATCTGCTGCGGATCGGTCCAGCGCGCCAGATAATCGGCGAGGTCCTGCGGCGTCTGATGACCGGCATTGGACAGCGCGAACACCAGCTCGCTGTTGATCACTTTGTTGGTCGCGGGGCTCACCACCAGGATGGTGGGCACGCCCTTGAGTCGTTCCGTATAGCCATAGCGGGCGGCGATCTGTGGATTGCGGTCGAACTTGCCCACATCCACCATCGCCACAACATAATGGGCGTCCATGAATTTTTGCATCGCCGGCACCAGCATCAGATTGTGCAGCACCACACAGTCCGGGCACCAATTGCCGCCTTCGTCGATCAAAAGCAGCTTGTGGGTCTTCTTGGCCTTGGCCATGGCGTCGTCGACCACCTGGTCGGCGTTGGCCTTCTCGTCATAGACCTGCATGCTCACGATGGGCAGGTCGGCCATCTTGGTATAGGGCAGCTTGGGCGCCGGATCGGCAAGCACGGTTTGAGCCAATCCCGTCATGCCGATTAGCCCGGCGGCGATCATCAGGAGCAATTTGCGCATCATTCACTCTCCAATCCCCGGCCCCGAAGCAGGGCCTTTATCTCCGGATCGCGGCCCCGGAAGTCGCGATAGGCTTCCGCGAAGTCCCGGGTTCCGCCGCTGGAATAGATATGTTCGTAAAGCCGCTTTGCAACCTCTGGAGCGAAGGGGTCTTCTGCGTCCTTGAAAGCGCCAAAGCCGTCCGCATCCAGCACCTCCGACCATAAATAAGAATAATAGCCCGCGCTATAGCCATCGCCGCCAAAGACATGCTCGAAATGCGCGGGCGCATGGCGTGGCGCGATCTCCTCCGGCATGCCGATGGCCGCCAAAGACGCTTTTTGCATGGTAAGCGGGTCATAATTCTCCAAAGCCTGACTGTGGAAATCCATGTCGAGGATGGCCGAGGCAAGAAATTCCACGATGGCAAAACCCTGGTTGAAATGCCGGGATGCCAGCAGCTTGTCCATCAAGTCCCGCGGCATGGGCGTGCCGGTTTGGTAATGACGGGCGAAGCGGGTCAGCACGTCGGGTTCTTCCAACCAATGTTCGAACAATTGCGATGGCAGTTCGACAAAGTCGCGCGCCACATTGGTGCCCGAAAGACGCGGAAAACGCACATTCGACAACAGCCCATGCAAGGCATGGCCGAATTCGTGAAACACGGTCTTGGCGTCGTCGAACGAGATCAATGCCGGCTCGGCGCGCACGAAATTGCAGTTGTTGACGATCAGGGGCAGGACGTCGCCGTCGAGCTTTTGCTGGTCACGCAACGACGTCATCCAGGCGCCGCCCTGCTTGCCGGCCCTGGCGAAATAATCGCCATAGAAAAGGCCGACCGGTCTTTGGCTCCGCCTCACCTCCCATACACGCACGTCGGGGTGATAGACCGGGATGTCGTGGCGCCGGTAAAAGGAAAGGCCGAACAATTTTCCCGCCGTGTCAAAGGCCGCGGCGATCACATTTTCAAGCACCAGATAGGGCTTGAGCGCGGCTTCATCGACATCATAGCGGTGCTGGCGGAGCTTCCCGGCGTAAAAGCGCCAGTCCCACGGGGCGAGCTTGAAATTTCCGCCTTCGTCGGCCACCAGGGCCTGGAGTGCGTCGCATTCTTCTTGAGCGCGCTTCAAAGCGGGCGCCCAGACTTTTTCCAGCAGCGCGCGCGCCTGCTTCGGCGTCTTGGCCATGGTGTCCGCAAGTTTGTAGGCGGCAAACGTGTCATAGCCCAGCAGGCGTGCCTTCTCCGCTCGCAGCTTCAGACTTTCACCGATAATGGCGTGGTTGTTGTGCGCATTATCATTGCCGCCACGCCTGATCCAGGCTTTGAACAATTTCTCACGCCGTAGCCGGTCTGGCGAAGCTTGCAGGAACGGCTCGACACTGGAACGTGACAAGGTCACCGCATAGGGCGCGTCTACGCCCCGCTCCTTCGCCGTGGCGGCCAGGGCATCGCGCAATGGTGCGGGCAAACCCTGAACCTGCGCTTCGTTCAAGGGTTCGACATAGTCTTCCTCTTCCGCCAACACGTTCTGAGCGAATTCCGTGCCCAGCGTCGCCAGGCGCTGGTTGATCTGATCCATCCGTGTCCGGCCGGCTTGCGAAAGCCGCGCACCAGCGCGCACGAAATCCAGGTGAATGCGCTCCAGCACTTTGCGGGATTTCGGCATCGAGCGAGAAAATGTCACGCCGTCGCCAGACCGCATCGATGCGCGCGAACAATTTCTCATTCAAATAAATGGCGTTGGCATGGGCGGACAGGCGCGGCGCCATCTCCAGCTCGATGGCGCGCAAGACGTCATTGCCGGCCGAACCGGTCAACACATAGAAGACCGCGTCAACCCGGGTGAGAAGCTTGCCGCTATTCTCGAAGGCGAGGATGGTGTTGGCGAAATCCGGCTCATCCTTGTTGGCGGCGATGCGCGCGATCTCGGCCGTCTGCTCCGCAAAGGCCCTGTCGTAAGCGGGCGAAAAATGCGGCGGCTGAATGCGGTCAAGCGGCGGCGCGCCGAAAGGCGCCGTCCAGTCTTCCAGAAGCGGGTTCACTTGATCTCCCAGGTGATGGTGATGTCGGCGCCCATGGTTTCTTCGCCCAAAGCCACCGGCACGCCGTTGACCCGCACCATCGGCGCGGCAAAAAGCGGACGCGGGCCTGGATTGGCGCCGGTCTCGCGAATGGAAAGGATCGCGCCCAACGTGACACCTGCCGCTCTGGCAAAGGTGTCGGCCTTGACGCGGGCATCCGCCACCGCGGCCGCACGCGCCCCAGCCAAATTCGCGGTGGGATCGCGGACCGAAAAGCGCACGTCATTGACCTGATTGGCGCCCGCCTGGATCAGTGCGTCCAAGGCATTTCCCAGCTTGCCGATATCTTCAAGCTTGACGGCAACCTCGTTGGTCACTTGATAGCCGGTCACCCGTGGCGGCTGGCCCTGCGCCGTCGCATATTGGGGATGGACGGAAAAATTCTGGGTCTGGATGTCGTTCTCGGCCACGCCCAATCTCCTGAGTGTCGCCAGGATCGCCTGCATATGGGTGTTGGCGCTTGCCAGCGCGGCCGCTGCCGAGGGGGCGTCGGCGCTCACGCCGGCAGTGAGCATGGCGGTGTCGGGTGGCGCGTGCGTTTCGCCGTGACCGCTCATGGTGATGATGTGCTGCTGCTCCGATTGCGCCCACGCGATCTGCGGCACGAAGAGGGCGATGGCCAAGATTGTCCAGGAGGGGAATTTCATGAGGCACCTTATATCGACGGCTTTGTCATCCTGGACGAAAGCCGAGGCCGAACTGAGGCGGGATGCCTCGCCCGTGACGGTTTGACTGTCGAGGATATACGCAAAATCGTCATTCCGGTCAGGGGCCTGTGCTTGGAGGGTATTTCCGTGATTGATGATTTTGCCCTGCCTGTTATACGGGGGCCAAGGGGCCTGTAGCTCAGTTGGTTAGAGCTGACCGCTCATAACGGTTAGGTCGCAGGTTCGAGTCCTGCCGGGCCCACCAACGTTTTGTTCACGGCCGTTCGTGGCTGTTCGACGCTCCCAATTTATCCCTATAAAAACGAGGACTTGGGGCCGCTATCGCACTGGTGTCAAAAACGGTTACTCTACCACACGTGCTGGCGGCGATAACGAGGTGCAGATTCGTGTCCAACTCGCCCTATACGTGCGGGATCGGGTGCTGGTTACCGTGCGAGATTTAAGGCCCGACTAGGGCTGGCGTTCTGGCATCCAGCAGGCGTCTAATGCGTGCTGCGAGTTCGCTGGGGAGGACTGGTTTGTCCAACTGCAAGTCGACGATATCCCGGTCTTGGATAGAGAGCTCACTGCTGTAGCCGCTGTATAAAATAGTTAGGCCTTTGCGATTTGTCTTCCTGAATTCACGAATAATCTCCAGACCATTCATGCCGGGCATCAATTGGTCGGCGATTATAGCATCCCAATGCGGATCCTTGCGGATCATCTCAAGCGCTTCATTCGGATCGTTGACTGCGACTGCGCGATAGCCGAGCCGTCCAAGGCTTAGTGAAAGACTAAAGGTCAAATCGGCCTCGTCATCGACGATCAGAATGCGTTCATCCCCTGCCGCGGGAGCACAAGGCCGTTCCCGCTTCTCGTGTGGGTGGGCGTTTTCGACGATCGGCAAATACACCGAGATGGTCGTGCCCTTGCCGGGCGGACTGGCTACGAAGCAGAAGCCCCCATGGCTTTGGACGACGCTATGGACGACGGCCAGCCCCAGTCCTGTGCCGCCCTTTTTATCCTTCGTGGTGAAGAAGGGGTCAAAAATCTGTTTCAGCGTAGCAGGAGGAATTCCGCTGCCTTGGTCCTGCACGCGAATGCAGGCATATTGCAGATGGCCCTGTGGTGTTCCCGTCAAATATGTATGCGGAGATGCGCCCATGGCGGCGATTTCCGGGGCGGTGGATGACGAAATGCGGAGACGAATCCAGCCCGCGCGGGCCGACATGGATTCCGATGCATTTTTGCAGAGATTTGCCATCAGCTGGGATAACTGTCCTGCGTTGGCGGATAAAAAGAGCGGCTTGTCTGGAAGGGAAATCTGGAGCCTGATCGGGTCAGAGACCGCTTTGGAAAGGATTTCCTGGTAATCCGCGGCGAACTTCCTCAAGTCGACCACTTCGCGGTTCTGAGCGCCGTGACGCGCGAAGAAAAGTATTTGTTTGACAATGTTCCGGCCGCGCTCACAGGCCCCGCCAATGCGCCGCGCGAAGTCGCGCTCGCTGGAGCCCGGCATCGCATCATCCTCCAGGAACTTCGCAAACCCCTGGATGATGCCCAGGAGGTTGTTGAAATCATGAGCGATCCCGCCCGCGAGCGTTCCCATGGCTTCCATCTTTTGAGAGTGCCGAAGCCGCTCTTCCAGTTGCCTCTGTTCAGTGCGATCTCGCAATGTGCCTACATAGAGAACGTCACTCTCCCCTTGGATGGAGCTGGCAGTGGCCTCTATATGGCGGATTGCCCCGTCGGGCCGCATGATGCGGTATTCTGTTGCCATTGGAGATTTCGTTTCCAAAACGCCTTGGATCGCCTCCTTGATCCGTGGCGCATCTTCCGGGTGGAGCATCTTTGTCCACTCCTGCATGCTTATCCTGCCGTCGGGCGGCGGGCTCATTCCAAATAGTGAAAATGTCCTCGGGCCGGCGACAAAATAGCTCGAGAGATCCCCTTCCCAGATTCCCACCGCGCCGGCATCCAGGGCGATCTCCAGATGCTGCTCGGCTTTCTTTCGTTCCGCGAGCTCGTCCATCAGCCGCCTGTTTGTTTCCGTGATGTTCTTCCTCGCGATGCGAAGAAGAAAAACCACGACGCTCACGTAAAGGCTGTTGATGAGCCAGATCATAAGAGGGCTGTAATTGACAATCGGGACGGGAAGGGCGCCGTTCACTTCCAATATTACGAACCCGAACCCAAGAGCAGTACAGACAAGAGCCACTGCGGTGCCAGCTCCGGCGCCCAACAACACGCCCGTCATCAAAGCGAAGACGCAGTACATGGACATGGCAGGGGAGTGGATGCCGCCAAGAAAAAGAGCGCGATAGGTCACGAACGCGATGCAGGAAAGGACATAGAGCCAGCAAGCCAGGGTCGTCCAATTCCGACGGCTGAGTTCTAGAACGAACACGGACAGCAACGCCATGAAGACTTCTGACGGAATGCTCATGGACCGGATTTGACCCGGTACCAAGAGCGCCATGGCGATGGCTACCATGGAAACCGCCGCGAGGTTGGACCAGACGACGGTATGGAGCATGGAAGCGCGCTGGTTCAGGCGCGGATCGGAAAAGTTCGGGCGAGCGAAAATATTCCCCATCGAAATTCCTTGTTCCTGCTTTATGGCTAATCGCGGTGCGCGGGCTCTTGCCAAATTGCTGCTTGAATTGCAAATTTTTTCTTTCTTGGATTTTGGCGACCAAAGTTCTTTGCGTTGCCGGCTTTCGCTTCATGGCGAAAGACCGAACGACGTAAGTCGCCAATGCGCGGAGCGTCACTCGAATTCGAATAACGAGCGCAAACAATGCGCTATGCCGACGGGCCGCCTTTATCCGTGGGGATCGGCGGACACAATGCATTGATTGCAGATAGACGCGTCGACGAAGCGAGATCCGTTCGGCCTATACGAACGGATAGGAGTGGCTATACGTCTTAGCCCGCGCGGTTGTCATAAAAATGAAGTTAACGGAGCACTCGAATCACAGGACAAGGAAAATCGATGCTGCCGTCACCGAAAGTCTCACTTACACCGCGCGAAACGCAGATCCTCGAACTGGTTTGTTCTGGACTTACCAGCAAGATGATTGCCAAGACCTTGGTGATCTCGCCACGCACCGTCGAAATGCACCGCGCGAATCTTATGCGCAAGAGCGGCGCGCGCAATTTTGCCCATTTGTCCTATCAGGCGCCGCGGCTTATCGCCGTGAACGGTTGAACGCCGGAATGCTCATCGCGATATTACTGACAATGACCCTGCTCATGCATCGCATGACGTAGGGAAAGCCGGTCCGCCGGCCCTTCCCGCAATGATTTGATGCATATCCGACACACGGCGGAACAAATCCGGTTCTAGCTCAGCTTCGGGTAATAATGGGTGAGAATGTGTCCAATCATCGGGCTTGCAACGGGGACTGCCTCAGCGCCGCCAAATTGGCATCACGTGATATTTGCGCCAAGGCTGACGATGCAGAAGTGGCCAAGGCGGAATTTCTTGCCAGCATGAGCCACGAGCTCAGGACGCCGCTCAATGCCATCATTGGCTTTTCGGACTTGATCGAAAGGCAATTATTTGGACCGCTGGGTGATGAAAAATATTTGGAATATGCGCGGGCCATCCACGAAAGCGGCCACATTTTATTGCAGTTTGTCGATGCTGTCTTGGCCTTGTCAAAGGTCAGTGCCGGCACGATGGAAATACATGAGAAGATATTTTCCGCGGATTATTTCATTGGCTATTGCATAGATCTGGCTGGTTGCGACGCGGGGTCGAGAATTTCCGCGACCCCCGCGGCGGCTGACGAACTCCTCATCAGGGGCGATTTTCGATTGTTGGCGCAGGCGCTTTTGAACATTCTTTCCAACGCCCTGAAATTCACTCCTAAGGACGGGGCCATTGCCGTCACCACTCGCAAAACCGAGGGCGGTGGCCTTGCGATCGAAGTGAATGATACCGGCATAGGAATGAGCCAGGATGATATTCATAGGGCGCTTTCGCCTTATGGCCGCATCCAGGCCAAGATCACCGGCAGCAAGCGTGGCGGCGGCTTCGGGCTTTCCATCTCGCGCTCCTTTGTGGAATTGCACGGGGGGGAGATGGAAATTGCCAGCTCGCTGGGTCTGGGAACCAGGGTGTCCCTGTCCTTGCCCAAAAGCCGCGTGGCCGCCTCATTCGATGAGGCGGTTGCCTTATGATGCGCCGAATTCGGACATAGCGCCTAAGGAGTCCGGTGCCGCGATCAGACCGGCGGCGGGTGACGCTGGCAGTGAACATGTATCCGAAATTGCGCACCGTGCGGATAAGATGGGGAGCCCGCGGATCATCATGAAGCTTCCTCCTGAGCCTGCCCATGCAGACATCGACCGTGCGATCAAAGGCGGGGGAATTGTTGCCGTAACAGGCGTCCATCAACTGATCCCTGGTAAGAACCCTGTTGGCCCGCGTGACCAGCGTTTCCAATAGCTTATATTCTCCACTCGTAAGGTTGACCGGTTGCCCATCGGCATCCTGCAGCGAATGCGATGTCGGGTCGAGCATCCATCCTCCAAACTCATAAAGGTGGCCGCTTTGGTTATCCGGGAGAACGAGCCGCGCTGCGTCCGGATGCCGTCGCAGAACGCTTTTCACGCGGGCCTGAACCTCCCGCGCTTCGAAAGGTTTGGTGATGTAGTCATCTGCACCGATCTCAAGTCCCACCACGCGATCGGTGAGATCGCCCCTGCCACTGACAATAATGATGGCGACGTCGGAATGCTGTCGAATACGCTGTGTGATAGTCAAACCGTCCGTGCCCGGCAAGCCGATATCGAGAATGAAAAGGTCAACTTGGCCGGATCGGACGACCTCCTCGATGCCGGCAGCGTCGGCTAAGGCCGTGACACGATGACCGCTGGTCGTCAGGCAATGGCCCAAGAGGGCACGCATGTCCGCATCGTCTTCGACAATGGCGATATGGCTTGTTGTCATAGGTTGCTGTCTCCCACGGGTAATGCAGGGATTAGTCGCTAACCGTTACAAAAAAACTAAAAACCCTTGCGTCTGCATCATCCGTCGCATGGCCGAAACAATTCGACGCGGTTCTGAAAAAGCCCCGCAATCTGCGGCCCCTAGATCTGGGGGGCCTTGAAGGGGAGTAAAAAAGTGAGCTGGTTTCAGAATTTGACAATTCGGAGCAAGGTTGTGCTGGCATTCGCCACGGCGCTCTTGGTGACTATTTTCGTCGGCGTGTTCTCGATCAACCGCCTGTCCGTGGTCAACGACGGCGCAGTGACTGTTTCGACCAATTATCTTGTTGCCTCCGACGGGCTTGGAGATGTCGCTTACAACGCCATGCGCTACCGCCAGCTTGAGGCGGCGCATATTCTCGCGCCCACGCCCGAGGCCAAGACTAAGGAAGCGGCCAGCATGCACGTCGCCGTTGAAGGTGTGACCAAAGGCTGGAGCATCTATTCGCCCACAGTGGATGCGGGCCGCGAGAGACAGGTAGCCGACGGCATCCAAGCCGGTTGGAGCGAATATCTCTCCCTAGAGGACAAATTGTTGGCGCTCTCCAATGCGCACCAGAACGACGCTGCTACCGCCCTCTACACCGGGGACATGCGCACCGTCTTCAATAAATTCCTCGACGCGCTGAATCAGGATCGCGCCTATCAGGTGGAGCAGGGCAACAAAATCACCAAGCAGATCGGCGAGACCTATAGCAACTCGCGCTGGCTGGTGATCGTGGCCTTGATCGTCGCGGCAGCTTTTTGTGTGATCGCCGGTTGGCTGATCGTATCCGGTGTCTCGACTCCTATCCGCAGTATGACGCAGGCCATGAGCATATTGGCCAAGCACGACCTCACCGTTGAAATTATCGGCATCGGCCGCAAGGACGAAGTGGGTCAGATGGCCAGCGCGGTTCAGGTCTTCAAAACCAGCATGATCGAAGGGGATCGTCTGAAGGCCGACCAGGAAAAGGCACAGGAAGCCGCCAAGGCGCGGAGTGCCCTGGTGGATCGCCTCACCAGCGACTTCGACACCAAGGTCCAGGGCGTGGTGCAGTCGGTGGCAAGCCAGGCCGGCCAGATGCAGGCCTCGGCCCAGTCCATGAGCGGGACCGCCGAAGAGTTCGACCAAGCAGGCCGCCGCGGTTGCAGCCGCCTCCGAGCAGAGCGCCGCCAATGTGCAGACGGTTGCGTCAGCTGCCGAGGAATTGTCTTCCTCCATCGCTGAAATCGGGCGGCAGGTGAGCCATTCCAGCCAGATCGCCGCCAATGCGGTCAAGGAATTGGCCAAGGCCAATGAAATGGTGCAGGGCCTGCTCGGCGCCTCGCAGAAGATCGGCGAGATCGTGGCTCTGATCAATGACATTGCCGACCAGACCAACCTTCTTGCGCTCAACGCCACCATCGAAGCTGCCCGTGCCGGCGAAGCCGGAAAGGGTTTCGCGGTCGTCGCCGCTGAAGTGAAGAATTTGGCGACTTCAGACTTCGAAAGCCACCGAGGAAATCGGCGGGCAGATCACCGGTGTTCAAGGCGCAACCCAGAAGGCGGCCGATGCAATTGCCTCAATCGGCAAGACCATCTCCGAGATCGACCAGATTTCAACCTCGATCGCGGCAGCGGTGGAAGAGCAGGGCGCGGCGACGCAAGAGATCGCGCGCAATGTCGAGGAAGCGGCCAAAGGCACCCAGGAAGTCTCTTCCAACATCGGTGGTGTGACCGAGGCCGCCAACAGCACCGGCGCCGTTGCCAACCAGGTGCTTACCTCGGCCCGGTCGCTGTCCGACCAGTCCGCCGAGTTGCGCAACCTTGTCCAGCACTTCCTTATCCAAGTGAAGGCCGCGTAATCGCGGCAATCTCGCAGGTCAAGGTTGTTCGAGACGGAAACAAACCGGAGCCTGGCCGGCTCGCCCACCTATCTCCAGTGTCGACTGGTCCCGGTTTGTTTCCCCCTATTCTCCGAGGCATACACACATGACCGCAGGCGTATCCGATCTCACCAATCGCCGCGAGGCTGAGGCCCAGTCTTTCGTCACCTTCCGGGTCGCAGACCACCTGTTCGGCGTGCCCGTGATGCGCGTCCAGGATATTCTCACCCCGCATATCATCGCACCGGTGCCCGGCGGCCCGAAGGAAGTCCGCGGACTGATCAATCTCCGGGGCCGCATCGTCACCGTCGTGGACATGCGGACCCGCCTTTCGCTTCCGCTTCGCAAGGGCGCCAAGGTCGGCGGCATGTGCGTGACAGTGGAATGCGCCGGGGAATACTACACCCTTTTCGTCGACGCGGTGGGCGACGTGGTGACCTTAAGCCCCGCGCTTCGGGAGCGGAATCCGTCGACGCTGGACCAGGTTTGGAAGGCCGTGGCGGAAGCGGTTTATCGCACCGAAGAGGGGCTCCTTATCGCTCTCGACATCGATCAACTGCTCGCACTTGAGTCCAACGCCCCTTCCGGAAGGCAATAGCCATGGACGATCTTCTGCAGGAATTCCTGGCCGAAAGCGCCGAAAGCCTGGCCATTCTGGACCTCGAGCTGGTGCGGTTTGAACGGGACACGTCTGATGCGACCATCCTCAGCAATATTTTCCGCCTCATGCACACCATCAAGGGAACCTGCGGGTTCCTGGGCCTGCCGCGCCTCGGGGCGGTCGCGCATGCAGGCGAAAATATCCTGGGCAAGTTTCGCGATGGAGAACTACCGGTCACGTCTGAGGCTGTCAGCCTGATCCTGAAAGCCATCGACCGCATCCGCATGCTATTGGCCGAGCTGGAACGCAGTGGCGCCGAACCGGAAGGCGGCGACGGTGAATTAATCGCCGAGATAAACGGCATCGCTTCTCAAGGCTTGGCGCCGGCCATGCCGGAGACGCCGGCCGCGCTTGAGGTACTGGATGCGGCGGAGCCGGCCGAGGAGGGCTTTCCCGTCGCCGCTGAACTTCTGATCGAGGTGGCGAAGGCGCTGGACGACGGAGGTGAAGCCGCCGCTCCAGTCGTCGCCGTAAGTGTATTGGATCAAGACGACCGAGCCGCCGCTGCGGCTCCCGCCGCCGCCAAGCCGCCGGCCGCGAGCGGCACACCTAAGGAGAGCGATAACCGGGAGCCGGCCGCGGTGACTTCGATCCGCGTCAATGTCGATGTGATCGAAAATCTCATGACCCTGATCAGCGAGCTGGTGCTCACGCGCAATCAGCTGCTTCAGACTCAGCGCGTCCAGAAGGACAATGAGTTCAAGGTGCCGCTCCAGCGCCTGAGCCATATCACCTCCGACCTTCAGGACGGCGTGACGCGGCTGAGAATGCAGCCAATCGGCAATGCCTGGAACAAGTTGCCGCGCATCGTGCGGGATCTTGCGGTGGAGACCGGCAAGAAAATCGAACTCACAATGCTAGGCGCCGAGACCGAACTCGATCGCCAGGTCCTAGAAATGATCAAGGACCCGCTTACCCATATGGTGCGCAACTCGGCCGACCATGGCATCGAGGAGCCGGGCCGCCGTCTTGCCTTGGGCAAGTCCGAGACAGGCACCATCGCTCTGGCCGCTTATCACGAAAGCGGGCATATTTTTATCCGCATTGCCGATGACGGGCGCGGCCTCGATGTGGAACGGATCCGACAGAAGGCGCTAGCCAATGGCCTGACGAACAAATCCGCGCTCGCCGCCATGAGCGAACAACAGGTCCTGCAATTCATCTTCCGCGCGGGTTTCTCGACCGCGGAAAAGGTCACCAGCGTTTCCGGCCGCGGCGTAGGCATGGACGTGGTGCGGACCAATATCGAAAGGATTGGTGGAACGATCGAACTCAGCTCCATCGCCGGCCAGGGCACGACGTTCCTCATCAAGATACCTCTCACGCTCGCCATCGTCTCGGCGCTAATAGTCGAGGCTTCGAGCCAGCGTTTCGCGATCCCGCAGTTGAACGTGGTCGAGCTTGTCGGCGTAACCCAACATTCTGAGGTTCGCATCGAAACCATCAACGCCTCTCCGGTGCTGCGTTTGCGCGACCGGCTACTGCCTCTGGTGTCATTGCGCACCTTGTTGGGCATGGAACGCAGCGACGTCGCGCAGGATCGCTTCGTCATCGTGGCGCAGGTGGGGGCCGGGACATTCGGCATCATCGTGGACCGGGTCTTCGATACCGAAGAGATTGTGGTCAAGCCGGTGGCGCCAATGCTGCGCGGAACGCGGTTCTACGCCGGGAACACGATATTGGGCGATGGCAACGTGATCATGATCCTCGATCCAAATGGGCTGTGCGCGGCGGCCGGTGAACTTCAGGCTGCCGAAGCAACGGGACGAGACAGAGATGCCGTCATCCAGGCGGCGTCCAGCGACCAAGCCTCGTTCCTGCTGTTCCGCAGTGGCGAAAGCGAGCTCAAGGCCATCCCGCTTGAACTGGTGTCGCGCATTGAGGGGATCGATGCCGCCACTGTCGAGCACGTCAGCGGCCGTCACGTCGTCCAATATCGCGACAGTTTGATGCCTTTGGTGCCGTTCGACACGGCTCAGGAGTGGAAGACCCGCGGCAAACAGGACGTGCTGGTATTCAGCGACAATGGTCGCTGTATGGGCATGACGGTGGATGAGGTTGTGGACATCGTCCGCGACCGCATGGCCGTCGAACTTGCCGGGGAACGGCCCGGCGTGCTGGGCAGCACGATCATCGCCGGCAAGGCGGTGGACGTCGTCGACGTGAGTCACTTCCTCGCACAGGCTTTCGGCAATTGGTTCGACCGCACATCCCCGTCGGCCTCGCGACGCGCCCTGTTGGTGGATGACAGCTCATTTTTCCGCCATTTGGTCACGCCCCTCTTGGCCTCGGCGAATTGGCGCGTGACGACCGCCTCGGATGGCGCGGAAGCACTCAAGCTGTGCGAGGCCGGCCAGCAATTCGACCTGATCGTCAGTGACATCGAGATGCCCAACCTGGATGGCCTGGCCTTCGCGGCCGCGATACGTTCTGACGCGCGCTGGAAGCAGGTTCCCCTGTTGGCGCTCTCGTCTCGCGCTGAACCAAGCGATATCGATGCGGGCCGCAGCGCAGGTTTCGACGAATATCTCCCCAAATCGGATCCGATCTGCCTTCAGGAGCGTCTTCTCAAAGCCATCCGCGCCGCAACCTTGAGCCATGGTGGCGCCAACGACAATCTTAGGAGGGCCTCATGAGCGCGCGACTTTGTCTCGTGGTTGATGATTCTCGGCTTATCCGTCGTGTGGCGTCGACGATTCTTAGGACTCTGGGGTTCGAAGCCGCCGAAGCGGAGAATGGTGTCGAGGCGATCCGCTTCTGCGAACGCGTGATCCCGGATTTGATTCTCCTGGATTGGAACATGCCGGAGATGGATGGCCTTTGCTGTCTCAGTACGCTGCAAGCCATGAAGCTTGCGCCGAAACCGATAGTAATCATGTGCACGACGGAAAACGGCCTTACCAAAATCCGTGAAGCGCTGGAGTCGGGCGCTGATGAATATATCATGAAGCCTTACGACGACGACGTGCTGGCAGGCAAGCTCGAGCAGCTCGGACTTTTGGAGCGCGCATGACCCCGGAGTTTCCCGGAAAGCCAATTCAAGTTCTGGTCGTGGACGATTCCGCTGTTGTGCGGGGCTTCATCGTGCGCTGCCTGACGGCGGACCCGCGGGTGGAAATTATCGGTTCCTGCAGCAATGGTGAAATGGCCATTGCCCAGGTGGCGCGCAAGAAACCAGACGTCATCGTTCTCGACATCGAAATGCCGGTCATGGACGGTCTCGAGGCCCTGCCCAAACTTTTGCAGGCATGTCCCGGCGTTGAGATTGTGATGGCCTCGACACTGACCCGGCGCAATGCCGCCATTACCATGCGCGCGCTTTCGCTGGGAGCCACTGACTACATCGCCAAGCCCACGACCGATCAGTTGCGGTCAAGCGAAGAATTTGGCCGCGAGTTGATCCGGAAGGTGATCGCGTTGGGGAATCGTGCCTCAACGGTGGGGGCGGGGAAGCCACGGTCCGCCATGTCACCGAAGCTGGAATTGCGCGTGCCCTCCTCGCGCGCACCCGCCATGGTCGCTATCGGCAGTTCGACCGGAGGTCCCAAGGCGCTTCTCACTTTGCTGGGCGATCTGCCGCCGGCTGTCAATTGCCCAATCGTGATTGCCCAGCATATGCCACCCACGTTCACCACGGTTCTCGCCCAGCATGTTGCGCAGGCGAGCGGCCGGCCCTGCTTTGAAGCTGAAGACGGCATGACTATCAAACCCGGCGCAATATATTTGGCGCCCGGCGACTATCACTTTATGTTGGCGGCGGGGCCCAATGGCCTCATCGCGCGGCTAAACCAGGGCCCACCTGAGAACTTCTGCCGCCCCTCTGTCGACCCTCTCTTCCGCAGCGTGGCAAAGCTATTCGGACCCACCGGTTGCGCGATTGTTCTCACCGGGATGGGGAATGATGGCTGTGCGGGCGCCCGCGTCATGGCCGCCGGCGGCGCCACAATTCTCGCCCAGGACGAAGCGACCAGTGTGGTCTGGGGAATGCCCGGTGCAGTGGCGCAAGCTGGAATCTGCACAGCAATTCTGCCCTTGCCGCGCATTGCCGGCCATTTGACCTCCCTTTTTCGCGAGAGGGCGGCATGACGAACGCGGACTTCGAGTTCATCGCGTCTTTCTTGAAAGCAAGATCGGGACTGATCATCACGACCGACAAGCTTTATTTGCTTCAGACGCGGTTGATGCCGGTTTTAAGTGATCACAAGCTGGCCGGCTTGCCGGAGCTAGTGACTTCGTTGAGGCATCCGGGGGCCACGACCCTGAAGGATGCGGTTGTCGATGCGATGACGACCAACGAGACGTCGTTCTTTCGCGATCTCCGCCCGTTCGAAACTCTGCGCAAATCCATCATTCCAGCGCTCATCGAACGCCGCAGGGAAGCCCGGTCGCTCCGCATCTGGAGCGCGGCCTGCTCAACGGGCCAGGAGCCTTATTCAATCGCCATGATCTTGAAGGATCATTTTCCAATCCTTGGTGGCTGGAATGTGGAGATCGTCGGCACTGACATTTCTCCCACCGTGCTGGCGCGGGCACGGGAAGGCATTTATTCCACGTTCGAGATTCAGCGTGGCATGCCCATCCAAACGCTGGTCCGGCATTTCGACCAAGTGCAGGACCAATGGCAAGCCAAGAACGAGTTGCGCCGCGCGGTCACGTTCAAGCCGATCAACCTGCTCCAGGATTTCTCTTCATTGGGCATGTTCGACCTTGTGATGTGCCGCAACGTTCTGATCTATTTCGATCAGAGCACCAAACGCACGATCCTCACCGCCATCGCCCGCCGAATACCGGCTGACGGCTCGCTGGTCCTGGGCGGCGCGGAGTCCATGTTCGGGATATGCGATGCCTTTGCTCCGGTTCCGGGGCTGAAAGGTGTCTACGGCGTTACGAAATCCATCCATGCCCATCCCAATGCGCAACCCGCGCGCGCCACATCTCTCATTCCCGCAGCATAATAGGAGTTTTTATGAGCCTCAATAAAAGCATGCGCGTCTTCATCGTTGATGATTACACCACGATGTTGCGCATCCTGCGCAATTTATTGCGGCAATTGGATCTCAATAATGTCGGAGAAGCCAATGACGGCGAAAATGCATACCATATGATGCAAAAAAGTCCGCCTGATCTTATTATATCCGATTGGAACATGGCCCCGGTTTCGGGATTGGATCTTCTGCGGCGGGTGCGCGCGGATGCCAAGCTGCGGCATATCCCGTTCATCATGGTGACTGCCGAAAGCAAAACCGAGAATGTCGTGGCGGCGAAACAGGCCGGTGTGTCCAACTATATTGTCAAACCGTTCAACGCGGACACTTTGCGCGCCAAGATTCTTAGCGTCTTCCCGGTATCCGCCTGATGACCGCCATGAGCGAACCGAAAAGAGGGGCGTTTCAACTCTCGAACGCGCATGGCTACCTCAATCGCGTGATCAAGGAGCTGCGGGCCGTGCCTTCGCCTCAGAAGGACACGCTGGTCAGCGTGTTGCAATATCTGTCAGACCATATTCGCAAAACTCGCGAAGAAATCGCCGATCTACGCCCGCACGATGACTCCCCTCAATTGTTTCTGAGTACGACAGACGAACTGGGAGAGATCGTTTCCGAGACGGCGCGGGCCACGAACCGGATCATGGATGCGGCTGAGACGATCGAAGCTGTGGCCGTGACCATCGACCCCCAGAACGCCGCCAAGCTGCGCGCGGCGGCCACCAATATCTATGAGGCAAGCGCGTTCCAGGACATCACCGGCCAGCGCATAACGAAGATTACCCGTGCGATGCAGGGGATGGAAAGTAAACTCGGAGTTCTTCTGGAAGCCTTCGGTCCGGATGACCGAGGCGAAAGGAATGATGCTCCCATGTCAGGCGATCAGGCATTGTTAAATGGGCCTCAGCTTGAGAGCAAAGCCAACAATCAGGCCGATATCGACGCCCTGTTTGCCTCTTTGGAATAGGTGAGATATGGCCGCGCTCGCACATCAGGTCGCTAGTAAGGACGGCGAAATTGCCGATGAGGATCGCGAACTCCCTTCACACCTTGCCCATCCTGATCCTGCCGCTGCAAACCTCGATCTTCCGGCGTGCCCGGCTGGTGAAGAATGCGCGATTGGAATCGGTGGTGGAATTCTTCGGGGCGTCAGGTTGCGGCCGCGGTCAGATAGACGTACGCAAGCTACAAAGTTTCATGTCCATGCAGGACCAACCCCCGCATCCGGACATAGTACTGCTTCAGACGGTTGGCGAACTTCCCAGTTTCGATGTCTACAGCCTGCGCATCCTGTTGCGGGCCAAGGACATCACCGTGCCGAACTCGTCGGGCCTGAGATTATCCGCCTCTAAAATCACAGCCCTGAGTGGCTACATGGCCGCGTTCACACGCCCATTGGTCACCGAGATCTTTGGTCGCGATACCCAGGGAGAGAAATTCAGCGACATCATCGGGCTCTTCCGTCTGAGCAACGCCGATGATGTTCGCAACCGGCTCGCCACCTTGGCCCATCGCCTGGGGATTCAGGTCGAAGGGATACCGAAATTCCTGGAAGACTACGCGGACATTTTTATGTCGCTGTCCTATTATCGCCAATGCTTGGACCAGCTTTTGCCGCAGATCCAGACCTTTATGGACGGAATCGCGATGGTACGCGAAAGTTCGCAGTTCGCGCGAGACAAACTTCTCATGACCGTCATCGACATGATGGAAGCCACTATCAACGGCACCCTTGCCAATATAACCGGCAAAATCGAAAGTTTTGAACGCGGCACCAACGACATGTGGCGTGAGATCACAGGCGAGCGGTTCAAGCGCATCGAGCTATTAATCGGGCAGTACCACACATCGATCGGCGCAGCCTTATGTGCAATTACCGTCAAGATGTCCGCGTGGAGCCGCGAATTTCCTACTTCGTCCTCAGGAAGAGCGGGCAGACGTGCCGCTTTCATCATGTCCGATATACGGCAGGGCATCGAATTGATCGCGAACGACGAAAATGACGCTCCGCTCCTGTCAGGTCTGAATAATTGAACGTCGCCGCCGGGATGGCGCCGCGGGCGGAATGTGATATTTTGGCTCCGATCTGGGGCACTTCATGTATAGAGACGGCTTTCCACGGTTTTTCCGCGCGCAGTTCGGCGCCGCGCTGCTCGTGAATTTGTTTTATATTTCGGCCATCGTATGGGGCACGCTCTTACTTTTCGTCGTCGATATCTCGACGCCGCGAGGGGTCTTGGACGGCATCGGTTATGCGGCGGTGGTAGCTCTAACCAGCCGCTTCGGCAGCCGGCCGATGATTGGGTTTGCGGTCTGCGCCACGTTCCTTATCCTCGTCGCCGGTTTCCTGTTGCCGAATGCCGGAGTGTCCGTGCCCGCAATGTGGGCCAATCGGTCCTTTGCCATCGCGTCCATCTGGATTATCGCGTACGTGATGAGCCGCAGGATGGAGCTCGAGGCGGTGATAGCGAAGCGAGAAGAGCAAGTCCGCGGTCACCAAACGGCGCTGGAATTCATGATGAGGGAGTGCCTCCTCACCGATCTCGCCCTCGAGGACCGCTTAAATCTCCTTTGCCGTGAAAGCGCTGGTGTTCTGAAGGCCGACGGTGTCTCCGTGGCATTACGCAATGGAGATGGCACGGCAACCATCACCCGTAGTTGGCACAAGCATAAAGACCGTCCTTTTCCTAAAGTTCATCAAATCATAAAGGAGGACCCAAAGCACAGTAGGTTGCTTGCTGCGGAATTCGTGGTTGCTGTGGAGGATATAGATCAATTCGGCTTTGGACCCGAAATGCATGCTTTGGGCAAGGCGCTGGGGATATCATCTACGCTGTCCGCGGAAATATTCTACGGCGCGCCGCGTACAGCTGTCATCACATTCGGCAAGCACAAGAGATATCGTTGGACACACGATGAATGCGCGTTCGTTCGGTCAGTTGCCAGTTTGATCGGATTGCTGTGTTCAGGTCAACGTAATCTGGATACGCTCGCAGCTTTGGATCTTGCTCGAGACGGCATTTATACCGAGGACCAATGGGGCGAGATTCAATATGCCAATCGCGCGGCGCGAGAATTCGCTGCGATGGCCAATGGGCATGACAACTACCCCAGACCGCCGGCGCTTCTGTCCGGAGAGTTTGATCGAAGCGAAGTATCGTTCAGCGGCCGCGAGTTGGAGATCCGCCGGGCAAAACTGCCGGCAGGGGGTATCATCGTCCACATAACTGACGTGACACCTCGGAGGTTGGTCGAGGCGGAGCGCGCCGAACTCGAGGGCCGGCTGCATCAAGCCACCAAGATGGAAGCTATCGGTCAACTGGCCAGCGGCATCGCGCATGATTTCAACAATATTCTCGGCGCCATCAACGGTTTTGCGGGCTTTATCGCGCAGGATCAAACGGTTGATGAACAGAACCGGGATTTTGCGCGCAGGATTCATAGCGCCAGTAAACGCGGCAAAGAGATGGTCGACCAGATCATGACGTTCGCGGAAGCGCGGGTGGTAACACATGGGATTACCAATCTTGGTCGTGCCGTGCGGAACAGTTGGAATGTCTTGTCGGCAATTGTCCCACCCGGCTTCTCCGTTGATATAAAAATCCCCGAGTTGCCGATACTGATCCGCGGAAACGAGGCCCAGGTCGACCAACTTATCAACAACCTCATTACAAACGGGATCGAGGCTGTGGAACGGAGTGGCGATGGGGCGATTCGGGTGCGAGTAGCCGTAGCGTCCGCAGACGAGTTGCGGAATCTCAATCAGTCCAACAAGGGAACGTCGGGGTTGCTGCTCGGTGAGCCTGTGGCTGGTTGCGAGTATGCGCTATTGGAGGTGGGCGATAACGGTTCGGGCATCTCGCCGGATGTAATGCACCGCATATTCGAGCCCTTCTTTTCCACCAAGGGCCGTCAACGGGGAACGGGCCTCGGTCTCGCGGTCGTCCACGGCGTAGTCAAGGCACACAGGGGCCTCTGTCATGTGTGCTCCGAGATCGGCCTGGGCACCGTCTTTTCGGTTTATTTGCCGCTGGCGCAGAGGCCCGCTGTAGTAGAAGCGCCAGCTGCTAAGCGCGCACTCAAGCCGTGTCGCGTCATGGTTGTGGACGATGAAGTAGACATGGTCGATATGCTCTCCATCGGGCTCGAGCGTTTGGGTTACGAAACCGTCGCCGTGCAAAACCCCCTGATCGCCTTGTCGGCGATCGACAAGGATCCCGGCGCATTCGACGCCCTGCTGACCGATCATATTATGCCGCGAATGAAAGGCATCGATCTAATTCGCGAGGCCAGAAAATTCGCACCAGGACTTAGGGCCGTGCTCTGCACCGGCAATGCGGGGAATTTGAGCGAAGCCGAGGCTTTGGCGCTGGGAGCTGACGCCGTGCTCTATAAACCTGTGGACATTCAAGCGGTTGCGGAAGCGCTCGCCCGGGCGATGCCGGCGGCGTCCTAGTCGCACCGCGGCCCGCGGCTTCTGGTACACTTTCGTCGTAATGCCAGGCTGGCTTGGGTGTGAAGATAGTAATTGCCGATGACCATCCGCTCTATCGGCAGGCGGTCGCGATCCAGATTCAAAGGCTCTACGAGGACGCCCAGGTGACTGAGGTATCGTCGTTCGACGCCTTGCGCGATGTGCTCGCGGCTTCGGCGAAAGCTTATGATCTTGCTCTCGTTGATTTTGATATGCCCGGAATGTCGTCTCAGGCGCTCATCGACTTGCTCAAGGACCACCCATCCGTTCCCGTCGCCCTGATATCGGGCACCGTTCTCCATGCCGATGTGCGAACGGCGATTCAGGCGGGCGCAAAGGGGTTCATTCCGAAGACGGCTGGCCACGAATACCTTGCGTCCTCGTTGCACATGCTGTTATCCGGCGGATCAAGTATACCGGCGGAAATATTGGTGCCGCAGACGGATGTCGAGTCGGAGGGCTGGCTCCTGAAACTGAGCGAGCGGGAGCGAGACGTGCTGCGAGGCATCGTGCTCGGCCACTCCAACAAGGAAATCGGAAGAAAACTGGATCTGGCGGAAGTCACCATCAAGCTCCATCTTCGGAATTTGTTTCGCAAAATGGGTGTCAAAACGCGCGCACAAGCTGCGGTGCAGGCCGTGCGGGCCGGATTTCGCTGAGTAGCGTTCCCCCTACGATGCTGTCGAACCGTTACAATTCGAAATATTTTGATCCGCCGGCAATATAAAGTCGTATTTGCAATCGCCTAGTTCTGGCCCGGGAATGTTCTGATCCGGGCCCATCCATGGGAACAACATCGAAGTCATTCCTATTTTGTGTGATCGTCATTCTCACAGTCCCCGGAACTGCACTCGCCGATACTGGGGTCCATCAAATCGTCGCCACAGGATCTATCACCACGGATTATCGTTACCGCGGGATCAGCGAAGACGCGCTGCAAGTAACCCCCCAAGGATCGGTGACTTGGTCAAGTCACAACGACTTCTATGCCGGAACATGGCTATCTGAAGTCGCTTGGAATGGAAACGGGCACCCCTTCCTCGAAGCTGATTTCTACGTCGGCGAGCATTTTGACCTCGACGGCAGCGATTTCGACGCCGAAGCTTATTACTATTCCTATCCGGGTCGCGGCAGCATGACGGCCAATTATTTCGAAGGCATCCTCCATCTTTCGCACAATTTTGGTCCTCTCGCTTTCACGCTCACCAACGCTGTCTCACCAAACTGGAGCAACAACGCTGGACCCGGTTTCTATCTGGAGGGAACGGGAGCCTATCCAATTGCCGATTGGCTCACTGTGAGTTCCAATCTTGGACATCAGCGGGTACAACAGGCACCGCGCGGCTACACGCATTACGATGTCGGTCTTACGGCGACAGAGCGGAGCATGTCGCTCGACGCGCGCTATATGGGAAATGATATTCGACCTAGCGATGCTCCATTCTGGGTCGGTTCGACCTTCGAGCAAGCAAGAACATGGACGCACGCTTCAATCGTCCTGACTTTGTCATGCGCGATCCTTAACTGAGACTGGGCCAGGGAGCCCGGCTAATGCCTCATGCATCGGTCGCTAGGCGTGAGGTGTATGTTTCGCGCCCGAATTCTCCCTGCGGAGAATGCAAGGACCAAAGCTAGGGGAACCAGGTTGCAATCCGGAATTGACACAGAAATGGTATGCGGTGATCAGGCGGCTGACAATTCCCGCGGAGTGTGCAGCACCCGGGCGGGCCAGATTTGCTGGATGCGGGCACGGCGCCCATACGTTCGTATAGCGAACATTGGGCGCTTGTGTTCGAGATTCTTCAACACCTTTAGCCTATTTCCATTGCGCGGCATGGCGGCAATGCCAAGCGGCACCTCTCGTAAATGATCTGGGGTCGACAAATGAACGGGACTGATCAGTTGAGACAAGCCCTTGAAACCGAGCACGGGGGCACGGCGATCCATATCCAGTCAGTGCCTGTGCATGAGTCAAATAACGGCCGGACAGTCTGGAACGGTGCGGTACAGGTCTTTGACCTCAAGAATAGCTCGAGCGGAGCTACCAGGGCGTACGCGTCGTCCTATGGGCTGGCTAATGGCACTCGCCGCCGCTTTGCGGTCCTGCATGCCGGATCCATTACAGGCCCACGAGAGGCGGTCAGGGCGGCTATCGCAGCACAATCAGCGCCGAATACCTGATCACGGGATAGCAGTTACAAGCCGTTAAAGGTCTTGGCCATCAGACATCTTTTTTCGCTCATGTAGGACGACCGCATTCACCTGGCCGGTCACGCAAATCCCGCCCAGGCGCCCTTCCGCTGTAACAGTTCGAAGTGCTTTGATCGGCCGGCAATATGTGGTGCGAGCGTTGGTATCGCCGGCGTAAGCTTGGATTAACGGCTCGGGGATTAAGCCTTCTTCGGTACAATTTAAGTCCTGCCGGGCCCACCAGCGTTTTGTTCGCTATGTTCATAAAGTCTGCGCCAGGTCCCTAGCTCAATTGATGCCAGCGGCACAGGCATCGCGAATAATGAAGTAGCAAACCGTTGGAGGAGGTATTGATGAAGTGGGTTGTCGAAGGCATCGCGCGAAATCTAAACCTGGCTATGCGGATCGGCTTGGGCCTTGCGGGCCTTTTGTGGGCGGCAACTGTCAACGCCCAGAGCGTCGCGCCGGACAGACCGGGCATCCGCGCCGTGACCGCCTTCATTACCGTCGACAAGGACAACTATGCCGCGCGCATGGACGAAACGGCCCAATTCCTGGCCGTGGCCAAGACGGCATTGAACCAGGCGGGTTTTCCTGGCGCGAATGGGCGTGTCACCACAGAGCCTTTTCCGCAATACATCAAGGGCATGACGCGAGAACAAGCGTTGGCCCTGATCGGCGCCCTCAAGCAGGTGGCGCGAAACGATCATGTCGCCCTGAACATCGGGCCCGCCATGATGAACGACGATGATGACACCTCGGCCGCCGACCTCTTGCCGGCGATCCTGGCCGACGGCGGCACCAATGCCAACATCATCGTCGCAGATGACAAGGGCCTTCACTGGCGCGCCATCGGCGTGGCCGCCCATGCGATCCGCGAGATCGCCGCCGCCAGTCCCAACGGCAACGGCAATTTCGGTTTCGCAGCCATCGCCATGATGAAACCCTATGGCCCCTACTATCCGGGGTCCTGGCATAATGGGCCTGGCAAGCACTTCGCCATCGCCATGGAGACGGCGAACGTCGTAAATCACGTGTTCGAGAAATATCATGACCCGGTGGAGGCCCAGGCGCACCTGACCGAGGAGCTGTCGCTGTACACCAAGGAGGCCGAAGCCGTGGCTATGAAGCTGGCTGCCGCCACCGGCTGGACCTATGAGGGGATCGATGCCACGCCGGCGCCGGGCCGCGCCTCCATCGCCACGGCATTCGAATCCTTCTTGGGCGCGCCGATCGGCAGCCCTGGCTCGGAAACGGCTGCGGGGATCATCACCCGCGCCGTGCAGGCAACCCCTGTCAAACGCACCGGCTATTCCGGGCTGATGATCCCGGTGATGGAAGACAAGGTGCTGGCCCAGCGCTGGGCGGAGGGTACCTTCTCGTTGGATTCAATTCTGGCTTGGTCGGCGGTGTGCGCGGGCGGGGTCGACACCGTGCCCCTGGCGGGCTCGACCAGCGAAACCCAAATCGCGCGCATCATCGGTGACGTCTCATGGCTGGCCCACAGGTGGAACAAGCCGTTGGGCTCTCGCCTGATGCCCTCCCCGGGCCGGTCGGCGGGAGAGATGACGGCATTCACCGCCGGGGGGCTCACGAACACGCGAATACATTGAAGGGCAGGAACATCGAGCCCCCTTAATTGGCCGCATAGCCGGCGGCTTTGAGGTAGGTCTAGCATTCCGCTGGCGAAATGTTGGTGCTTCGGTGCAGCCAACTGGGAACAACAAATGTATGCGAAGATTGTGGGCGCTGAGTGGTAGCTGATTACTCTACCACACGTGCTGGCGGCATGCCGGTGCAGGCGGCAATCGAAGCGCCGAGGATCGCGCTGGATCCAGATCCCGGTTTCTATACGCCCGGAGCCGCGATCACTGTCCAAGCAGAATCACGGTTTTCGCCGGAGACGATTTCGGGATTGCGCGCGATGGGTCACAAAGTGGAGACGGTGGGGCCCTATTTGATCGGCAGCATTCAGGCGGTGCTCGAATCTGGTTACGGTACACGGATGGCCGGTTCCGACCCACGACGGATGGGTTATGCTATCGGCTACTAAAAGCGCCGACAAAATAGCCAGATCGCCCGCCATCAACCGTGCGATGGCCGATATTTTCAATAGGTGCGATAAGTGCTCGCCTGAAAAGGCCAAATCGAATTTCTTGGCACTTTGCTGCGTGGTACTGCATTCCCAAGACCAAATCGCGATCTTCACAGCGCGGAAGTCCGAATGAGTACACATTGAGCAAGCTCAAAATAGAGGCATCGCGACGAGCAATTTGCAAATCACATGTGTTGGCTTCATAGGCGCGCAATCTCTTCGGTGCTAGATTGAATCGGTTATTCGGCAACGAGGTACAATCAAATTGCGACCGCGACTCTTAGACGGTCATTTCAGGGAGCAAACCATGAAACTACATTATACCGCGGCCTTGCTCGTTACAGGCCTTTTGGGTGCGATGCCGGCGAACGCTGCCGACACGTCGTCTCCACAAATGACATTCGGACAAACGCCCTCGACGGACTGCTTTAATGCGGCCCAAGCGATTTCCCGTTCGGGCGACGCTCTTCCAAACGACCTGCGCAACAACGCTTTGGCAAGCTGCACGCAGGCGCTGTCCGGCAAAATGATCGGCAAGGACCGCATCGCGACGCTTGTGAATCGCGGCAATATCGAGGCCGCTTCCGGCGATGTGACGTCGGCGCTTGCCGATTACGACGCCGCGCTGGCGATGAATCCGAAAGTGGCCGACATCTATCTCGACCGCGGCTCCGCGCTCATGCGCGCCACGCGGTACGATGAGGCTCGGGCCAGTTTCGACCAGGCGGTGGCACTGGGCGGCGCCAATGCCTACCTCGCCTATTTCAACAGGGCGCTGGCGGAAGAAAAAGCCGGAAACATCAACAGCGCCTACCAGGACTATAAGCAGGCCGTGGCCTTGGCGCCGAATTACCAGCCCGCGAGAAATGAGCTGGCGCGCTTTCAGGTGGTGCCGCGGGCCAACACCCAAGGTTGAGGCTTTCGACGTTTCACCGATAAGCTTGGGGACACCGTTGCCGCCTGCCGCGGCGACGGTGCCTTGATTCGATGAAGGGTGATCGCGGTTATCGCGCGACCCTCGGGGTCACGACTTCCAATAGAGGATTTGGAGTCGTGGCAAAAAGGTTCACGGTTTCGGCCGTCCCAGTCCTGCGGCCCGCCGTTCACTTGTTCCTTCCGGATTGACAGCAGCGAGTGCCCCCCATCGGTGGGCATTCAGCCCGATTCTTGGGCGATGGGCCGCTGTCCGACCAAAAATCGCCGGGACAATTGGGAATTTCAGCCGCCTACATTCTGGCATGCGGATTGCTGAGTGAATCCTCATTCGGCGGGGATTGGCCGGCGCAACCGAAAATCAGGAGTTAGAGATGCTGCCTGTACATCACCGGGAGAAAGTCTCGGGGTTGGTAGCGACTGCCTTGGCGCTGACGCTGCTGTCGGCTCCGACGGCCTATGCGCCGCTTAACAATATGAGCGAGATCGGACCAGGAATCGGCGCGTCGTCCGTGCCTGAAGCCGGATTCACCGTGGCGATACCAGTCAGCGGTGTTCATGAGCCGGCAGCCAATTCTCCCAAGCCGGCGCATGCCCATAAGAAGCACGGCGGCACGTAAGATTTTCGGGGTTTATCTGGGCCGCGCGGTTCCGGCCGGCAACAATCGCAGCGCCGCTTGTTCTGAAACTCTACAATGACTTTTCGTAGATCCGGTAGCGCTTGTAGGGCACGCCCCCAACCATCTCGATCATGTGGCGAACACGTTTGTTGCGCTCCAGAATCCAGGAAAGCTCGCCGTCCTCTACGCCACGGGCCACATTAAAATCTCTGACGGACTGGATGACTGAGAGTGCCAACGCGGCGCCAACGGGAGACGATTGATACGATTTACGAACGCCCATCATCGGCACGCGCGCCGTGCGCGGACGGCGGACTTTCATTCGCCACAACAGTTTGGCCCAATTGAAGGGCAAGAGCCGCCCCTTCATGTCCCGGATGGCTTCATTCAGATTCGGAAATATCGCCGCAAAGGCGGCAGGCTCGCCTCGATATTCCGCGATTGCAACATCGCCGGGTTTGAGCAGTAATTTCAAAATCCCGGCAAGGTCGTCGATCTCCGCCCTCGTCATATGGACAAAACCCCAATTGTCCGACCAGGCGTCGTTTATGATGTCGAGCAACGTCGTGACTTCTTCATCGAAATATTTCCTGTCCATGCGAATATTGCGCAGAGTGACATCGCCGGGGCGAAGCGACCGCGCCAGCAGGCGCTTCATCGGGGCCGTCGACGCCTGCGGTCCATACCGGTAGGCGATCAGGTCTTCCGCCTTCCGATAGCCATTTTCCACAATGTGACCGGCAAAATACGGCCGCGCATGCGCCATCATGACATATGGCGGCCTATCGAAGCCTTCGATCAACAAGCCTGGTTCGTCCCACAAAGAGAAGCTGACGGGACCGAAGACACGTTTCATGCCCTGCTGCCGCAGCCAATTCTCCGCCGTGTTCAGCAGCGCTGAAAAGATTTCTTCATCGTCCAGCGCCTCGATGAAGCCGAAATGTCCCGTCGCGTCGTCATAGCGGGCGAGATGGAGCCGGTCGATCTGCGCGGTGATGCGTCCGACGGGAACATTGTCCTTATAGGCGAGGAAGAAAGCGGCATGGGCGTGCTGAAAGTATGGGTTGTGCTTCGGCATGAAGTGAAACTTCCGCTCGATCAGAAGCGGCGCCACCCAGTGCGGATCGTCCCGATAAACCGTGTAGGGCAGATGGTGAAAATCATGCCAGTGGCGAGAGGTCTGGACAGGGACAATTTCCAGGGCCGGGTTCGACGCGCTGTTGTTCAAGACAATATCCGACGAGCTGATTTGAGCACCATAGCGTCGGCCAACCGGATTTGATAGTAAGGAATGGGCCCGATATTCGCGCCCGCGGTTACCACGCAGCGCTGTTATGCCCGGCAGAACAATCTTGATTACAGGCGCTTCCAGCGGCCTTGGCGCGGCCCTCGCCCGCGCCTATGCGCGCGCGGGCGACACGCTTCTTCTATGGGGTCGTGACAAACACCGCTTGGCCGCCACAGCATCGCAATGCAGCGCGCTCGGTGCAGTCGTTCGGGTGGAAGCGTTCGACCTTCGCGACGTGGAGGGATTGGTGGCGCGCCTCGCATCCTGGGATGCCGAAACGCCTATCGATCTTGCGATTTTTTGCGCCGGAGTGGGTGGCAGTGTGCCCAGGGATTGCCCCGCCGAAGCGCCACATGCCGCACACACTATGGCGCAGGTCAATTTCACTGTGCCCGTCGTGAGCGCCAGTGCGCTTGCCGGTGCTATGGCCCAACGCCGCTGTGGCCAGATTGTGCTGATCGGCTCGATCGCCGAATCCTTTCCGCTGCCAATGGCACCAGCCTATGCGGGGACGAAAGCCGGCCTTGCCATGTTCGCCGAGGCGCTGGGAATCCGCATCGCGCCATATGGTGTCACGGTGACGCTGGTTTCGCCGGGTTTTATCGACACGCCGATGAGTCAGCAGCTCCGGGAGCCCAAGCCTTTTTTGATGTCGGCCGATCGCGCGGCGCGACTTATCGTGCGCAAGATCGAACGCCGTGCCACTCGCATCGTGGTGCCTTGGCAATTCATCGTGCTCCGCGCTCTTTCCAAACTTCTGCCGCGCCCATTCCTGCGGCGCATTCTGCGCGGGACACTATGACGGAGCCCGATCTCGGCCTGGAGCAAAACCTGCTTGTGGCGTTCGAGCGTCACCGCCGTGGCCGGCTAGTGCTGCAGGTCCTGCGCTGGACTATTCCGGTCTTCCTGCTGGTATTTGTCGGCTATCGGCTGACGCAGCTCGGTTGGGATCGGATCTGGCACGCGCGCCCTGCCAGCATCGGTTTTTATCTTCTGATCATCCTGCAATTTTTCATCCAGCCGCTGGGCGATCTCATTATCTATCGCAATTTATGGACCTCCGGAAAGGCGCTGCGCCTTTCCATTTTCCTGCGCAAGCGGTTCCTTAACAGTGCCCTGTTCGATTATTCGGGCGAGGTATTTTTTTATTTTTGGGCGCTGCGAAGATTGAAACTGCCCAATCGGATGCTGGTCCATGCCATCAAGGACAGCAACCTTCTATCCGGAGGCGCCGGTTTGGCAATGGTCTGGCTGGTTCTTCTTGCGTTGTTGGCGACGGGAGGGTTGCAGATCCCGCGGATCGTGGCGGCGAATTCCTGGGCCTATGTTCTCGTCGGCTCCCTGCCGCTGCTCTTTTGCGCCATCCTGGTGATCGCGCATCGCAAGGTGACGGTGCTCACGCGCCGCCAGATCGCCGAAACCTTTGCAATCCATTTTCTGCGCAGTCTGTTGGTATTGATGCTGGAAATCGGTTTCTGGGAACTCTCTGGCGCACTGCCGTCGGCTGTCGCGTGTCTGCAATTTGTCGCGATGCGGCTGGTCATTTCGCGATTGCCGTTGGTGCCCAACAAGGATCTCGTGTTCGTCGGCGCAGGCATTGCGGCAGCCGGACTGCTTAAGGTGCCGGTTACTCCCGTGGCGACGGTCCTCGTGATACTGGCCGCAGCAGACCTGATCCTGGGATCGCTGCTGGCCGGACTGCCCTGGGCGGTCAATGATTTCCTTTTCGGCCGCAATGCAAACCAGAGCACAGCGTGACAGTCCGGGGCTGTCTGCGCGCACCTCTGTTCTGGATTCTGGCGCTGGCGGTTGCGCTGCGGCTGGCTGGAATAGCCTGGGGCTTGCCGGCCTCGGATGGATGGGACGATGACGGCTTCGCGCCGCGCAATTTCCTCACCGCCCTGGCGCTGACCTACAGGCCGGGCTCCTATTTCACCTATCCGCCATTGCACGCGTTTCTTCTGGCTCTGCCGACATTGCCCGGATCGGCGCTGGCCCTGTTTCATGCACATTCGCTCGCGCAAGCCGACGTGATCCGTGAGATCACCAAACCGCCTTACATGACCTTCTTCGCGATCGTTGCGCGACTGTTCAGCGTGGCGATGTCGCTGGGCATCGTTATTTGCGTGGGGCAGATGGCCACGCTGATCGCCGGCAAACGCGCCGGTCATTTTGCCGCCGCTGCCTGCGCGCTGGGCGTCGCTTTGACGTATTACGGTCAGGTCACGAATCTGGACGTACCGTATCTTTTCTGGAGCGTGCTTTCGCTCCTGTGGTTCATGCGCGCCATTGCCGGGCATGAACCGGCGCGGCTGCGGGGGGCGGTGTTGCTCGCCACCGCCGCCATAGCGACTAAGGATCAAGCCTATGCCATTTTTCTACTGAGCGTCCCGGTTGTTCTGCTACTATGGTTCAGCATCGATTTATGGCCGCGCCGCCACGCATCCGGCGTGCTCCCGGCTCTTTTGTTTTGGACGGTTGCGGCGATCGCCCTGTTGCTGCTGATCGATGGCGCGATCACCAATCCGGGCGGCTTTGCGCAGCGCATCGCTTTCCTGACCGGCCCGGCCAGCCAAGACTATGCCACTTATCCCCACGACATTGTCGGCCGGCTGAATCTTTTGAAAGACATGTGGGCTTATTTCACGCAAGGTTATGCCGTCATCGCTTTTATTCTCGCCGGGCTGGGACTTTGGTTTCACATAACGCACTGGCGCGACAACAGGCCCATGTGGATCGCGGGCCTGCTGCCGTTTTTCGCCATCGTCTCTTTTACGATCAGTTTCAACTTCGTGGCGCTGCGCACCGATGACCGCTTCCTGCTGCCTCAGGCAGTTCTGGCCGCCGTCTATATCGGCATTGCCGCCGATAAGCTGCTTTCCGTGCCGTATTCCTGGCTCAGCCGCACCGCGCGCGTCATATTAATCATCGCCGCCTTGTTTGCCTTCTACCAATGCGCGGCCGTGAGTGCTGCGTTCCTGCTTGATCCACGCTATGCTGCCGAACATTGGATGGCGGCGCATGTGCGTGCCGGCGACACGATCGAGACATATGGCCAGAACGCATACCTGCCTCGCTTCCCCGCGGAGGCAGTTGTAACCCGCGTCGGCCAAACTTCGCTCAGTCGTCGCAATCCCCTGCCAGGCGTCACCGAATTGCGGCAGCCCTTCGACGCTGTCGGGGACCGCAACCCGCGCTTCATTGTCATCAGTGTCTGGTGGGTCCAGCATCATCTGGATCCCGGAGCGCCTCCCGACGGCCATCGCGTTGCGTCCGCAAGCCAACAGGCGCAATTCCGCGACTCAAATGCCGTGCGGTATTTTTCACGATTGCAGGCGGGCCTCCTTAACTATCGCCTCGTGCTTGAGTCTCGCTACACCGGCGCATTCTTGCCGCCGATCCACATCCACGAAAGCCTTGACGAGCCCATCCGCATTTTTGAACGCATGCCCGCTGGCGCGCGATAGCGGATTCTCAGGTCGCTCGGGCGGCGCGAAACAGTTCATCCTGAATCAGACGCGCATGGGTTCTTGCATTGAAATCCTGCTCGATGCGTCGCCTGGCCGCAGCACCATGGCAGCGGCACATGCCGGCATCGGCAATATAGTCCAGGCAGGCGTTCGCCAGTGCTTCGATATCCGGCGGCGATCCCGGCACAAGTCTTCCGCTGACGCCGTCATGGATCATCTCGGCCATGCCGCCGACATCGAATGCCACAACTGGTTTCGACATCGCCATGGCTTCCAATACCGCCAGGGGGAGGGGATCCTGGTAAACGCTCGGCACCACCGCGATATCGAAATCGGCGATATAGGATGTGACGGCGGTGCGGAAGCCGATGAAATGAACCTTACCGGAAAGGTCGAGTTCCCGCACCATCGTCCGGCATTCTTCGAGATGGTCGGTTCGCATATCTTGCGGGGTATCACCGACCACGACAAAGTGGCAACGCGCGCGATCCTCGTCGCTTAGCCTGTCAAAAACAATGCGCGCCGCACGGATCAGTTCGATATAGCCCTTTCTGGGCAGGATGCGGCCATGGCTGCCGAAGACAATGGCGCCCTCATCGAGACCAAGTTCCTTGCGCAGGATCGGTCCCGTCGCATGCGCATCGAACTCATCGACATCGATCGCGTCATGGATCAGGCGGATTTTCTCCAAGCACGCGCCGAACTGGCGCGCGGTCGGACGCGAAACGCAGATAATGGTTTTCACATTCCTTCCCGATGCGAGCCTCGCATGGACGCCGCGAATCGTACCGCCGACGGAGGTGTACAACACATGCCAGATCGTAGGGACGCCGGTGAAGGCCGCCAGAGCGCCGCCGGCGAAATTGGCCATGGTTCCGTTGCAGAATATCACGTCAAAACGGTCCCGCTTCACTTTCCGCGACAGCTGGATCATGGCGATCGTTGCGCGCAGGATGTTGCCGCAGGCTCGCAAAATCTTGAGCGGCCAAGTCGCGGCCAGATCCCGGCGCTCGACCGGCCGCGACCATGGCGCGAAGATATGTTCGATAATGCCCGGTGCGAAGAACAGATGGTCCGCGGCTTTGCAGTCCAGCAATTTCTGACTGACAATGCCTTCGCGCGGGACCAGGATCGTCCTGTGAACGCGGGCGGGATCGAGAAATTTCACGATATCGAGCAGCGTCTTGCCTGGCCCCCCATTGCGCGACGTGTCGTTGATGAACAGGACACGTAGTGGTGCGTCTGAATTGGCATTGGGTTTCGGCATGGGTGCATCGACTATAAGTATCGTGCGTGATAGCGTCCACGCTTTCGGAGCGGGCCGGCTTTATTTCCATGCAGCTTGAATTTCCGGCTGGCGGCGGGGACGACCGCGCGGTGGCCCGCGTGCTTTGGCAAAGCCTTGCGCTGGTCGCAGCCGTCACAATTGTCACCGCCTATTTCAGCGATCTCTATTACTTCCCGGACGAGCATTACCAAGTGCTCGAATTCATGGGCAACAAGCTGGGCATAACCGCCGCGGCGGACATGCCGTGGGAGTATTTCGCCCGCATCCGGCCCTGGATGCAGCCCTTTCTCTACAGCCTTATCGCCAGGCTGCTGCTGTTCGCCGGTGTCAAGGATCTATTTGTTGTGACGTTCATTTTGCGTTTGGCCACGGGGTTTCTCTCGCTGGCGGCGCTGGCCCTGTTCGCGAAGGAGACGATGGCCGGTATCGAAGGCAAGGAGGAAAAGTTTGCCTTCGCGCGCTATTTGCCGTTTTTTGGTTTCCTGCCCTATCTTTTCGTCCGCACCGCGTCCGAAACGATCTCGGCGGCATTTTTCACGCTGGGCCTTGCCTTGGTCATGCGCCGCCGATCGCCCGGCCGGGTCCTGTGCGCGGGCCTTTTGTGCGGCATGGCCTTCGAGTGCCGCTATCAATCCGCGATTCTCATTCTCGGCCTGAGTGCTTGGCTGATCCTTGTCGCGCGGCTGCGCGGCGCGCTTCTGGCGGTATTTGCCGCCGCGACGCTGGCGCCGGTGGGACTGGGCGCGATAATCGACCGCTGGGGCTATGGCGTGTGGAGTTTCCCGCCTTGGCTCTATTTCAAGGTCAACATTCTCAACGGTGTCGCGGCAAGATCCTTCGGCGCGGACCCCGTGTTTGCCTACCTTTACATGATGCCGGCGAATATCTTTCTGCCGATTTGCGTGGTCCTCATGGTGGCCATGCTTGCCATGTGGGTGCGCAATCCACTCCATGTCGTGACCTGGGTCACACTTCCTTTCGTCGTGATCCACACCCTTGTCGCGCACAAGGAGCCGCGCTTCCTTTTTCCTCTGGCCATTCTCGCAACTGCATTTCCGGTTCTGGGATTCTCTCCGCTTCTGCCGATCGGTCGCGCCTGGGCGGTGCGTGCCTGGGGCTGGCGCCGCTCGGTCGCCGCGAAATTCGTCACCGCTTCGTCCGTGCTAGCGATGCTTTTCCTTGCCGTCTATCCGTTCGGCATCCGCCCGCATATGCCGATGGCGAAATATGTCTATCGGCATTTCCCCGGGGGGCTTACTGCCTATAGCTTCGATGACGAACCCTTCCTGTCCTATCCGATGTATCGTCCCAGGCCGTTCCGTTCTAAAAGATTGGAGAATGCGTCCGCGCTGGAAGCGCATCTGACCAGAGGACCGGTCTATCTTTTTTCCAACATGCCCACGCTGCCGAATGGTGCTGTACCCTCCGGCGCGCGGGCCGAAATGGTCTATTCCGAATTTCCCCTGGCCGGGTTCGGCTATAGCGCGCTTGGCACCCGCTATCTCCATGCGTTCGCGGCGTTCGCGGCGCGGGAGGCATGGCTCAAGCTGCCGCCGCTTTACTGGGTCACGTTGTTTCGGGTGGAACGCACCCCGCCCGCGATACGGTCATAGATCGAAAACAGCGTCTGGAAATGCTGTTCGACGGTCAGGATGCGCGCTTCAGACGCCGCGCTGGCCGCACGTGACAGGACCGCCCTGTCCTTGGCCAGAAACCTCAAGACCGCTGCCGCAGCGGCGTCCGCATCGCCGGCGCGGTAAGTCTCGGCATAGTCGGGCGCGGCGAAGGATGCGGAGGCGCCCGCATCGGGGACGATCAGGGGTGTTCCCGAACAGAGCGCCTCCGCCAGGACCAGGCCAAAGGTCTCGGCCGCCGATCCGTGGATCAGCGCGTCTGCGCTGGCAATAAGCCGCGCAAGCCGCCTTTGGTCGTTGACCTGACCTGCGACATGGACATGCCGGGCGTGCCCTGCCCATCGCTCCACGGCGACGCGGAAAAAGCCGTCGCCGACCAAGAACAGGCCGACCGGCCGCTCCGCTTGCGCTCTGCCGACAGCTTCGATGAGGGTTCTGAGGCGTTTTTCCGGATGGTGGCGCCCGACCGCGATAAGGAGCGCGGCATCCTCCCCAAGCCCGCAAGCGGCCAGCATCTCCCGGCGGGTTTCCGCATAGCGGAAAGCCGGCGAGAAATTGGCCCGCGCCACGCCGAACGGCGCGACCTCGATATTTTTCAGCCCGAACTGGGAAAAGCGATCCCCCATCGCCGGATTGGTCACGATCGCGGCATCGTAGCAATCGTTGAGCCGGCGGAGATAAGACCAGAGCCAGCCAAACATCCGATCCACCCGCTCCGCGCCCAGGGCGCCGCCAAGCAGGGTCTGCGGGTAGACCGCGACCGGATCCATGTGCAGAAAAAACACGCGCGCCGCGGGACCCCGCCAGCGCGCCGCCAACCAGCCACCGCGCCAGGGCGAGGATCCCTCGACGAGGTCGGGAGCCAGTACGTCCAGCGTGCGCCAGACATCGGCCGCGCCCCAGAACATGCGATAATTCCGGTCGAACGGCAGATGGGGGCTCTTGACCCAGGCGATGGTGCCGCCCGGCACCGGTTCCATCCGGGTTTCCGGACCGGGCGCGACAATCGTCAGTTCATGGCCGAAAAGCCGGGCAAACTCCAACTTCTGGTTGACGTAGCGGCGCACACCACCGCCGGTTGGCGAGTAGAACTCGCAGACATCGGCAATCTTCATGGCGCGGCTTCGGGTGGCATGCCGGGTTTTCCGGGCAGCGCTTCGTAATATCCCAAGATGCGCGCCATGGTTTCGTCCCAGCTGAAGTCGAGGCTACGCTCGCGCGCGTTCGCGCCCATGCGTCGGCGCAGAGCATTGTCGCCAGCCAGGGTCGCGATGTGTCGGGCGAATTGTTCCACGCATCCAGGCCGGGCGAGCAGGCCTGTCACGCCAGGCACGACCAGGGACCGGCTTCCGGTGGCATCGGCACAAACACAGGGCAGGCCCGATGCCATCGCTTCCAGTGTGACATTACCGAAGCTTTCCGTCTCGCTCGGGAACAGGAAAATATCCGATGAAGCATAAGCGGCAGCAAGGTCCTCGCCGTCCTGGAAACCGGTAAAGATCGCATGCGGCAGCGCACGTTCCAGCGCGGCGCGTCCTGGCCCGTCGCCCACAATGACGAATTGGTGCGCGATGCCGAGGGCCAGCAGCTGGTGCGCGGTTCCGGCGATAACATCCATTCTCTTCTCCCGCACCAGGCGCGAGACGTGAAGGACGACAAGGTCGGCAACATCGACGCCGTGGCGCGCGCGCCACGCGGCGCTTCTCTTGGCCGGATCAAAGCGGGCAGTATCTATGCCGCGCGGCCATAGGCGAAAATTATCTTTCAAGCCATCCGCGCGCAGCGTTTCCGCCATGGATAGGGAAGGGACATAGACCTCTCGGCACGCGGCATAGAACCAGCGCAGATAACGTTTCACCAGGCCGGTCAAGGCCGCGACGTACCAGTAATGCTTCAGGTACGTCTCGTAACGCGTGTGGTACGAGGCGACGGCCGGAATATTCCATTGCCGCGCCAGCCTGAGTGCGCGGTAGCCGAGCAGATCGGGCACTGCGATATGGATAATGTCGGGGCAGAATTCCTTCAACCGCCGGCGGACGGAGCGCGGCATGCCGAGCGCCAGCCGATATTCAGGGCGCGCGGGCAGGGCAATGGAAGGAACAGAAACAACCGTTCCGGCGTGGGCGAAGGCGGGTGTCGCCGTAGTCGGTGCGAATACCAGGACGTCGACCCCATGTCCTTCGAGATATCCCACGAGCCGATTCAATGTCAGCGCGACGCCGTCCTTTATGTAGTCGTAAGAGCCGGTAATCAGCGCGATTCGAAGGCGGCGTGCTCGATCCCCGGTGGCGAACGGCGTGCTTGCCATCGCTCAGACGTCGTGTCGGCGCACATAATCAAATTCCCTGGCGACCAGTGGAATCGTCGCCTTGAGCTGTTCCTCTGTATGGTTCGCCGTGATGAAGAAGCGCAGACGTGCCGTATCGGCAGAGACCGCCGGGCGGACGATAGGCTGCACATCGATGCCGTGGCCGAAAAGCCGCCGCGACAGAAGCAGCGCCTTACTGTCGTCGCCGACAATCAGCGAGGAAACCGGCAATTCCTCGTCTCCGCCCATTTCCAATCCATACTCGCGCGCGAGTTGGCGGAAATAACGGACACGCTCGTGCAACCTTTTCGGCCGCTGTGGCTCGCGCTCCAAAATGTCCAGCGCCGCGATGGCGGCCGCGGTATCGGGTGGAGAAAGTCCGACGCTGAAGATCAGGCCGGGGCAAAGGAACCGCAAATACTCAATCAGTCCGCGATCGCCGGCGATATAGCCGCCGCTGCTCGCCAACGCTTTGCTCAAAGTGCCCATATGAACGTCTATGGAACTGGCGGGAAGGCCATACGCTTCACAGACCCCACGTCCGGTTTTGCCGATAGTGCCCAGCGAGTGCGCTTCGTCGACCATGAGAAGAAGATCGTGGCGCTTCTTGCTTTCAAGTGCGCGGGGCAGATCCAGAATCTGGCCGTCCATGCTGTACACGCCTTCACAGACCAAAAGGCCGTTGCGAAATCCGCCGCGCTCCTTTGTCATGATCCGGTCAAGACCGCTCCAGTCGCCATTGTCATAGGCGAAGGTTTTCGCGCCGGACAGTCGTCCGCCGGTTATGATGCTGTTATGCGCGCCCGAATCATAGATTACGGCGTCTTGGCGCGCCGAGAGCTGGGGGATCACGCTGACATTCGTCAGATAACCGCTGATGAAGACCAACGCGTCTTCTGTGCCCAGAAAGCTGGCAAGACGCTTCTCCAACTCGCCGTGGAGTTCGATCTGGCCAGAAACGATCCGGCTTGCGGACGCTGAAGTGCCGTACTTGTCGATTGCATTCTTGGCCGCCGCCGAAACCGCCGGATGACCCGACAGACCCAGATAATTGTAGCCGGAATAGTTGATCAGGCTTTTTCCCTGGCGGCGAACGACGCTATGGCTGACGCCATCCCGCGGCTGGAAAAAGGGAACGCTCTGGCCGGTCTGTTTCAATTCCTCGATCCGCCGGCGCAAAGCACGATAACCGGCGAATCCTTCGACGACGCTTTTGCGCTCGGGCAAATCGCGTTCGACCGGAGCGGCCGATTGTTCGGCAGCCATCAGATAGGTCACCGTTGCCGTACCGTCGGTACTAGTATCATGCATAGGCCCCGGCCCCCTAGTCGGGTTGACCGAGAATAACCTGAATTTCTTCCACCACAACCTCGCTCGTGGGACGTCCGGGATGCTTATCCCCGAATCGGAGCCCCTTTGCGCGGTATTACCGCCAAATTCACTCTTGACGGCGGGATTCGGCCAGGACCTGCCATGGCCCGCGCTGACCTGTACAATCCTGCGACCTGCGCTCTACTATCGCAGCCAACGCCGCTCCCGGAAGGGTCTACCCAGTCCTTTGCGAATGCATATAGTTCACCGATCGAAGAGTGGGGCATGCTTTCAGCACAGCATCTGGTGAAATCTTTCGCCGGACGCCGGGTCATCGAGGATGTAAGCCTGACGCTCCACCGAGGCGAGATTGTTGCCCTATTGGGGCCGAATGGGGCCGGCAAGACCACCACCTTTCAGCTTCTGACTGGCATGTCGGCGCCCGACAGCGGGTCCATTCTGCTCGACGGCATCGATATCACGAACATGCCGTTCTACGACCGCGCCCAATTCGGTATCAGCTATCTGCCCCAGGCGCCTTTCGTGCCGCGCAGCCTGTCGGTCGAGGACAATATCGCGCTGGTGCTCGAGGCCCGTTTGACCGACTGGACCGCGCGGCGGAAAAAACTATCCGATCTGATTGCGGAATTTCGCCTTCAGGCTGTGCGTAAGTCACGGGTCGGCGAATTGTCCGGTGGCCAGCGACGGCGTTGCGAAATCGCGATCACCCTGGCCTGCGATCCCAGCTTCGCAATGCTCGATGAGCCTTTTGCCGGCGTTGATCCGAAGAACACGGAAGAAATCACGCTTCTGATTCGCCATCTGACGGATCGCGGCATCGGCGTACTCATCACCGATCACAAGGCACGCGAATTGCTGCAGATCGTCGATCGCGCCTACGTAATCGAGAGCGGGCGCGTGCTTGCCGAGGGCAGGGTCGATGACATCATTGCGCACACCGAAGTCCGCCGCATCTATCTGGGAGAGGCGTTCAGGCTCTAATGGCTTCGTCCGAAGAAATGGTAAACCTCGGCGGACACGTTCAGGCGGTGCGGCCGCATGCGGACCTCATTGCCTTCGTCAAGGGCGACTATGCGCGGGGCTTCTTCCGACATGTAGCGGCCCAGGCTTTCGCCATAATCATTCTCATTGAGGCAATCTTTCTTGCCGAACATTTCACCTGGGTGTTCCGGGACGCGGTGCGGCACCAGGCCAGCCTCTTCGACATTGTGCTGGTCCTGGTCTGCTCCGGCACTGACATATTCGACCTTGCTCTGGCGATCGCAGTTCTGGTGGCTGTCTATGCCACACTGGTGCGGATGCGCGAGAATCGTGAACTTCTGGTTCTGTTTGCCTCGGGTCTGGGCCCGTATCAGCTGAGCGCACTGATTCTGGCTGTGGCATTCACCGCGCAGATCCTTTGCATCGGAGGGGCCGGCGTGATTGATCCATTGTCGCGTTATGCCCAGCGCGCCATCCTGTTCGGCACCGAACTTCACGCGCTGAAAAAAGGCGTCGCCAAGGGCGAATTTTATTATTTTCCAAGCTATGTCGCCTATGCGACCGATCAGGCGGCGTCCGCGGGCGACCTCCCCGTCCCCGCGGCCGGTCCGCCCGGCACCTCCATCATAGACGCACGCGGCCCGCCGCGGCGCACCAATGATCGCACGCTCTTCGTTTACCAGCAGATTGCGCCCCATGCCTCACGCGTGGTGACTGCCGCCCAGGCGCGGCTTGACGGCCCTGATGCTGCGGGCAAGATCATCCTGAGCCTTGGCGATTTCACCTCCCATACTTTCGCCGACGCCCATCCGCTCGGGGGCCCCAACGCGGCGCCATTGCGGCCTGGCCAAGTGCGCTGCATAGATTGCCTCGACGATGTCCACGACGCGCCTCGCGTGACGATGGAGGCGCGGGACATGAGTCAGATGATGATGGTCGATCAGCTGCTGCCCTTCGGTGCGCGCGGCAGCGACGCCGCCGAGCTGACTGTCTTTGAACAGCTCACCGCCAAAAACCATTCACCGGTGGCGCGCGCGGCGCAAATGCGCCTGTTGGCGGAACGCTTCTCTCGCAGTCTTTTGTCCGCGCTCGCGCCGCTGATCGCGCTTGCCGCCCTTTGCTTGACCTCGCGCCTGACCAACTGGTTCGCGCTACCGCTGGCGTGCATTGCCCTGATGTCGGTCGACCTCGCGAGCGAATGGATGATCACGGCAATATCTCCGATGGATATGGCGGGCGCGCTGATTCCGCCGCTCGTGCCCTTCCTGGGCGCCGCCGCAGTGGCGCTCGCGATCATCGTGCGGCGGCAGAGCGAACTGGTGCGGCCGCAACTGGCACGCTCATGATCGAAATTCCCCTCAAGCACGGACGCGAGGCGCACGTTATCCATCTCGCGCCGCTGGGGCTGTATTCGCGCTATATGTTGACCGCCTATCTGCGTCACGTGCTAACGGTGGCGGCGGCGCTGATGACGATTGCACTCACGATTGATTTGTGGCCGCAGATTCCGCTGCTGACCGCCGCCGGCGCACAAAGCACCCTGGGCACGATATGGACGATCGCGCGCCTGGCCGTCCTGCGCATCCCCGATCTTCTGCCGCCCTTCATTCCGTTCGCAACATTTCTTGGCGTGGTGTGGAGCGAAGGGGCATTCACCGGATCGCGCGAACGGATGTTGATCTGGAATAGCGGAAGATCGCCGCTGCAGTGCGTGGCCCCGGCCATCATGATCGGTGTCTTGATGGGCGCCGCTCTATTCGCATTGGATGGGTATCTGCGGCCGGCGGCGATTGCGGTACAAATCCATGAGAAGCTGGGCCGAGAAGGTATTCGGCTGGATCGGACGCGGAGCAGCGGCAACCACTGGTTTGCGCTGCCCAACGGGCTCTTGCGAGCAGAGATCGTCTATGGTCCGCCCTTAAGTCTGCGCGATGTCACTATCTACACACTGGACGCGGTCGGGCATCTGAGTGAAGTGGACACCGCCGCGCTGGCCAGCCCGCTTGGGTCCGAGGATCAGTGGCTGCTGCGCAATGGGCATTACTGGAACGTGAAATCTTGGAACGTCGGAGTCGGAACAGGGCGCCGCGAAATACACCATCGGCAGCACCAGAGAAGAAGCCGAGATTCCATTCGTACGCCGCAAAGTGTCCCTCGGTCTCAACATTTTGTGGCTCGCCAATCAGGGGATGTCGCCCCAATATCTTTCGATATCCGACTTGCGGATACTGGCGAATCCCAAAATCAACTCCCATGACAATAGTGATTTCCAAACGCGGCTTCAGGTTTTATACGGCGACATCGTCCTCACCTGTGCCATGGCTCTTCTGGCGGCCTCATTGTCGCTGTTGTTTTTCGCCTACCGCCTTCGGCCGATCGCGCTGATCGTTGCATTGCTGGCGGGCTATCTGGCGCATTTCGCCGCCAGAGCATTTCTGCTGATGGGGGAGTTTGGCTATGTCTGGCCCAGCGTCGCGGGGTGGTTCACGCCGCTGGCGCTTTTTTTAGCGACGGGCGGCGTATTCGGGCTGATCCAGAAACAGCGCGGCTCGAAAAAGGCCAGGGCCTAATTCTGCACGACGTGCTCGCGAACCGCCTTGCCGCTGGCCTTGTCGGTGCCAAAAATATCCAATGCCGGCACGCTTGGTACGATGCCATCGACAACCTCTAGGTAGATATAATCCACTTTAACCGTGCGATCCCCGATCTGGAGCAGGGCTTCGGCGTGCTTTTGGTCGTCCAGATCCAGGGTCAGCACCCGTTCCGGAAGTGCGGCGATGGTGAAGGTAACAGGCCGGTTCGGGCGCGGCGGGTTGGCGTGTACGCCATATGCCATCATCTGTTCGATGAAGTTCAGATTTTTCTTGTGGCCATCGACATTATACCAGCGCCAGAACACATCGACCGGCGTTTTTGGATCTATCGCGCCATGCGCGTCGAGTCTGGCGGCATAGACCACGGTGTTGGAATTGACCGAACGCTCAATATAAAAGAGCTGGTTGGGTTCCTCCGGCACCTTGAATTCGGGCCGGATGTGCGGAATCTGGTCCAGCTCCGTAATCGAGCTGGTGAGCTGGCGCGCATTCGCCTCTCCATGAGCCGACAGCAAAATGAGCGTGGCCAGGAAGGGCCAGGATTTCAATTTCCACATGTGTTCATTTTCCATTGGATGGGGAGGCACGAGGGCGCTGACGCCGGATTCCAGACAGCTATGGCGCCACCGGGTTGTTCATCCTGGCATTGACGCGTATCCGCTTAACCGACGCGTCCATGTGCGCGATGTTGAGAAACAACTTGTTCGCCAGGCTGAGATGCCAAGGCATTTTTCGCGCAACATCGAGGAACAGAACCACCCTCACTTCGCTGGACTCATTCGCAGCGTCGTGCAGGAACGTGTCATCGAACATCACACCCGCGCCGTTTTTCCAGTAATATTTCTCGCCGTTTTTGATCTCTTCCCTGCGCGAGCGATCCTGCGCCTCCGGCTGAGCATTGATCCTCAGCCAGCAGAGTTGATCCCGATTATTTCCAGGGATGACGACGCCCAAGTGATAACGCACGAAGCCTTTCCAATAGCCCCAGTGCGGCTTGATATGCTGATGGGGATCAAGAATGGAAAAGAAAGCCGTGTAGACATCCGGTATCTGGCGCAGGAGCGCGGTCGTCTTGGGGGCCAACACGCAATTTTCGTCGATGAATTTTCCCGACTTGAACATGAAGCTCTTCCAGGCGACCTTGTGAATTCCGGCTGATGTGTAAGTGGCGCTCAGGGCATCGACATTGGGGATGTCTTGCCGTCTTTCTAGAAGCGCCAGACATTCTTCGCGCACGACCTGATAATTATCCTCCAGGACGCGCAATGCGGGATATTCGCCCAGAAAATCGCGATCAAACGCTGGCAACTTTCGAAAGGCGCCGCGCGCTTCAGCCCGCACGAAGACCGACGCGGCGGCGTTTTTTATCCAGTTGCCGGCGCCGCCGCTCACACCACGACCGAGAAACGTTACCAACGCAACGCCCAACGCCAGCCCAACGCTCAAAGCCGTTAGCGCCATGATCATGCACGGTTCCCTTGCCGAGGCCTTTACTCTTGCCGCATTGCAGAGACACTACCGCCAAATACCAAAATACTGCGATAGATCGGAAGGCCTTTCATTCCGATCTCGCCGCCAAGCGACCCTTCCGGGGCCAAAGAGGCGACCGACGGATTGTTGGTATTGGCATGGATATTTTGAAGGCTCGGCTCTGTAATATGTTGTTTTTGTTATATAAGTAATGACAGCGTGGGTCCTGCCGGGCCCATCAACATTTTATTCTGACTGTGCTTCAATAGGGCCGGAGCGCCTGTTGAAGTCCGGAAGGATCGGCAAGAAGAAGCGACGGGCCGTTTTAAAATGACCCGCCGCGACCAGCCTTACTGCGACGCCGGCAGACTGTAGGCGATGTAGTCGCCGGAGTAATTGCCTCCGCTCACCGCGACGATAATGTATTGCTTGCCATCCACGCTGTAGGTCATGGGCGAGCCCGATTGCGCTGCGGGCATCCATACCGCCCCCACCTGCTCACCGGTCTTCTGATTATAGGCGCGCAGGAAAGCGCCGCGCGGATGGCCCGGCTGAGTTGAAATTTGCGGATCGCCCATCACCACCAGATTCTTGGTGACCACTTCGCCCACATTTCCGTTCTGTCCGGTCTTGGGAACGTTGAGACCTCGAAGCGCCGGATTCAGGCGAACTTCATCCGGCGTGTCGCCATGGGGCACCTGCCAGAGCGTGTCGCCGGTGTCCAGGTTGATGGCCGTCAGCAGCCCGTAGGGCGGCTTGACGAAGGGCAGGCCATCCACGCTGAAGGGTGGCCGCGGCTCTGTTGCGGCCTGAGGATGCGCCGCCATGACGGCATCGAGCTTGGCTTGGTCAGAGCTCACTTTCGGTGCGTCCGATGCTGAACCGAAACCTGGGCCGCCGAATATCTGGAAGGGTTGGCCGGCTGTGCCCGCTTCATACCGGTTGTCCGTCAAACCCGGAGGCGGCTCAACCAAGCCCAGCGGGCCGACCATCGCGTTGGCCGCAGGTGCAAATACCACATGCGTTTCGGGATTGAAGCCCGCCCCCGGCCAGTTCGTGCCACCGGCGGCGTTGCCGATGTCCATCACTCCATAAGGGCCACCGACCTTGCTGACGATGGCGGGCGCGAACATCGTGCCCAGCTTGTAGTATTTCTTGATGATGTCCACTGCCTTCTGGCGCAGTTCCGGTGTGAAGTCGATCAGTTCATCGGTGGTCATCGACTGGCGCGCATAAGGCGCGGGCCTTGTCGGGAAGGGTTGTGTCTTGGAGGTCTGCTCGCCCGGTACGTCGCTTTGCGGCACGGGCTTTTCCACGATCGGCCAGATCGGTTTGCCCGTCACCCGGTCGAACACATAAAGGAAGGCTTCCTTGCTGGGCAACGCCACGGCTTTGATCGTTTTGCCGCCCGCGGTGATGTCCACCAGAAGCGGCGGGGACGAAAGGTCATAATCCCAGATCGGGTGATGGACGATCTGGTAGTGCCATTTCATCTTGCCGGTTGTGAGATCCACGCACACCAGACTGTCGCCGAACAGATCGTTGCCGGGACGGGCGCCGCCATAAAGGTCGTTGGTGGGATCTTCGATCGGGAGATAGACGCTGTCTGAGTTCCGGATCGACGGTAATGCCCGTCCAGGTTCCCGTGTTGCCGTTGTAGTCGGCAGCGTTGTTCTTCCAGGAATCGTAGCCAAATTCGTCTTTCTGCGGGATGTTATGGAAGGTCCAGAGCAGCTTGCCGGTCTTCACGTCGAAGGCGCGGGTCAGTCCCTTGGTGTTGTTCACTTCGAGGGGTTGAAAGCCCTCTTTGAAGGATGAACCCACAAGCACGGTGTTGTTCACCACCGTGGGTGTGCTGTGCAGGCCAATCTCGCCCGTCACCAGATCTATTTGTTTGTATTCGCCGGGGTGGCCTTGAACGCCGGTATAGGCCCCGACTTTCAGATCAACCACACCATGATCGCCGAAGGACTCGATGGGGCGGCCGGTATGGGCGTTAAGCTCGACCAGGCGATAGCCGGTCGTGACATAGAGAATCCGGTCATCGCCATTGCCGTCGGTCCAATAGGACACGCCACGTCCGGAAAGCTGACGCGGCGCAAGCGCGGCGCGCATGCCCTCGTCCATGCTGTAGACCCATTTCAGCTCGCCGGTCTTGGCATTTAGCGCAATCACGGCACGGCGAGAGCCGCCGGTAGTGTACACCGTGCCGTTGACCTCGATCGGCGTGCCTTCCAGCTTGAACTCAGGGCGCCCGCCCAGATTATCGGTCTTGAAATGCCAGGCTTGCTGCAGCTGGTTGAAGTTCGAGGCGTTGATCTGGTCGAGCGGCGAATAACGCGATCCCGACGGATCGGCGAAATACATCGGCCAATCGCCTTTGGCAGTAGAAGGCTGACCTGTGCTTTGGGCCGAGGCCGTACCTATGATGGATAAAAGTGCAATCGCCGCGACCGACGCCAAACGCTGTGCCGAAATCTTCCGAGACATTCGCTTCTCCCCCCTCAGGAAAACCAATATGAGCTTTTCACAGCCTAAGGGGCCCCGCAACAGATGAACCCGCCGCAGCGATCCGCCGCAATTCATGTTGCAACGCGAGAAGCGAGATTTCTCCTCTGTCTCGCCCGAACTTCTTGATAGGTATTATCTATTTCTTCCAATGTGGTCTCTGCTGGACCTACCAATGTTGGAATGTATCTATTCTGCTCCCGGAGAGCACAATAGATTGTCGAACTGGATAGCGGCGCGTTGCGAGAGCGAGATGAAAAAACTCTTCAAAGTCGGCGATCACGTCGCCTGGAATTCCGAGGCAGGACGTGTCAGCGGCACGATCATCAGGGTTCATTTCAAGGACGTGGACTATAAAGGATACATCCATCACGCCAGCGAGGACGAGCCGCAATATGAAATCAAAAGCGATAAGACGGACCATATCGCGATGCACAAAGGTCTAGCCCTGAACAAGCTCAAGGCGAATTGAATTCGCTTATAGCTTCGAGAGCGGCGGCGCGTGGCCCAGCCTGGCGCTCACGCGCCGTGCGGCGGGCCGACATAGGGAAATTCGCTAAGCAGATCGCCATGTCGGCCAACCCCGTCCTTGGTGATCTTGCCATTCGTGAGAATGGCGATGAAAGTATCGGCGGCGTCGTCCGTCAGTGTTCTCCCGTTCTGCGGGAAGGATGCCGGGCGCATCGGGTCATAATGCATGATGTCCGGCAATAAAGTGCCGGCCACCCGCACCGCTTCCTCGGGCGTATACCCACCCGTGTGCTCGAGCGAATGCGCGAACACCGCAACGAACCGCGCATCGTCCGCCGGCGCCCCGGCATTGTAGGCGCCTCTCTCCGAGCCGGACAGAAACACGGCTTGCTGGGGCCGTGCCCCGCGCTCGGCCTGGACCCAGTTCCCGCCGGTATTGTCGAGTGTGCGGGCCCACACGCCCACCGGTTTTGACCCCAGCGCCGAATTGGGCACCTCCAGGACGATGCTGCATACATTCTTGTCCGCAAAGAAATCCGAGCCGGTGAACTGAAGATTGTTCACCGCCCCGAGCGGATCGAAGAAAAAAGGCTCGCTCCGCCATCCCGCGAAAAAGCGATGACCATTGCCTTCCGCGATCAGCGCGTCCCGCTCTGTCGAGACCGGCGCGCGATCGACGATAATCTCGCCGCCATCGCCCGTCCCCGCGGCCTCTGCACCCTCGACACGGAACAATGTCGCGGTCTGGCCCCCGCCCGGGGAACGTTTAACACGCATCCGGTAGGCGATATCGGCGACGGAATTTCCATTTGTGTCGATCTTGAACTCGTATATCGCCTGGGGCGCAAACGGCTCCGTGGTGGTTGGCTGCTCCGGCTGAGCCAAGGTCGAAGACGGGTGCACGTTCATGATCAGGATCGACTTGGCCGCATCACCCGGCTTGGGAAACGCATAAACATCGGTGAGGTCAAGGCGCGCGTCGCCCCATGGAAACCCGAAGTCGGGACCAGAATAGTGGTGTGACATGGATATCTCCTCGTCTGAATTTCACTCGGAATCATCCCATTTGGAATCCGGCCGTCGGCCTGAGGTAAAACTGGGTTGCGTATGCCGGGAAATCCATTGGACGTTGGTATCGCTTGTATTTCTCAGTCGTCCGCTGAACAGGGCGATACCATTGTCCAATGGATGCATCTGCCGGTCTGAAACATCTATGGAGAATATCTGGGCACCAGGAGAACCGGTTGACTGAAGATGTGCGCCGCGTGACGGGCATTTATGCCCTGCTGTTGGCTGGCAACGCCGGAGCATGGCTTTGGGCGCTGATGCTGTTCGGCGGCAATCCCGTCCTTGTTGGAACAGCGACCCTCGCTTATGTGTTGGGGCTGCGCCACGCCGTAGACGCCGATCATATTGCGGCAATCGACAACGTCACCCGCAGGCTGGTGCAACAGGGAGAAAAGCCAATCACGGTGGGCTTTTATTTTTCGCTGGGCCATTCCACGGTGGTGGCACTGGCCTGCGGTGCGATCGCCGCGACCTCGTTGGGACTCCACACGCATTTCACCCCGATACGCGCAATGGGAAGCCTGGTCGGCGCGGGAATCTCTGCCTCTTTCCTGTTCCTCATCGCGCTGGTCAATCTGATCACGTTGGGTTCTGTGTGGCGCACCATCAAGGCGCCACCTGGCGAAGATGTCGTTTTGCCCGTTGGACCATTGAGCCGCATCCTTCGTCCGCTGATGTCCACAATCAACAATCCCAGAAAGATGTACCCGCTGGGCTTTCTGTTTGGGCTTGGTTTCGATACCGCAAGTGAAGTGGCATTGTTGGCTGTTTCCGCCAGCGAAGCGAGCCGCGCGGTACCCCTATGGACCATCATGGTTTTTCCGGCCCTTTTCACCGCCGGCATGACATTGATCGACACGACCGACGGCCTGTTGATGAAAGCGGCCTATGGCTGGGCGTTGAGCAAGCCACAGCGCAGACTGACCTACAACTTCACAATCACCCTGTTCTCCATCCTGGTCGCATTGATAGTCGGAGGGCTAGAGGCGTTAAATCTTATCGCGAGTCGCTACGCTTTGGGCGGGACCTTCTGGCGCTGGGTTGGCAATCTCAATGGCCACTTTGGCGTCATCGGGTGCACGATCATTGTCGCTCTTGCGGGCTGCTGGGTCCTGTCATCGCTGCTATCGCGCCCAATCGTGCGACAACCGTGAAGCGCATATTGAGACGGCACAAATTGATCCGATGGTATCGACAACACCTAGGTCTGATGTTTCTGGGAAGGAAACTGTTGTTTGCTTCTGGCGAACCCGGGATCCGCCCCCAACCCAGCCGGGTTCTTCCCGGTCGGCCCGCCCAAGGACCGACCAAGATCGGCGGCCGGTCTCATAGCCAGACCGGTCGCCGGCTTCTCCCAAGACGGATACACCGGCGTGATTTGCGTAGGCAGCGGCGAGGACGCTATTCGGCCGCGCTTCGGACTGAGCAGAAACCAACCCTTCGATGCCGAGGCAGCCTACCCACTATGGAATGGGTTAGGTCTCGAATAAGAATCTTGAGGATGCCAAGTCCGGCCCGACCTTCGATCGTGCCATGATCCGCAATCATCCGGGCTGAGAGGTACTGCTCCTGCGCAGGGTTCGTATCTAAGACCCGCAGCCCCTCTGCCATGCGAGCGAAGGTGGCGGCGATTTCCAACCTGATGCCTGCCGTTCTCCCATCTTCGGCATCGGCGGCCAGCTCACGATAGGCCGCCGCCCTTTGCATGAAATGTGTGCGATATAACTCAAGCCGCTGCGAACGAAGTTCTCTCGATGACAACTCCATTCCGGGAGTGACGTCCCCATCGGCGTAGAAAATATCAAAATGTTTCATTTCCGCAGCCGCGCGCGGTTGATTTGGGGGGTCAGCTCGACGTCGACTGCCAGAATTTGAGAACAGCCTGTGTCAACTCGCCGGGACATTCCTCTGGTAGAAAATGACCGCAGCCCGTGGCCGCGCCGGTGACCGCACCGCCCTGGACATGATCCCCAATGGTGGCAATCGTCGCGCGCAGGCTGTCGCCGACCCCGTCGGATCCTCCAAGCGCCAAAACAGGCATTGTCAGCCGCTTGGCCACCCGTATTTTCGCCTGCGCCAGGCCCGCGGCATCAAAATTTTCCCGGTACCAAGAAAATCCGGCACGCATGGCGCCGGGCGCGGAATATTGACGCGTATATTCATCGAGGGCGTCGGCGTCGATGGCATAGGAGCGCGTGCTCTTGGTCGAAAAAATCCAGGCCAAGTAGGCCTTCTCGTGCCCCTGGACCAGAATTTCCGGCAGATCGTTCAGCCGATTGAAGGCAAATTGCCAACCTTTCAGATTCGCCGCCTCGTCCGGAACACCAGTCGTGGGGATAGCGATCAATCCGGGAAGGGCTGACTCGGTCAACACCAAGCGTTTGACATCCGATGGATAGTCCACGGCATCAGCATGCGCGATCCATGTCCCGACATCATGGGCGACAATGTCGACCCCGCCAGGGCGTGAGAGGCCCGTCACTTGGAGGAAAAGGTGCAGCTCGCGCGAGGCGGTGTCGAGATCGTATCCTCCTGCCGGCTTGTCGCTCTCACCCAAACCTTTCGGGTCGAGGACGACGACGCGGCGGCCCGCATGAACCAGCAACGGCAAAACCTGCCGCCACGCGATCCAGCTCTCCGGCCAACCCGGAATCAATACCACCGGCTCGCCGCTCCCGGTTGTTACATAGTGGAACCGGATGCCATCAATCTTCACGACATGATGTTCGACTTGGGCTTCGCTCATAGCCTGACCCGTTAAGGGTCTGACCTGGTGAGAAGGCGAGGAAACCTGGGCGTCCTTCGCGTTTTCGGCAAGCGCACTATTCGCGATAAAACCGCTGGCTGCGACCGCTGCGAGCGTCCTGAAGAATAGAGTCATGGCATATTCCTTATGTTCAAGCTTAATTGAGGCCGCCAATCGGATCCGCTACAGCGATCACGACCGTATGAAAGCGAGCAGATCCGAATTGATCACGTCCGCATGGACCGTGCACATGCCGTGTGGAAAGCCAGGGTAGATTTTCAGCGTGCTATTCCTCAGCAGCTTAGCCTGAAGAAGTGAGGCATCCTTGTAAGGGACGACCTGATCATCGTCGCCCTGCATCACAAATGTCGGCACCGCGATTGCTTTGAGATCTTCGGTCTGGTCCGTTTCTGAAAAGGCTTTGATGCCTTCATAATGAGCCCTGGCGCTGCCGCTCATGCCCTGACGCCACCAATTCTGGATTACGCCCTGCGAAGGCTTTGCACCCGGCCGATTGAAGCCATAAAAGGGGCCCGAGGCAAAATCGAGATAGAATTGCGCCCGGTTGGCGGCCAGCACTTTGCGAAAGCCGTCGAATATTTCCATCGGGGTTCCGCCGGGATTGCTTTCGGTTTTGAGCATGAGCGGTGGAACGGAACTGATAAGAACAGCCTTGGCCACGCGCCCCTGCGGCTGGCCGTATTTCGCGACATAGCGCGCGACTTCGCCGCCCCCCGTCGAATGGCCGATATGGACGGCGTTCTTCAGGTCGAGATGCTCGGCGACGGCCGCAGCATCGGCGGCATAATGGTCCATATCGTGACCGTCGCTGATCTGTGTGGAGCGGCCATGGCCGCGCCGGTCATGGGCGACGACACGGAATCCGTTGGCGACGAAGAACAGCATCTGCGCGTCCCAGTCGTCGGAACTGAGAGGCCAGCCGTGATGAAAGACGAGAGGCTGGGCGTTCTTCGCCCCCCAATCCTTGAAGAATATTTCCGTGCCGTCTTTGGTCTTAACGAACGACATGTCTTGGGCTCCTCGATTGGGGGTGGAAATTCTCGCCGTGGATTGCGCGCCAGCGGCGAGGGCGGGTAACCACGGCACCGTGATGGTTGCAGTACCAGCGACCAGAGCTTTTCGCCGCGAAATGCCAGCCGCGACAGTGGTGAGCCTTTTGACAAGCAAAGCCATGGCGTTCTCCTTGCGGTTGCGTGGGGGAGAGATATGCCCGCAGCGGTGAGCCCCATATTGGACGATAGTATCGGCGACACTTTGGAATCTCTGGTGCGGGGGCCGGCTTCCGCCGTTCAATCGCTCATTGCGCCCGCCGGCCCGTGGGGGAAGCACAACAAAGCTGTTGTGCCGGCGTCGCTGAAGCGCCGCTCGAATTGTCCGCCCATCAGTCTCGTCAGGTTGGTAATAATCGCGCTGCCGCGGCCCGACCTGGGATCGGTGGGCGGTCTTCCATTGTCCGAAACCCAGCACACCAGCTTTCCGTCAGTCACATGAAGTCCCACGACTATCGATCCGCTTCCGCCGTCGAATCCATGCCGCATGGCATTCACGATCAATTCCGAAACGATCATGCCGATGCACCAGCAATGCCGCGCGGTCAGGATCACGGGCTGTTCTATTAGGGTAAGGCGAACGCCCCTTTCCTCAAGAACGGCGCGCGTCATGGCGGTGCAGATTCCGCGCAAATATTCCGCCAGATCAACCAGACTGGAATAAACCGGCGCCTGAAGCGCGCGGTGAACGCCAGCGAATTCACGGAGCCGCTCGGTGGCCTTCAGGATGGTGGCTCTCGCGTCCTGGTTGGTGGTTTTCGCGGCGGCAAGCGACAGCGAAGAAATGGCCAGGGAATATTCATTGACGACACGATGGGTCACTTCGTCGGCGATCACCCAGGGATTGACGGAAAAACCGCCTTCGGCGGCAGCGTTGGTTGGCATGGACTGGTGTTTCTCTGGCATGACGAGCATGGCGCTTGGGCCCCTTCTGTCGGATCGTCCCGCTCCATCGGACACGCGACAGTCATGCGCCACGGCCCGATTTGAATCGATTGGACAGAGGTATCGCCGATACTTTGGAATCGGCGGCTTCCGGACGACGCGCGGTATCGGTGATACCTTTGTTCAATAGCGTCCGTTCCCCATCCGGAGAAAACTGAACACCAGGCTAGTTTGGGAAGGCGAGGAAATCCCATGATCGTGGCACCCGTCTTCAAGACTTTGTCCGGCCCCGCCGAGGTGCGGAAATGAGTCCGAGAATTCTCAATGTCAATGGTGAAAACCGGTCGGTGGACGTGCCAGACCGCATGCCGCTTCTTTGGGTATTGCGGGATGTGCTGGGTCTAACTGGCACCAAATTCGGCTGCGGCATCGCGCAGTGTGGTGCCTGCACGGTCCATCTCGACGGGAAGGCGGTCCGCTCCTGCGTCTTGGCTGTCTCCAGCATCGGCTCCAAGGCCATAACCACCATCGAGGCCGTTTCCCAATCAGGCGCCGGGGCGCGGATTCGCAAGGCGTGGCTCGATCTGGAGGTTGTCCAATGCGGCTACTGTCAATCCGGACAGATCATGTCGGCCGCCGCGCTCATCACCCGGACACCTCATCCAGATGACGGCGACATCGATGCGGCCATGGCGGGGAATATCTGCCGGTGCGGCACCTATGTGCGCATTCGCGACGCCATCAAGCGCGCCGTGGCGGATCAATCGTGAAGCACCCATGAATGCACCGGACCAAAAAACAGATGCGCTTTCCCGCCGGTCCGTGATCCAGGGCACGCTGGGCTCGGCGCTTGTGGTAGCGGTTCAGGGTCCGGCGATGGCCGTCAATGAACCGAACCAGCCGGCAGACGATGTTCGGGGAAAATTCGCACCTGATGGATTTCATCCGCATCGACCGGGCGGGGAACGTCCAGCTGGTGATGCCTCAGGTCGAAATGGGGCAAGGGACCTACACCTCGATATCGATGATCCTGGCGGAAGAGCTGGATGCCGACTGGCGCAAAGTGTCCGTCGAGCATGCTCCCCCGAATCAGAAGCTCTACGTCAACCCCATGCTGTCCATCCAGGCAACCGGAAATTCCAATTCGATTCGGGCTTTTTGGAAGCCGTTGCGGCAGGCGGGCGCGCGAGCCCGCGCTGTGCTGGTGCAGGCTGCCGCCGATCAATGGCGAACGGACTCCGGCCAATGCAGAACCGAGGCGGGCCGGGTGATCCATGACGCGACGGGCCGGCGGCTTGATTATGGTGCGCTGGTGGAACGCGCCGCCGCGCTCAGGCCGCCGGCGAATGTTTCCCTGAAGGCGCCGGCGGATTTTCGCCTGATCGGGCGCTCTCTCAAGCGGCTTGATACCGCCGACAAGACCGACGGCAAAGCGATCTTTGGGATCGACGCCATTCCCGATGGCGTCAAGTTCGCCACACTCACCATAAGCCCGGTGCTGGGCGGCAAGGTGACCAATGTCGATCAAACCCAGGCCGGCAAACTTCCCGGCGTGCGTCAAATCGTTGTGCTGGACGACATCGTCGCGGTGGTGGGCGACCATATGTGGGCCGCCAAAACGGGACTGGAGGCTCTCAACATCACATGGGCCGATGGGGTCAATGCGAATATTTCATCGAACGAAATCTGGTCCAGGCTTCGTCACGCCAGCACCCGCGATGGCGCGATCGCCAAGAAGGTCGGCGACCCGGCACAAATCCTGAGTGAGGCAGGCACAATCACCGGCGAATATGAGATGCCGCTTCTGGCGCATGCGTGCATGGAGCCGCTGAACTGTACGGTCCATGCCAAGACGATTCCGCCGAAGTCTGGATCGGAACGCAGGTCATGGCGCGCGTGCAGGGCGCGGTCGCGCAAGCTCTGGGCCTGCCCCAGGAGAAGGTGACGGTTCACAATCATCTGTTGGGCGGAGGCTTCGGCAGGCGGCTTGAGCCGGACATGGCCGCCGCCGCCGCCCGCATCGCAAAACAGGTCGACAGGCCGGTGAAGGTTGTCTGGACCCGGGAAGAGGACATCCGCCACGACATCTATCGACCGGCCTATCGCGACATTCTTTCGGCGCGGCTGTCCGGCGACAGGATCATTGGCTGGAAGCACAAGGTTTCAGGCTCATCGGTGATGGCGCGGTTCTTGCCCGCTTTTTTCCAGAAAGGTGTTGATCCGGACGGTGTCGATAGCGCCGTCGATATCCCCTACGACATTCCGAATCTGCAGATCGAGTTCAACCGGGAGGAGCCGCCCGGCGTCAGAACGGGGTTCTGGCGCGGCGTCGGTCCCAACAACAATGTCTTCGCCATCGAGAGCTTCATTGACGAACTGGCGCGGGCACAGGGGCTGGACCCGATCGCGTTCCGCAGAGCCAATTTGGCCAAGACGCCCCGCCTCAAAGCAGCACTGGATCTGGTCGCGGAAAGATCGGGCTGGGGTTCGCCTCTGTCGGCCCGAATCGGCCGTGGGGTGGCGGCACAGGTTGCGTTCGGTAGTTTCATTGCCACGGTTGTGGAGGCGGGGGTTGATAACGCCGGTGAAGTTGCGTTGCGCCGGGTCACATGCGTGGTGGATACCGGGATAGCGGTGAACCCGGACACCGTTATGGCCCAACTTCAGGGCGGCTTGGTATTTGGTCTCACCGCAGCACTTTATGGCGAGATTACGCTCGACAAAGGGCGGGTTCAGCAGAGCAATTTCAATGATTATCGCATGCTGCGGATCAATCAGGTGCCACCGATCGCCGTTCACCTTATCAAGAGCGGTGAGGCACCCGGCGGGATCGGCGAGACGGGAACCACCGCAGCCATTCCCGCGCTGCGTAACGCGATTTATGCCGCAACAGGCGTGCCGCTCCGGCGCATGCCGATCGACCGGAAGCTTTTGGCGGTCGGACGGCCGACATGACCGATTGATGATGAACACCCAGCCCAGGAGAGCGCCTTTGACCCGCACGCATTATTTCGGTGAAGAGATCTTCCGCAGCATTCGGGCCGAGGATGCCGACTGGAAGCCCTTTCCGGCTTTTCCACCGGCCGCCAGGATGGCGATCCTGGTCGGTGATCCGGCTCGGTCCGGTCCCTATGTTGTGAGAGTTCATCTGCCGGCCGGCACGCAATTGATGCCGCACAAACACCCTGAAGACCGCATTTACACGGTCATTTCCGGCGTCTTCTATATCGGCTTGGGCGAGACGTTCGATGCGTCCAAGCTTGAGGCCCATGCACCAGGCAGCCTCGTGGTGTTGCCCGGCGGCCAAGCTCATTTCCACTGGGCGAAATCCGGCGATTACGTCACCCAGGTAACTGCCATCGGTCCGCTGGGGATGGAATATGTCGATGCAGCGGATGATCCGCGCAATGCGAACCGTGGCGCGGCGGCGGCCAAGGATGCGAAGACGCTCACGTCGCCCCAGGCTGCATAAGGTCCTGGTGGCTAGAGAGAATGTCGCTCCTCAAACCCAGGGGATGCATTTGCGCTGCCGGACGTCAAACGGCCCATCTCCAAATTCGAGGGTTACGGTAAGAAGCCGCCGTCCATCCAGCTCTGAAACAGCGTGACCTTCTCCGCCGGCCAAGGCAGATCGGGCGGCATGGTCCCACCGGCGATCTGTGCCGCGACCAGCCTGGCATGGGCATGATCGGCAAGCGATCGTTTCCAGCCGCATCGAGCATCCAGGCCGCCTGATCGAGCGAGACCCCCCGTCTTGTCATGCATGCGACGTCTTGCGGGCGGAAAAGCGGACGAATGTCTTTTTCATAGCTGGGCGCCAAGGTTACCTCCCTGCGTATGGCCGCTTATTTTTGTCGTCGACATCGTTCAATCCCATATCTTGGTTCGACCACAGATGATCGTGTAAGGGATATCGACGCTCAGTGCGCTCATTGAAAGGTGGACCTTGGTATCGGCGCACTCGAGCCCTCAAAACTTTGATTGCGCGGGATGTCCGAGTTCCATTGCCGGCAAGCCGCCTGTCACCGCCGCCTTTCCCAGCATGGGGCGTCCTTTGCACACAAAGAGGCCTGGCGGTCAAAGACCGGTCATAGCTGCCGCATTTGTGGGCAGGCGCTACGTTCTGGCTAACAGCTTCTGACAACGCATAACAAGCTCAGCCTCGCGGCGTCGGGCATGATACCCCTGCGTAAATCGGACGTGCGGCAAGGATTTCGGCGGACGGATATATCTCTTCAGGGGTATCGTCATGAACCAACTCAGTGTTTTCGCCTCCAACCCAAAAGCACGCGGCAGGTTCGATGCCGCACCAGTCGTCTTCGTGATGGAAAACGACATATCGGTCCATGAATCGCTCGACTTGCTGATCTGTCGCGAAGGTTGGATGCCAGCGATGTCTACACCCGCCCAGGAACCCATCCCCCGCGCTTACCCTCTCGGCCCATGCTGTTTGGTGTTCGCTATCGCAGTTCCAGACCTCGGCAGTCTTGATTTGCTGAAGCGCGTCGCGGCCAATAGGCGAGACATGCCATTCATTCTTGTTGCCGAGCAATGTGACGTCGTTACCGCCGTACAAGCCATGAAGGCGGGAGCCATCGAGGTTTTGGTGAAACCTTTCAATGATGAAGTGCTGCTTACCGCAATTCAACATGCAATAGAGCAGAGCCGAACGGAGATTATTGATCGAGCAGGAACAGACGCATTGCGGGCACGTTACGAGGCACTTAGCAGTCGAGAACGGGAAGTAATGGCGCTCGTCATCTCCGGGTTGATGAACAAGCAAGTCGGTTGGGAGTTGGGCATCAGCGAAATCACCGTTAAGGCGCACCGCGGTCGCCTGATGCAAAAAATGGAAGCACCGTCGTTCGCCCACCTCGTGATGATGGCTGCGACGCTTGGCATCAAAATCCAGCCTCTCGATCGCGCTTGCCGACGAATAACGGGAACGCACCCTGACAAGCGGGCAAATGCTTACGAACTTCGAGCGGGTTGAAGAAGATTGCGGCCTTTTGTGAAGCTCTGGCGGTTAACTCTGGACGGGACTGCAACCAGGCACTCGACCCCACTAGTCCGGTGCGATATCTGCGTTCAGCTCAGTTAGTACTCGCTTTGCCTCCGTGAGATCAATGTTGTCAAAGCCCTCCGTGAATCGTGCATATACAGGGGCGAGCAACGCACGCGCATCGTCTAGGCGGTTGCATCTCGACCAAAGCCTCGCCAAGTCGACTGCCGAGCGTAACTCCCAGCCAAGGGCATGCTTTTGGCGAGCGTATGCCAAGGATTGAAGCAGGCATTCTTCGGCCTGCGACGGATCACGAGGATGCAATTCCTTCAGAATATTCCCTTTGATTCGAAGCAATTCGGGCATGTCGAATTCCTCATCTGGAGCCTCGACACGGCTGATCGCCTGTTCGATTGCGGCCTGGGCCTCTTCCAAATCGCCGGTCAATGCGAGGCCCTCCGCGAGAGCACCATAAAGGGTGGTATCTACAAGCGGGTATCCCTGAGCTGCCGACAAGTCCATGCTGCTCCGGATCCCTGCAAGCCCAGTTTCCAGTTGCCCACGCTTGATGGCCAGCACCCCCTTGAGCCACGTTCCGTGCGCTTGAAGGGGGCCGAATGAATGCCTTTTAGCAAGCTTAATCGTTCGACTGATCGCTTCGTCAGCGCTCGCCCAATCACCTGTCCAAAGGAATAGTTGGCCGGCATAGAGAAGCGACGAGCAAATCATAAGGGGTAACTCGAGAAGCTCCGCCTCCTTGATCGAATATCTCGCCACGCTCACCGCTCGGTCGGGATTGCCGAGTATCCAGTGGGCCCGTGCCAGAACGATAAGGGCACTGATGCGATAATCCTGTCCAACTGACCTGACGAGGTTATTGACCCAACGCCAAGGCGATCCCTGTTTCACAGCCAATTCGCAATGTGCCCGCGCCCCGACCTGATCCCCCAAAGTGTGGCGGGCGACACCTATCATCCATTCCGCCATCATCCTGCTAGCGTGATCCCCATCTTGGGCCGCGATGGCTTTGCACCGCTGAGCAATTTTCAGAGATAAGCGAAAATTCCTCGTTAGCGTAAGGAAAAGGAAATATCCGCTAAGTAGTCGGAGTTGATGCTTTGGTGCATGCACGGTTTCAGCGAGAGCGAGACCGGCCTCAAATGCTTCGCGAACTTCCTGCATGCCACCTTGCGTGAACAAGAGCGATGTACCAAGCGCGGCAAACAGTTCGATCCTGTCGTGAACCTCGACTGCCGTGTCTATACGCGCCGCAAATGACCGCCTCACCCATAGCAGACAGTCGGACATCAGTGACCGTTCGAGGAAAAAATGTGCCGCAGATGCTGCCAGAGAGACTCCAACTGTCAAGTTGCCGCGGTCGGAGAAAGACCATTCAAGCGCCGCGCGGATGTTGCCAAGATTTTTCCCAAACGAAGTAAAATCTTCAGCGGTAGGTGATGTTTCCGAAAACGTGCGATCAAGCAGGACTTTGAAGTAGCGGACGTGCGCGAGCGCTACGGCATCTGCTTCTCCGCTCTCCAGCAACTTGTCAAAGTAATAGTCGCGGGTCGTATCCAGAAGGCGATGCGATATCGATGATGCATCGTCATCCAGAGCGATGAGTGATTTCGTGACCAGGCTTGCGACAGCCTCCAGTATCTGGGCTGAGTCTGCTCCGTCTCCTGAAGCGATCGCCTGAGCTGCTTCGATGGAGAATGATCCGGTGAACACCGACAATCTACGCAATATCAACGCTTCGACCGGCGGCAGAAGGTTGTTGCTCCAATCCAACATGGCACTCAGGGTCCGGTGACGCGATGGCGCCGTCCGTCTACCCTGCCATAGCAATTCAAGGCGTCTCTTCAGGAACATCGCGACGCCGGGAATCCCATATGAATTGACGCGACCCGCCGCGAGCTCAATCGCCAATGGAATGCCGTCAAGCTTGAGGCATATTTCCGCAACGTGCGCCGCGTCGGCATCGGTCAACGCAAAGGTCAGGGAGCCTGCTGTGGCGCGCTCGACGAACAGTTGGGCTGCGGGGTAGGCAGTCAACTCAGAGACGCCCATGCTTGCGTTTGCGGGCGGAAATTCCAGCGGGAGCAAGCGATAAAGCCATTCGCCTTCGGCGCGCAGCGATTCCCGGCTGGTTGCCAAGATTTTAACATGCGGTGACTGCCTCAGAATTCTTTCAGCAAGTTCCGCTACATGTTCGACAACGTGTTCACAACTGTCAAAGATTAGGAGAATTCGCCTATCCCTCAAGTGCGGATTGAGATCGGTGGCAAGATTACTGGAATGCGCGGCAGGGCCGAGTGCGGCTGCAACGGTGTCTTGAACAAGCCGCGGATCATTAAGAAGACCGAAGTCTATAAATCGGACTGTGTTTTCGAAGCCCCCCTGCAATTCATGGCCGACCTCCACCGCCACGGTGGTCTTCCCGATCCCGCCTGGCCCGACGATGGTCACAAATCGGCGGGTCGCCAACTCCTGCGCGACGTACCGTATGGCCTCATCACGTCCTATCAACCTTTGGAGGCGGGCCGGAAGTGCATGAGAACTCCGGGGGTGGAACGAATTTCGTTGAGTCGGTTCGCCGTGGCTTCGTATGAAGAAGCGGAGCAACCAGGCTATAGCCCCGGCCAGGCACGTTCTTCACATACGTGACATTGGACTGGTCGTCGCCTAATGCCTTTCGTAGCGCCGCCACGTGAAAGCGCAGACTGCCTTCCTCCACGGTAACGTCCGGCCAGACCCTCTGTACCAGATCTCTCTTGCTGACCACTTCGCCGGCGTGTTTGGCGAGTTGGATCAGAATATCCAACGCCCGGCCGCCGACCGGGACGGGCGAACCATCTTTCTCCAATAATCTTTGAGTTGGAAAGAGCGAGAAGGGACCGAACGAAACTATCCCTTCGTCGGGGGAGCTCAGTTCCAAAATCATGCCCGCCCGCAACCCCGCGCTCTCGGAGACTACGCAAAATTTTTGACTCGTCGGCTTATGAGGTCTCGGTCAAGCCATTGATAAATGGCGGTACCAAAGCCGACCAATGCCCAAAACCATAAATACTAACCGGATTTGCATTTCGTCAATCGCTATTCAACTTGTAGGATCGGCGGGCGTACACTCATTATTGATCACAATTCTTCAATTTTTTCAGGTGGATACCAACGTCGAATTTCAACCCGTCGGTCCGCAGCCGCTCATCGGCGGCAATCTCGAGGTTTGCGCGGAGTTGCCAACTGGGCGCGATGGCGCTCCACCGGGTTTGGCCATCTATACGCTGCAGCGGTGCGCTTGGAATGCTGAATTCGAATTCTGCGCCTGAAGCGAGGCCCGATTGAGGCGATCGCCCGGCATTGCGACCGGCGACGCTTGCCATGATGGTAGGTCCTTTAAGCACCAGCACCTGGTTACTGGATCGTGACAGTCGATTATACTTTGGTGTCGGCGTTGAGGAATGGCTTTTGCTGGTGACGCCCGCATCGTTCCAGTCGGCATGGCGTCATACCAAAGTGTCGGCGGTACGTTGGTCCAATGGATCGCGCTCCGTTGCGGTCGTACTTGGATGCCCTCAAGCGCTTTCGGCTTGAGCACGCCAAGACAGAAGAGGACCTCCATGAGTGACCATATGTCGGCGCCCACACGTCGCGATCTTATCGCAAGTTCCGCAGCTATCGGGGTTGGCCTCGCAATGCAGGCCGATTTGGGTGTGGCAGAGGCTGCTGCCGGAGGCGGCTCGAGTTCGATCCGCCCGTTCCATGTCAACTTCCCCGAAAAAGCCCTGACGGACCTCCGCCAACGGGTTTTGGCGACGAAATGGCCGGACCGGGAGACCGTTTCCGGCGCTACTCAAGGCGTGCAGTTAGCGACGATCCAGGCGCTGGCGAGTTACTGGAGCACAAAGTACGACTGGCGGAAGGTGGAGGCCCGGCTGAATGCGCTCCCCATGTATATGACGGAGATTGACGGGCTGGATTTTCATTTTATCCACGTTCGTTCGAAACACGAAGACGCATTGCCGCTCATCGTCACGCACGGATGGCCGGGTTCGATCATCGAGCAGATGAAGATCATCGATCCACTGACCAACCCCACGGCACATGGCGGGACCGCATCCGATGCATTCCATCTCGTTATTCCGTCACTGCCGGGCTATGGCTTCTCGGGTAGGCCGACGGGAACCGGGTGGACACCTCTCACCATCGCCCGTGCGTGGGCGACGCTGATGCAGCGTCTCGGCTACAAGCGGTATGTGGCGCAAGGCGGCGACTGGGGCAATGCGATTTCGGAGACAATGGCGCTGCAGCAGCCGCCGGGACTGCTCGGCATCAGCACCAACATGGCGGCCACGGTTCCCCCGATGTTTCAAAGGCGCTGGCCGTCGGCGGCCCACCGCCCGCCGGCCTCTCGGCCGATGAAAAGCATGCGTGGGATCAACTCGATGATTTCTACAAGCATGGCGTAGGTTACGCCCAGGAGATGTCGAACCGTCCGCAAACGCTCTACGGCATCGCGGATTCGCCGGTCGGGCTCGCGGCCTGGATGCTCGATCATGACATCCGCAGTTACTTGATGATCGCTCGCGCCTTCAACGGACAGACCGAAGGTCTCACGCGTGACGACGTTCTCGACAATGTCACGCTCTATTGGCTCACGAACACCGCGATCTCCTCGGCGCGACTTTATTGGGACTTGGCACAGGTCCCGAATGCGGGAGGTTTCTTCGACGTAAGGGGCGTCAAGATTCCTGTCGCAGTCAGCGCCTTTCCGGATGAGATTTATCAGGCCCCACGGAGCTGGGCCGAGAGGGCGTATCCCAAGCTCATCCATTACAACAAGCTTCCAAAAGGCGGCCATTTCGCGGCGTGGGAACAGCCCGCGCTGTTCGCATCGGAGATGCGCACATCCTTCCAGTCGTTGCGTCAAGCGACGTGAAGCGAAGCGGCGCCCGGTAGGACGAAGAGATTCCGGGCGTAGCCCGGGATCCTTTTGGCTCGCCGACGCAACGGCTCGCCATAGGCAATGTTCGGCGGTCTGGTTAAGCGCGGCTGCTTCGACCCGACGGGCGGCGGTGCGGGTAAGGCGACATTCCAATCGCGAATGGATAATATCTGTCGGTGAATGCTGCTATTCAGGTCGCTTGCGATACCGCTCAAGCAGTCAGGGCGATGCCCTCCCGCGCATCCCCTCATCCCCGCTGGGTTCTCATTGCGACGATTCTGGCTTCCAGCCTGAGCTTTATCGACAGCTCCGTCGTGAATGTGGGATTGTCGGCGATCGGAAAGACATTTCATGCCGATGCAAACGACCTGCAATGGGCGATAAACGCCTACCTGCTGCCCCTTGGTGCGCTTTTGCTTTTGGGGGGCGCGGCGGGTGACAGATACGGTCGCGCCAGGCTCCTTGTCGTAGGTACCGCTTTGTTCGGGGCCGCATCCACCCTTTGTGCTTTTGCTCCAAGCCTGACCTGGTTCCTGACCGGGCGCGTGGTCCAGGGTGTGGGCAGCGCTCTCTTGATGCCCAACAGCTTGGCCATTCTGGGCACGAATTTTTCCGGCGCGGCGGGTGGCCGCGCCATCGGCGTCTGGGCGTCGATGGGCGCCGTAATGGGCGCGGTCGCCCCCGTTTTGGGCGGATGGCTGATCGATACGGTCGGTTGGCCGGCGATTTTTCTCATCAATCTGCCATTTGCTGCGGGCGCGATTGCGCTGACGATCTTGTTTGTCCATGACCCGCGTCCGCAAAAACATTCAGCATCCTTGGACTGGTCTGGCGGGTTGCTGGCGACCGCTGGTCTGGGGGCGTTGACCTGGGGGCTGACGATCGGTTCGGGGCCGTCCGGCTGGACACAGAAAGCCATCGCCCTGGCTGTGGGCGGCGTTGTTTTGATGCTGGGCTTCCTGTTGACCGAGGCGGCCAGACGCGACAAGGCGATGATGCCGCTCGCCTTGTTCCGATCCTCGAGTTTTATCGGCCTCACATTGCTCACCTTTCTCCTCTACAGCGCACTGGGTGCTTTGCTGGTTTTAGTGCCTTATCTGCTCATTCAAGTGGGCGGATATTCCGACGCCCGAGCAGGCGCGGCGCTTCTTCCTTTCGCGGCGGTGATGGGGCTTGCATCGCCCGCTTTTGGCGCCATGGCGGGCAAGATGGGCCCTCGTGTGCCATTGTCGATTGGCGCGCTTCTGATCGCCGGTGGATTTCCTTTATTGCTTTGCGTTCAATTGCATATTGATTATTGGACGGAGCTCCTTCCTGCGATCCTGGTGATTGCACTCGGCATGGCCGGTGCCGCGGCGCCGTTGACCGTCGCGGTGCTGGGGTCGGTCGATTCCCTCCATACGGGCTCGGCATCAGGGTTGAATAGCGCCGTTGCGCGGATTGCCGGCATGATCGCCACAGCGCTTTTGGGCGGGATCTTGGGCACGTCGGGTCCGGCGCTCGTGAGGGGGTTTCGGATGGCGGCTCTCCTATGCGCATTCGCAGCCGCGGGCGCCTGGGCAAGCGCATTCTTCCTGGTCCCAGCGCGCTCCAGGCAGTGAGCAGAAATTGGGCAGCTTCCTAGCGTCTGTTTCTGTTTTTTGTCTCGCCGCAGGCTTGAACTGGGTTCAAATCTGCCAATTTACAAGAATAACGAGGCGCTCATCCGGGAACTCAGAACCGGGCCTCGCGCTTTATTCGTAAGCTGTCCTATTTTTTGAACGGTCACGGCCTAGCCCTCCTCCGACTGTCGAACGGAGCGTCATGAAAGCCGCCCTCCAACCGACGCCTAGCTTGGCCCATGCCTATGGGGCTGTGCGCGCCTACACGGAAGCACTTGCCCGGCCTTTGTCGGCGGAAGACTGCCTGCTTCAGTCCATGCCGGATGCCAGCCCGGTGAAATGGCATCTGGCCCATACCAGTTGGTTCTTCGAGACCGTGATTCTGGCGAACCGTCCCGGCTACCGGCCATTCGATCCCCGTTTCGCCTATCTGTTCAATTCCTATTACGACGCGTTGGGTCCGCGTCATCCCCGGCCCCGCCGTGGGCTTCTATCCCGCCCCACTCTGGATGAAATCTACGCCTACCGCGCGCATGTGGACCGGGAGATGCGGGAGGCATGCTCTGATGCGATGCTGCATGATCCGATCACACTGGGCCTCCATCACGAGCAGCAGCATCAGGAGCTTATTCTTACCGATATCATGCATGTCTTTTTCTCCAATCCGCTGCTGCCGGCCTATCGGACTGGCGAGGGCGCGCCGCGCGCCGCCACGCCGCTGGACTGGGTCACCCTTCCCGGCGGCGTGTCGCTGATAGGCCATGATGGCGTGGATTTCGCGTTCGACAATGAGAAGTCCCCGTCACCAGGTTTTGCTCAGGCCATTTCGCATCGCTTCACGTCCGGTCAGCATCGAAGAATATCGGGCCTTCATCGCCGACGGTGGTTATCGCCGCCCCGAGCTTTGGCTGTCCGATGGCTGGGCCAGGGTGCAGGAGGAGAAATGGGAAGCTCCGCTCTATTGGCTCCAGGATGATGACGGCAGCGCCGAGAAAGATGGTTTCGTATTCACGCTGTCTGGTGTACGGCCGCTCGATCTCCATGCGCCGGTCGAACATGTGAGCTTCTATGAGGCTGCCGCTTATGCCACCTGGGCGGGCGCGCGGCTGCCCACGGAATTTGAATGGGAAGCGGCCGCGCCATTGTTTGCCCATGGTGAGGTGTGGGAGTGGACCCGCTCGGCTTACGACCCTTACCCCGGCTTCAAAGCCTTCGAGGGTGTGGCCGCCGAATATAATGGCAAGTTCATGATCGGCCAGATGGTGCTGCGTGGCGGATCGAACGCCAGCCCGCCGGGGCATATCCGTGATACCTACCGCAATTTCTTCCCACCGCAGGCGCGCTGGCAATTCAGCGGAATACGGCTCGCGGAGGATATGTGATGGATTCCTCGCTCGCCCGCCTTCAGCACGGCACCTTGGCTCCGGCCGAGAATTTCGCGGAAAGCCTGATCGCGGGTCTTGCGAAAACGCCCAAGGAAATCGCCTGCAAGTATTTCTATGACGCGGTCGGCTCGCACTTGTTCGAGCGTATCTGCGAATTGCCTGAATATTATCAGACCCGCACCGAAATGGCGCTTCTGCGCCGCTATGCCGGCGAGATGGCGGCGCTGATCGGCAAGAATGTGGAAGTCGTGGAATTCGGCGCAGGTTCGCTGCGCAAAATACGCATCCTGCTCGATGCCATGCAGGATATCCGTGCCTATACGCCGCTGGACATATCGGGCGATTATCTGCGCGACGTGGTGCGAACCCTGGCGGTCGATTATCCGGCGCTGCACCTGCGCCCACTGATCGGAGATTTCACCGGCCCCTTGGAGATCCCCTCGCTTCCCGGCAGTCCGCGCCGCGCCGGTTTTTTTCCCGGTTCCACCATCGGCAATTTCAAGCCCGACGCGGCGATGGCGCTGCTTCGGCGCATGCGCGCCAGCCTGGATGGCGGTGGCCTGCTGATCGGCGCGGATCTGGTCAAGGACCCGGCGCGATTGCACGCCGCCTATAACGATGCGGCCGGCATGACCGCCCGGTTCAACAAGAACCTGCTGACACGCGCCAATCGCGAATTGGGGGCGGATTTCGATTTGAACGCTTTTGCCCATTACGCCCCCTACAATCCGGCTGCGCATCGCGTCGAAATGTATCTGGTCAGCCTGAAGCGTCAGAGCGCCACCATCGGCGGTGAAATTTTCGACTTTGCGCCCGGCGAACCGATACACACGGAAGACAGCCATAAATACACCGTCGAAAGTTTTCGTGAGATGGCGGCAAGGGCGGGCTTCAGCCCCCGCGCGGTGTGGACCGATGAGGAGCGGCTCTTCTCGGTGCACTGGCTGGAATCGCGCTGAGGCGCGGGCAAAAAGCCGTTTTGCTGGGCAGGGCCGCTGACAGATTGCTTGCGCTGGACATTGTTGCGGTCATATTTGAAGCCTTGGCAGAATGACAGGATCCGGGCGTAACCCGGGGCGGAAAGACAAGTGTCAGCCGGCAAAGTGTATGCGAGTGCCCGGGACGCGCTGAGAGACGTGATCTTCGATGGCATGACCGTGATGTCGGGCGGATTCGGCCTCTGCGGTATCCCGGAGAATCTGATCGCCGCGTTGCGGGATACCGGTGTGAGGAATATCACCGCCATCTCGAACAATTGCGGCACCGACAATGCCGGCCTCTGGCTCCTCCTCAACAATGGCCAGATCCGGAAGATGATTTCTTCGTATGTCGGCGAGAACAAATTGTTCGAGAGCCTCTACCTCTCCGGCAAGCTGGAGCTGGAGCTCAATCCGCAAGGCACCCTGGCGGAGCGAATCCGCGCCGGCGGCGCCGGCATTCCCGCCTTCTATACCAAGACGGGCATGGGCACGTCGGTGGCGGAAGGCAAGCCCACGGAAGAGTTTGAAGGCGACACTTATCTCAGGGAGACGTGGCTGCGCGCCGATTTGGCGATCATCAAGGCATGGCGCGGCGATCATGAAGGCAATCTCATTTATCGGAGAACCGCGCGGAACTTCAATCCGGTTATGGCCACGGCCGCGAAAATGACGGTGGCGGAGGTGGAGGAACTCTTGCCCAGCGGCGCGCTCGATCCCGACCGGATCCCACGCCCGGCATTTATGTGAACCGGATCATGCAAGGGCCGGGCTATGAAAAGCGTATCGAATTCCGCACCACCAGAACGCGAAATGCGTGAAGACATTTTCGCACCGCACGCAAGATCACCAAAAAGTATTTTTTGTCGCTGAATTTCGCCGCGTGCATGCAAGTGCGTCGTATCAGTCTTTTCTCGCTTCTCTGAATCAATCTTCATTATGACGCGCGACACAGAACTGTAACGCGGCTCCATTACTGCCCCTTCGATTTCACAGGGGTTGTTATGAAGACGATAAATTCTCGTTCATTTTCGCGCTGGTTGGTGACGGCGGCGGTGATTGCGCTTCCCGCGGGTGCGCATGCGCAAACGTCGCCCATCGAGACCATCACCGTCACCGGCGAGCAGGCCATTCCCACGGCCGTCAGCGAAGCGCCGACCGTGGCGCCCCTCGACGCGGTGCAGCCCACATCCATCATCTCGCAGGACTTCATCCAGAAGAATTTGCCGCCGTCCACCAACTACGACGAAGCGATCAAATTTTCGCCCAGCGTCTTCGACACCGCGCCCAACGGCCCGGGCCTTGCCGAAAGCCAGAACATCAGCATCCGCGGCTTCCAGGATGGTCAATTCAACGTCACTTTCGACGGCATCCCCTGGGGCAACTCCAACGATTTCACCCACCACACCACGTCCTATTTCATGGCCCATGACCTGGGCGAAATCAGCGTGGACCGCGGTCCCGGCACCGCGTCGACCATCGGCAACGCCACCTTCGGCGGAACCGTCGGCGTACTTTCCAAGGCGCCTGACAGCCAGTTCGGCATCACGCCTTATGCCAGCTACGGCAGCTTTGACACTGTCACTTACGGCACGGAACTCGACAGCGGCGAAATCGACCAAACGGGCGGCACCCGCGTGATGCTGGATGCGGAAGGTCTTTCGAGCGACGGCTATCTCACCAACATGGGGCAGAACCGGAAAAATATATACCTGAAGGCGGTTCAACCGGTGAATGCGAACACGACGCTCACCTTCGTCGCCATGTACAATCACATTCATCAGGGAATTTCCCTGGGCGCGACCCAGGCGCAGATCACGGAATTCGGACCCAACTACGCGCTGTCGAAAGACCCCACCAGCCAGAATTATTTCGGCTATAATTTCGATCAGATCGCCACCGACTTCGAATATGTCGATCTGCAGTCGAGTTTCGGCGATGGCTGGTCGTTCGACGGCAAGCTCTATACCTACGGCTATTTCCATCACGGCTTCAACGGCGAAGATCCGAACGGGGAATTCCCCAACGGGACGATCGTCAATGGCGTGTCCTATACCAATGATGTGCCTGGCCAGGCGCTGATCAATTCCTATCGTTCCATCGGCACGATTTCGCGTCTGACCAAGGATTTCTCCTTCGGCGACATCAAGGCGGGCGTCTGGTATGACCATCAGGCCAATTTCCGCTCCTTGACCGAAGTGGATATGAGCCAGGGATTGACGCCTAACAGCGATCCCGACACCGGCGCCGCTTATAGCTTGAACAATGGCACGGGTTTTGGCATCGACCGGTTGCTGCGGCAGGCGCTCGACACTGCCCAACCCTATATCCAGGCTGACTGGAACGTGACGCCCGATCTCACGCTCACGCCGGGCGTGAAATATTCCTATTTCAATCGCTATGTGAATGCGGATGTGAATGTGAAGACGGCGGAGCAGCAACAACCTTACAACGAGAGCTTCGGCGCTTTGCTTCCCTCATTCGAGGCCCATTACAGCTTCACCTCACAATGGACGGCTTATGCTCAGGCGGCCCAGGGGTTCCTGGCCCCCAACGAGAATTTCTTCAATTATCAGAATCCTTCGGCCAGCGACTTCCAGCCGGAAAAGACTTGGAACTATCAGGCCGGCACTGCAGCACAATTCGACAACCTGGCCGCTTCCGCGGATGTCTATTATATCCAGTTCACCAATTTCATCACCACCACAAGCGTCGGCGGAAACACGGTTCCCGAAAATCTTGGCGGCGTGATCTATATGGGTGTGGAAGGCGAAGCCACTTACCTGATCGGCAGCGGCGTCAGCATCTATGGCAGTGGCTCGCTCAACAGCGCTAAGGATCAGACCCATAGCTGGGTGCCCAACGCGCCCGACCTCACCTGGGCGTTGGGACTCCTCTATGATCAGAACGGCATCAATGCATCGCTCCTGGGGCGGTTCATCGGTGCGCGCTTCGGTGCGCCTGGCGATACCGTGGGATTATCTCCCCTGTTCACGATGGATTTCGCCGCAGGTTACAAGCTCGACGAGATCGAACTCGTCACTGCGCAACACCTCGATCCAGCTTCAGGTGGACAATCTCGCCAACGTCACCAAGATCATCAATCTGGCGGGCTCGACGGTGGAAGATGGCACGCCGCTTTACTGGACGCAGCCTGGACGCAGCGTATTCGTGACGGTGACCACGACCCTGAATTGACCGAATGTCTCATCCCGGCCGCGCGGGCGGCCGGGATGTGCGCCTATCGGGGAGCGGGCGACGTGACCAAGGTGAAGCGCGACAATTGTTCTTTCGCTCTTTCGAAGGCCGGGTTCAGGTCGGACGCTTTCTTGTAGTCGTAATAGGCGCCAGCGATGTCTCCGAGCTGTTCACGGGCCAGGCCGCGATTGAAGTAAGCAAGCTCCAATTGCTCGGCGTCCAGCGCGATTGCCTTTTCCAGTGCGGGCAGGGCATCCCGGTAACGGCTTAGGCCGATCAAACCCGCGCCGCGATTGAGATAGGCGGGCCCCAAGTCTGCCTGAAGCGCAATGCCGGCGTCGGCATCGGCAACGGCACCCCGGTAATCTTCCATGCGAAGGCGAAGATACGAGCGGTTGGTCAAGAGCCCGGCCCGCATATAGGTGTCGTCGTCGCTGTTATCCAGCGCTTCGTTGCAGGACGCGATCCCCAGGCGATTATTGTCAGGCGACGGGTCGTGCAGAGTGGCGAGATAGCATTCCCGCGCCGTGTCCCGATTAAGCGTCGACTTGGCCTGGGCGGAGCCGCTTTGCCCTGCTACGCAAAAAACGGTCAGTGAAAAAATAATTCCAAGTTTGCCGAGTGCGCGCATAACGAACCCCAATTTGGCGTTGGACGCGCTCTGTGCGCTATTCAGCGCGGGTGAAATGCATTGAACTCTTGGGAATAATGCCCGAGCGCCCGCGCGGCGTAAAGAACCTCTATTTCAGCTATTGCGGAGGGCCGCGGCGGATGGCGCGGCCTTGGGCGTCTTGGCGATGGGAAACCATAAAAGTATCACCGCAATCACCAGCGACACGCCCATCAGCAGGAACGAAGACGATGGCGTGCCGGAAATGCTGGAAATAAGGCCCACCAGATAGGTCCCGGCAAATCCGCCCAGTGCTCCCAGGCTGTTGATCACGGCGCTGGCGCCGCCTGCCACATTCCGGGGAAGGATGTCGGCGGGAATGGCGAAGAAGGGCGCAATCGCGGAAATGAGGCCGATCCCGGCAATGGAGAGAAAGCCATAGGCCGGCCAAAAGCCCATTCCTGGGAACGTATATAAGGCCAGGAAGGACAGTCCACTGGCTGCCAGACAAAACCAGACCACCAGCTTGCGTTCGCCCGTTCTGTCCGCCACGGCCGAGATGACGGGCATCAATAAGGTGGTGGCCAGGTAAGGTCCGGCCGACAACCAGCCGATGTTCACAATGTTGGATGACCCGCTTTCGCGGATGATGGTGGGCAGCCAGAGGACAAAGCCGAACAGGCTGACACCCCAGAAGAAATAAAGCGTGGATAGGCGGATGACCAGAAAAGAGCGGAACGCCTGGGCATAGTTGCGCACCACCGGCATGCCGCCTTGCTCGGAGGCGATTTTGGTTTCGATGGCCTCTTTCTCTCGCGGTGTAAGCCAGGAAACCTGGGCCGGGCGGTCCTGGACCGTGAACCACCAGATGACGCCCCACAGGCTGGCGGGCAGGCCTTCGGCGATGAACATGGCGCGCCAGCCCCACATATGAACGAGATATCCCGAAAGGACTGACATCCACAGCACGGTGATGGGCGTGGCCAGGACCGTGGTGGCATTGGCAAGTGAGCGTTCGCTTTTGGAGAACCAGTGATTGATGAAGATCAGCAGCGACGGAAACACCGCCGCTTCGACCGCGCCCAGGAGAAAGCGCACGATCATCAGCGCGATCACGTTCGACACAAGGCCGGTGAGGGTGGAGAAAATGCCCCACAAAATGAGGCAGGCGAAAATCAGTTTCTTCGGACTGTTTCTTTCCGCATAGATCGCGCCGGGAATCTGGGCGCTGAAATAACCCAGGAAGAACAGGGCTCCGATCAGGGATTGCGTTCCGGCCGAGACGTGAAGGTCGCGGCCGATCCCGCCCACGGCGGCAAAGGAATAATTCACCCGGTCCAGATAGGCGAAGCTATAGGTGATGAAGAGGATGGGCGTGATGCGCCACCATCTTGCCCGCGAAAGGACCATGAAGACTCCCTGATGGGGTGTTGTTATTTGATGCGGGATACTTTGTAGACGAGATTCGCCGCGTTCAGCCTGAGATCGTAGCTGCCCCAAAAGCCTCGCGAAATTTCGACGATGTTCCGGCCATTCCGCCTGAACTGCGCCGCGCCGTCGTCGGAATCGAGCTGGCGCCAGATCTCGCCATTATCCAAGACGACCGTGAAGCGGCCATGGGGCGAGAGCGAATATTGACGGACCGCGGCGACCAACTTTCCGGGACGAGGCGCGGGCGGAAGCGGCGCATGCACCGCCATGGCCGGCGGGGCCATGGTTGGCGCGGGCGGGGCGCTGAGTTCAGGCCAATGCATGGATTTGCTCTGGTCGCGCGCTGTGTCATAGCAGGCAAGCCGCGCATTGGAATTGGCTATGGCTCCGCATTGCGCAAAGGCGCTGTCCGCCGCGGTCTGGGCCTGGGCCACTACCGGCATCAGGGACCAAATCAAGAGGCAGATCGCCACGCAAAATGCGCGTCCCGCAGCAGGCCCCATCATTTCATGCCCTTCATTCTTGCCGCTATGACTAGCAAACTAGATAGTTCAATGAGATGCCAGACGCGCGCCACGACCTGCGTTAAACCCCAGGAAATCGGCCTTTTTTGGGAACTTCACAGCGTTGCAAAAACGCCGCTATCCCCCGGCCGTGTGAGGCCCGCCCGCATTTCAGTTGACGGCTCGGCGAAGTCTATGTCAGATTTCGACTGTACCATCTAGTTAGTTATAAGTCGGTCACGACAAATACGATTGGTACGGGGAGGAAATTCTGGTCATTCAGCTCATCGCAAAACCATGCGCGCCGCATCCTCCGCGCATCGCGTTGGCTGTCTGAACCGCCACAAAATCTGCTCAGAGGGGAATTTCATGACGAATGTGATTCAGTCCAAGACGTTGACCGGCCGCCTGCTGCAGGGCTCCGCGCTTATCGGTCTTGCGACCATGTGGGCGACCGCGGCGATGGCCCAGGCCGCGCCCGCCGCCGCCGCCAACACCCAGGTCGCTGAAACGATCGAAACGGTGACGGTCACCGGTACCTCCATCCGCGGCATCGTCGCGCCCGTGGGCGATAACGTGATCACGGTGGATCGCGACACGATCGAGGCGACCGGCGCCAACGACGTCCAGCAATTGATGACCACCATCCCGTCCGTCACCGGCTTCGGCAATCCGGGCCAGGGCGGTTTCGGCAGTGCCGACGGCTCAGGCACCAACGCGCCCACCATCCACAGCCTGGGCGCCAGCGCTTCCAACAGCACCCTGATCCTGGTCGACGACCATCGCATCCCCTTGAGCGGCCTCGCCCACTCGCTGGCCGATCCTTCGACCATCCCCACCATCGCGCTCCAGCGGGTGGAAGTTCTGGCCGACGGCGCGTCCTCGATCTACGGCAGCGACGCGGTGGCCGGCGTGATCAATTTCATTACCCGCCGCAATTATGAAGGCGCCGAGACCGACGTCGAATATGGCGACGGGCTGGAATACAACCAGTTCACCGCCAGCCAGATCATTGGCACCCGTTGGGACCATGGCTCGGTCATGGCGGCCTACTAATTTTCCTCCAACAGCCAGTTGCTGGGTACTGCGCGCAGCTTCGTCAACGACAATCAGACCTTCCGGGGCCTGTCGAATCTGGGCAATTTCGCCAGCGATCCGGCGACCATCGCCTCGTCCAGTTCCGCGGCGGTCTATCCTTATCCCTATACGGCGGGCACCGGCGTCACCAACACCCAGACCAATGCACTCTATGGGCAGACGCGCTATGCGGGCTTGCTTCCGTCCGAAAATCGCAACGCAGCCTTGGTCAATGTCACCGAGGATGTCACCGATTGGTTGACGGTTTCGAGCCAGTTCAACTGGTCGAGCCGCATCGACAATACGCTGGTTTCGCGCAATGCCGGCACCACCGGCGTGACCGCGACCGTGTATGGTCCCGGTTCCCCGGCCGCCAACGCAGCCCAGATCAACCCGTTCTATGTCGCTGTTCCCGGCTCGACCAGCGGTGTCGAGACGGTGCGCATGGACTTCAATCAATTGCTCGGCCCCGGCGCCTTCACCAAGTCTGGTACGACGGTCGCCTATGCGACGCCGACAATAGACATCAAGCTGGGCGGCGATTGGCTGGCCTCTATCGACACGATGTTCGGCGGCACCTCCGCTTTTTCGCACACCGTCGGCCAGGTCTGCGCATCTTGCGCGTATCTGGCGCTCAATGGCACCACCAATTCCGGCGGCAGCCTGACGGCGTCCTCGATGCCGGTTGTATTGGGCACCACCGATTTGACCACGCGCACGCCGCTTACCCCGGCCAATGCGCTCAATGTCTGGGGCGCTTTGGGATCGGCCGCCGCCGGCGGCGCCAATACCAGCGCCGCGGTGCTGCAACAGCTCACCGACAACAACAGCATCTCGCAGACCAACCAGAATATGAACGACGTCAATATCAAGGCGGGCGGCACCTTGTTCAATGACGGGGCCGGCGATGTCAAAACGTCGTTTGGCACGGAATACCGCAATTACGGCATCTATCAATATGCGATTGCCAATAACTCGGCGGGTCCTTCGTCCACCACGTCCAGCAATTTCTCGGCCAAGTTTGGCCGCTACGTCTATGCGGCCTATGCCGAATTCTTCATTCCGGTCGTCAGCCCGGCGTGGAACATTCCGCTGGTCAAGTCGGTCGATATCGACGTTTCCGGTCGTTATGACAAATACAACGATGTGGGCGATACCAAGAATCCGAAGATCGGTATCGATTGGGACATCGTCGACGGCCTGAAGGCGCGTGGCTCTTACAGCACTTCGTTCGTGGCGCCCGCACTGACCAGCACCGGCGGGATCGCCGGTCTCACCACGGAGTCCTCGGTCAGTTATGGCACAGGCACCGGCGGGCCGGCTTCGGTTCCCGCCGGCTATGCCAACACGGGCGGCGGCACGGGCATCAACTGCGCCGCAGGCTGCACCGTCGGCAATGCCACCAACCAAGGCGTGACCGTCGCTGGTCCCGGCGGCGCAACCGTGAAGCCGGAGCAAGGCACGGCCTACTCGGCGGGCATCGACTTCGATGCCGGCAAATTCTGGCACCCTCTCAACGGGCTGACCGGCAATGTCACCTACTGGCAGGACAAGCTGGTGGGCGCCATCACCTCGCCGGTGATGACCTTGGACACGCAGATTGCAGCTCTGAACAAGAACCTGATCATCAACCCGTCCGCCGCGCAGGTCGCAGCCGCTTACGCGTCCGGCGTACGCGTGAACTCGGTTCCTACGGGTCCGGTCACCTTCCTGCAATATTACGTTCAGCAGAATGCCTTCAATCTGTGGGCCAACGGCATCGACTTCAACGTCAATTATGCCTTCCAGCCCGCCGACAATTGGGGCATGTTCAATATCGGCTTCGACGGCAGCCAGAAGCTGCGCTTCGACCAGCAAGGCGGCGGTTTCGGCGGCGCAATCGTCAGCAACCTGAACAAGAACGCCAACACCACCTTCAGCTCGCTGGCGTTCCTGGGTCGCGGGTCCCTTGGCTGGCAGCTGGATTCGTTCAGCTCGAACATCTTCGTGAATTACGAGACGCCTTACTATCAGCCCACCACCTCGGTGCCGTTCACCGGTCTTTATAAAGTCCCGGCTTACGTCACGATGGACATGACGGTGGCGTACACTCTGCCCGATGGCCTGTTCGCCTATTCCGGCGGCACGCAGATTTATGTGACGGCGGACGATCTCTTCAATCAGGGACCGCCGCCCTACAATGTCGCTGCCGGTTACGATGCCTCAGACGCCAGTCCATTGGGCCGTCTGGTCCTGATCGGTCTGCGCAAGAAGTGGTGAGATCATGAACAGGGCGACGACGCGGAAACTATTCGGCTTTGCCACCGGTGCAGCCACCCTCGCCGTCGCCCTGTTCACCACACCGCTGTTCGGCCAGACGGTCGTGACCCCGGTTGCGCCGATCCAAACCAGTGGCGGGACTTGGCCGGCAAGGTGCTGGATTCGGGCGTAAAGGCCTGGTTCGGCGTACCGTTCGCCAAGCCGCCGGTTCAGGATTTGCGCTGGCAGCCGCCTCAGCCCATGAGCTGGAAAGGCACATGGAATGCGGACCGCAAGATGCCGGAATGCATGCAGGTGCTCCGCCCGCATAACATCAACCATTATTTCGGCGAAGAGGCGACCAGCGAAGACTGTCTCTATTTGAATATCTGGGCGCCGGGCGATTCCCATGCCGGCTCCAATCTGCCCGTGATCGTTTTTATTTATGGCGGCGGCGGCACGATCGGCTCCAGCGGCATCGCCCTTTATGGCGGTGAACCCATCGCCAAAAGCGGCAAGGCGGTGTTCGTCAATCTCAACTATCGCGTGGGTATTCTGGGCTTCATGGCGCATCCCGAACTCACCCGTGAGCAGGGTGGTCATTCCGGCAATTATGCCTATCTCGACCAGAATGCCGCGTTGCGCTGGATTCACGACAATATCGCCAAGTTCGGCGGCGATCCCCGCAAGGTCCTGATCATGGGGCAGTCGGCAGGCGCCGGCTCGGTGGTGGCGCAGATTTTCAGTCCCCTGTCCAAGGGGCTCTTCAGCAGCGCGGTGATGTCCAGTGGCTGCAACTGGGATAACGATCCTGCCCCGCTTGCCGACGGTGAGAAGACCGGGCTTGAAATCCAGCGCCGTTTGGGCGCCGCCAATCTCCAGGACATGCGGCAAGTGCCGGCGGACAAGATCATCGCCGTGCAGGCGGAATCGCAGGTGGGCAACAACAATCCCGGCCTGCGCACCAGCGCGGTGATGGACGGCTACTTCACCACGACGCCCAAGGCGCAGATGCTGGCGTCGCATGCGGCCAGTGACGTGCCGATCATTTCCAGCTTCAATCACGAGGATCTCGACGCCGGCAGCCCCCTGGTCCGTGCCAAGACGGTGGCGGAATACAAGGAAGTCGCTGAACGGCTTTATGGCGAGAACGCGCCGGAATTCCTCAAGCTGTTTCCCGTCTCAACCGATGCCGACATCCGCAAGGTGGGAATCGATGCCGCTCGCGAGGCCGATCTGGAAGCGCACGCCCGCTCCTGCTCGCGGCTGCAAAACGAGTTCAACAAGTCGCCCGCTTATATCGACATGTTCGCGCTCAATCCGTCCTTCGAGCCGGGTGTGAAGATTGCCGATATGGATCCCGCCACGGCGGGCGCCTATCACACCGCCGACATTCCTTTCTGGTTCGGGACCCAGGATGTGTTCAACATGTTCCGCAAGACGCGCGCCTGGAATGCGTGGGACCGCACGCTCTCCGCCGACATGATGAATTCGCTGGTGGCCTTCGCCGACAAGGGCAATCCGAACACGGCCGAAATCAAATGGGCCGCCTGGTCGCCCAAGAGCGAACAGAAAATCGTCTTTGCCGACACCGTCCATATGGTGAAACTGGATACGGCGCGGATGGACTGGCTGGCCGCGCACCCCGCCAAAGCAATTCCCCGGGTGCCTGACAACAGGCCCGGACCGCGTGACTGACGTTGCTTCCCCGACCCCTTGAACTGAGGCGCCATTCGTGGCGCCTTTTTTTTGTGAATTATTCGATCTTGTCCCATTCATTGGCGGCGGCGATGTCTTTTCCACCGATCAGGGGCTGGGGCAATCTTTCATAGCGGGGCCGGGCGCGGAAATCCTTGTGCAGGAACAGGGACGTGGCACAGCGGTACCAGCGCAACGGCCGGAAGTCGGGAAAATCCACCTGAATCAGATCGGCGGCGCGCAACATCGCGGTGGTGTTGGGATACCAATCGGCATTGTCCAGCAGGATGAAACCGCCCGGCTTCAATATGCCGAGCGCGGTCTTGGCGCAGCGATAGCGGTTGGCGCTGGCATCGACGATGACGGCGTCGAACGCGCGGCCCAGGGTCCTCATGTCCTGGGCAATGCGTTCGGCAGTGGTGGTGCGGATTTCGACATTGGGAAAGGCGTCGGCGCTCAGCGTGTGCGCCCATTCCGCGTCGGTCTCCAGCGTGATCACGGACTTGACCCGCTGACTCCAGAATTCGGTGGAATGCCCCCCGCCCAATTCCAGAAGCTCGAAGCCCGACAGATCGAGCCCCATCAGATATTCGACCAGGGCATAAGACATCATGGGGATGATGCGCTCGTCACCCAATGCGCAGACGCCCGTCTCGGTGGATTTACGGAAGCCCAAACCCTGATTCAGGATATTGAGCACCGCGGCCTCGAACATGCCGGCTTCCGGCAATTCCACATTGTCCAACCGGTTGCGCGGTTGCGGACCGGACGGATCTGGGGGAACCGATTTCCAGAACATGGATGCTCCAATCTGGTTACGATTTGGGAACGGGAATGATGTCGAAGGCGATGGTCATGCGGGTCTCGTCCGAATGGAAGGGAACGGTGCCGTGCCACAGATAGGAAGGAAAGAGGACCAGCCGGCCCGGCTTCGGCTGAACCATGCGGCGGATGGGATTGTCGAGGCCCAGATCGGCGGACGGCTCGCCGAATTTGAGCCAGCCTTGATGACTTTCCCTACCCTCGGAAGCCTCTGGCACGTCCACATAATAAGCCGAGCTGATCCAGCCATTGTGGATGTGATTGACGTGGAAGCCCCCGCCCGTCATCCGCGAAGACCACGAACCCAGAAAGCGGAACGCGCCCTCGCGCCGCGCCAGGAACGGGTGGGCGGTGCTTTCGGGCATGCCCGCGATATAGCGCCCCACCACTTCCATGATGCGCTGCTTCAATCCTTGTCGCAAAGGATGATGGAAGGCAAAGATATCCTCGACCGTGCGCGTGCCGCCGCGGAGAGTTTGACTGAAAAATTCCTTGGTCTGGCCATGCAATGTTTCAAGATGCGCGCGAAGCGCGTCATGGAAGGACGCAATGTCGCCAAAGCCTTCGGGCGGCTCCAGGTCGAAAACCTGCACAAAGCGCTCATAACCGCAAAGCGCGTCTTCGCGGTCGTCGTTCCTGGCGCGATAACATAGACCCAGCACCGCCAGCGCCGGTTGATGACGGGGCGCCAGGGCGATCGCCCGTTCTGCGAGCGTCAGTGCTCTTGCATCATCCTTCTGCCGCAGCAATTCAAAGGCAAAGGCGGTGTCGAGATCGGGGTTTTCGGGACAGGCCTTTTGCGCGCCTTCGAACGCGCGGAGGGCGCTGTCGTGATCGCCGAGCGCGGCCAGGGCGCGGCCCAGGCCGATATGTGCGGCGACATGATCCGGTTGAAGGCGCAAGGCCCGGCCAAACAGAGTCGGCGGCTTCTGCTGGACGATCCAGCAGCAGCAATTGGTCGCCCTTTGCCGTAGCGGGAATGGGTGATGCCGGCTTGGCGCGCGCCGCCTCGTCGTAAGAGCGCAACATGTCCGATGGGCGGCCGGAACGGTGCAGCAATTCGTCGAGCAGAAGATGGGTCTTGAGATCCAGGGGATCGTTGGCCAGCACACGGCGATAGGCGCTGGCCGCTCGCTCCGGCCGATTGAGATAGTCCAGCACCCGTGCGCGATTTTTCTCGGCCGCGGGATGGCCGGGCACAAGAAACTGCGCGCGCTCGAAATGGGGCAATGCGTCGGTGAAGCGGCGCTGGGACATTTTCGCGACGCCCAAATGGTTTTCGATCTCAGCGATCAGGTCCTTGGGCGCGGGCAGTTTTTGCGCGCCAGAAAGCAGGGCCTCGGCCTCGTCATACAGGCCCAGATCGTTGCAGGCCGCGCCAAGCCCTGCCATGCCTTCCACGGATTGGGGGACGCTGGCCAGAACGCGCTGATACATCTCTTTTGCCGCTTCCGCCTCACCCAGGGCCCGCAAGCTGGCGGCCAACCCGAGCGCGGCATCGATGAAATCCGGGCGGGCAGCAAGCACTTTGCGATAGTTTCTGGCCGCGGCTTCTGCGGCGCCTTTTTCCCGTTGCGCGGTCGCCAGATAATAAAGCGTTGTCGGCTGGCCTGGCTGGTTTTTCAGCACTTCGCCGAACAAGGCTTCCGCTTCGTCGTAACGTTTCTGGCGTGAACGCACCACGCCCATCAAGGTTGTGGCTTGCGGGATTCGGCGCCCGCTGTCGGCTATTTGCTGCAGCAAATTTTCAGCGGCGCCGATCTCGTCCGCGTTGAGTTCCGCAACGGCCTGTTGCAACAGCTCGGCAAGGTCGATGTCCGCCATGGCGCGAGGATAACCCGCTGCTGCTACCGCCGACAGGCCGGCGCCAGCTGTTCCTATTGGCAGAACGGCTCCGTGCCCATCACGCTTTTGATGCCGCCCAGGATCAGTTTCTGGAATTCCTGCGAGCCGGGAAATTCCTGGTCGCTGGCGGCGAAGTCGCCGGCATCATGACCCAAAGTGGTGAGCCAGGCTTTGCCGCCATCGTAATATTGACACCAGGCGACGGGATGGAAATCGCCATGGCCGGGATCATGCCCGACCACGGACTGGTCCTGGGGCACGAAACCCTGGGGCACGATATCAGTACTCAGGCGGCGAGGGCCGCCGGCCGGCCGACGCGGCGCGCCATAGGTCTTTTCGTCCACCGTGGCCAGGAAACGCACATGGGTGGGGAAGGGAATGAGATTGTACCATTCGTCGGTAAAGGCCCAGCGCGACGGCAAGCCCTTAGTCGACGCATCGTTGGAGTCCTGAATCACCACCTGGGCGCCGCGCTCGGGGCCGTGATCGTAATAATTGGCGCCGCCCAAAAGGCCCTCATAGTACGGCCAATTATACATGGTGCCGAAGGCGTTATGGATGCCGACAAAACCGCCGCCCGCGCGCATATATTGTCTGAGTGCGGTCTTGGCATTGTCGTCCAAGGCGTCGCGCGAGGTCGAATAGAAGATCACCGCATTGTAGCGGCTCAGGCCCAACATGACCTTATTGTCTTCGGTATAATCGAGCTTGATGCCGTTGGCGGCCATCAGCTTGAGCATCTGATGCTGCACCACATTGCTGTCATCGAGCGGCGGATTGAGGCCGTCGGCCAGCGGCTTGCCCAGGTCTTCGTGACGCGGTCCCCCCGTGTGGGTGTAGAGAAGGACGCGATATTCCGTGGTCTTGGCGCGAGGCCAATCATGGAAGCATTTGGCGTCGAGACCGCGGCAGACGCCATAGTCCATGTCGCCCAGATTCTGATTGATGGCGCCGCCAGGGATCTGGTCTTGGGCAAAGCCCGCATTCAATGGAAGCAAAAGAGTGATTAGGCCCGCGCCGGCGAGCAGCTTTTTCACGGTTGCCTTCATGGTGTTCCCGTTCCCGTCATTTTATCGCTTGCCGCCAATCTGGCAGATTTCGGGGCGGAGGTGAAGATTGACACTAACCAGTTAGTACGTTCTATTTTAACCTGATAAGTCAGGCCTTTTGGGAAAAGAAGGCAGTTGGGGAAACGACAAATGACCAGGAAATCATGGATCGGATGCGCGCCGCCGGGCGCCCCGTCCGCAGCGTCCCTGACAGGCGCAAGCGTCGCTCCCTGCGCGGGAAGTTGAAGAGAGGACTTGCCCTGCCGGGCATCCTGGGGACGCGGGAGACGGACCGCGGCGCACCCGCGCATATTTCCATAACCAGCTGTTTTATAACAATTTTCCCTTAAGGCGACAGCAAGGCGTGTGGGAAAGCTATTGAGAATTTTCCGCCCCTAATATACTAACTAGTACATTAATTTGGGGAAGGAATAGACGCTTCAGGGCGGGTGAGGAAATGGCACAAACAATCTAGTATCCCGGCGGGTCCGGCGACGAAGATCGCGCCGGACTGAGGGGCATTCCGGCAATAGGGCAGACTTTGGCGCGGCCCGGTCATCACCGCAACGGTCTCAATCCGCATGTGATGGCCGAAATCCGATCAAGCATTCTCACGAGGAATTTTAATGGCACCCCGGGCAATTACCGAAGAGGAAAAGCAGACCGTTCAAAATCTGGTCGCGCGAGCACGCACCGCCTTGAACGAGATCGCGGGCTACGACCAGGCCAGGATCGATCGCCTGATCCAGGCGGTGGCTTGGGCGCTTTCCAACGAAAAGACATTTACCCGTCTCAGCAACATGGGCGTGGATGAAAGCGGTCTCGGCGACCGCGCCGGGCGCCCCAACAAGCAATTCAAACTGCACGGCATTCTGCGCGATGCGTTGCGCGCCAAATCCATGGGGATCGTTGAAGAAGATCACGTCAAAGGGCTGGTAAAATACGCCAAGCCGGTCGGCGTGATCGCCAGCCTGGTGCCCGTGACCAATGCCGGTCACACCGAAGTCGGCAACGGCATCTATTCCCTCAAATGCAAGAACGCGATCATTTTCGCGCCCCATCCGGCGGGAAAGAAAACCAGCATCGAGTGCGTGCGGCTGATGCGCGAAGCGGTAAAAAAGCTTGGCTGCCCCGAGGATGTTTTTCAGATCATCGAGAAGCCCTCGATCCCGCTGGCGCAAGAATTGATGGCGCGGTGCGACCTCACCATCGCCACGGGCGGCCAGCAGATGGTGCGCGCGGCCTACTCGTCCGGCAAGCCCGCTTATGGCGTGGGCGCCGGAAACGCCACCATGGTGATCGATGAAACCGCGGACATCGAGATCGCCGCTAAAAATACTCGCATATCTAAAACGTCCGACAACGGATCCGGCTGCTCCGCCGATGGCAATCTGCTGGTGGATGGGCGCATCTACGACAGGTTTCTTGAGGCGCTGCAGAAAGAAGGCGGCTATCTTGTAACACCGCAGGAAAAGCAATTGCTGCAGAAGGCGATGTGGGACAAAGAAAACCACCGCACCTCAAACACCATCGCGCGCCCCGCCAAAATCATCGCCGAGATCGCGGGTTTCACGCTTCCGGACGGCAAGAGCTTTCTCATCGTGCCGGAAACGCATATCGGCAAGGACTATCTTTTCTCCTCCGAGAAATTGTCGCCGGTTCTGTCGATCATCAAATATGAAGGGTTTGACGAAGCGCTGAAGAAAGTCAGCCAGATCTATGAAGTTGGCGGCCGGGGACATTCATGCGGCATCTATTCCCATGACGACGACCATATTCAGCGTCTGGCGCTGATGGCCCCCGTCAGCCGGATCATGGTGCGTCAGCCGCAATCCAAGGCCAATGCCGGCGCATGGGACAACGGTATGCCGATGACATCATCGATGGGGTGCGGCATCTGGGGCGGCAACATCACCAACGAGAATGTCAACGTAAAGCACTATATGCAGTTGACCTGGGTGAGCCGTCCGATCCCGGAAGATCGCCCATCCGAGCGGGAATTGTTCGGCGAGTTTTACAATACCGAGACACCTTGATCTGATGTCGGAAGCGCTCAAACGCTATGGTCATTATATCGGCGGCAGGGAATTGCCGCCAGCGGATGGCGTCTATTTTCCGAGCGAGAATCCCTATACCGGCAAAGTATGGGCCGAGATCGCGCGCGGCCGCGCGGACGACGTCGCGGCAGCGGTTGGCGCCGCCAAGACGGCATTCGGCAGTGGCACATGGCCATCTCTCACGGCGACCGAGCGCGGCAAGCTGTTGCATAAGGTGGGCGATCTGATCGCCGCCAATGCCGAGCATCTCGCGGAAATCGAGCGCCGCGACAATGGCAAGCTGAAAGCCGAAGTGCTCAAGCAGATCCGCTATATGGCGGAATATTTCTATTATTACGCGGGCATGGCCGACAAGGTGGAGGGCAAGGTCATCCCCACCGACAAGGATGGCGTGTTCGCCTATACCAAGAATGAGCCCAAAGGCGTTGTCGCCATCATCACGCCATGGAATTCGCCGCTTACTCTGACGAGCTGGAAATTGGCCCCGGCACTGGCGACCGGCTGCACCGCGGTGATCAAGCCGTCGGAATTCACGTCTGCGTCGATGATCGAACTGGCGCGGCTGTTCAAGGAGGCGGGTTTTCCGGATGGCGTGGTCAATGTCGTGACCGGCTTCGGCGCCGAGGTGGGCGTGCCTTTGGTGAGCCATCCCGACGTCGCCCATATCGGCTTCACCGGCGGCGAAGCGGCGGGCATCGCCATTTACGAACTGGCGGCCAAAGGGCTTAAGACCGTAACCCTCGAGTTAGGCGGCAAATCGCCCAATATCGTGTTTGACGACGCCGATATGGATCAAGCCGTCAAGGGCGTGGTCTCCGGCATCTTTGCGGCGGCGGGACAGACCTGCATCGCCGGCTCGCGGCTCCTGGTCCAGGAGAATATCCACGACGCGTTCGTCGGCCGGCTGATCGCCTTCGTGAAGAATGCCAAACTGGGCGATCCGGGGTTGGACGACACCCAGATCGGTCCCATCGCCACCAAGCCGCAATTCGATAAGATTTTGACTTATATCGAGATCGCCAAAGCCGAAGGCGCATGTCTCGCGCTGGGCGGCAAGGCGCGTCCTGATATTGGCGCCGGGCGATTTATCGAGCCCACGATCTTCACCAATGTCGACAACAAGATGCGGATCGCGCAGGAGGAAGTGTTCGGTCCGGTCCTGAGCGTGATCAAATTCAAGGATGTCGATGATGCCATCCGCATCGGCAACGATGTCCTTTACGGCCTGGCAGCGGGTGTCTGGACCAAAAGCCTGGATCGGGCTTTGCGGGTGAGCGACAAGCTGCAAGCCGGCAGCGTATGGGTCAACAATTACCGCGCGACCAGTTTCACCTCGCCGTTCGGCGGGTTCAAGCGGTCCGGCGTTGGGCGTGAATCCGGCTCCAACGCCATGTTCGAGTTCCTGGAGGTCAAGACCGTCTGGATATCCACAGACCTCGATGTCCCCAACCCCTTTATCCGGCGGTAGGGACAATGAGCGCACCTCTCGCCGGAATCCGAGTTATCGATGTCACCAATGTGTTGGCCGGACCCTTCTGCGCCTATCAGCTGGCGCTTTTGGGCGCCGATGTGATCAAGGCCGAGACGCCGGGGACCGGCGACCTGGCCCGCCAATTGGGTGCCGATCCCGAACTCAGCCGCAAGCATATGGGGGCGTCTTTCCTGGCGCAGAATGCGGGAAAACGCTCCATCACCATCAATCTGAAATCCGAGGGCGGCAAGAAGATATTCGGACGCCTGGTCGAAAGCGCCGATGTGGTGATCGAGAATTTCCGCCCGGGCGTGATGGACCGTCTGGGCGTGGGCTACAAGGAATTGTCGGCTATCAATCCGCGGCTGGTCTATTGCGCGCTTTCCGGCTTCGGACAATCCGGCCCGATGAAGGATGCGCCGGCCTATGACCAGATCATTCAGGGTCTTTCCGGCGCCATGAGCATTACCGGCGACAGCAAAAGCGCGCCGCTGCGCGTGGGCTATCCTGTCTGCGACAGCATCGGTGGCATCACCGCCGCCTATGCCATTGCCGCGGCTTTGGTGGGACGCGAGAGGACGGGCGAGGGCCGCTTCATCGATGTGGCCATGCTGGATTCGACGCTGGCGACCATGGGATGGGTGGTATCGAACTACCTGATCACAGGCCAGGAACCTGCCCCCATGGGCAACGACAATTTCACTGCCGCGCCGTCCGGCACGTTCAAGACCGGGGATTAGAAAATGACTC